>JBQCEN010000027.1:0-13513 GCA_051960215.1 Pararhizobium sp.
GAGCGTCACCGTGCCGTGATCGATTCCCGTCGGAACCGCCTTGATGGAAGCCTGAGCGGCGCGCGCCAGCACCTCTTCCGGCAGGAGCGTCGTCGCCATGTCGATATCGCTCACGGCCATGCCGAGGAGCGCGTTGCGCACGGCGCCCCCGACGATCCGCGCCTCGCCCTGCTCGCGGTTGAGCAGCGCCAGGATGCGCTGCAGCCCCACGTCACGGAACCATTCGTCCTCCCTGACGGAGGTCCTGACCGGCCTGCTCAAAGGTACAATCTCTCATAGAGGGTTCGAAGGATGCCTGCAGTCACGCCCCAGATGAACCAGGCGTCATAGGGCATGGTGTAGTAGTGTCGTTCGCGGCCCTGCCACACCCGGCTCTCGCGCCTGTGATTCGCCTCCGTCATAAGGAACGACAGTGGCACTTCGAAGACTGCGGCGACTTCTGCCGGATTGAGCGCCGTCGTGAAACCCGGCGTGACGATCGAAAGCACCGGCGTGATGCGGAAGCCGGTCGTCGTCAGGTAGTCCGGCAGCCTGCCGATCGGCTCGACGAAGGCCGGATCGAGCCCGATCTCTTCCTTCGCCTCGCGCATCGCCGCCGCTTCGACGCTTGCATCCGACGGATCGATCGCGCCGCCGGGAAACGCCACCTGCCCGGAATGGCGCCGGAGTGTCGTCGTGCGCTGCGTGAGGATGACGCGCGCCTCCTTGCCGGTGTCGACAACCGGTACCAGAACGGCCGCGTCGCGCAGCCGCGCCGACTGGAGCTCGTCGACGATATCCGGATTGAGCCGGTGATCGCCGAAGCTGCTCCAGGCGCCGGCGTCGAGCGCCTGCATTCCAGTAACGCGGCGGCGGAAATCCTCGGCGCTGAAAGGCTCGGGTTCGGTGGTCTTCATGCGCTCAGCGAATCCAGTTCCGCCTTCGGCATGACCGGAAAGACGGCGCCCCCGGACCGCACCGCGAACATCGCCTCGCCGCCGATCTCGATCGTCTCGCCGACCTCGACCAGGTCGTACATCAGCGCCCGGCTGACGAGCGCCTCGAGCCGGCCGCGGACATGGAGATAGGGCTTGAGGCCGTCGTTGCCGCCGGAGAGGGAGAAGCGCAGGGGATGCTCCGCCCCCGCCTCGACGACGTCACCCACGTTCGTCCGGAAGGTCAGCCGTTGCGAGACCGACTCGCCCGTGACGCTCATCTCGACGGCGAGGAAGGGCGCATCCTCGACGCGGATGCCGACCTTTTCCACAGGCGTGACGAGATAGGTCCGGCCGTCCTCGTCCTTCCTGAGGACCGTGGAGAAGAGGCGGACGAGCGGCATGCGCCCGATTGGCGTTCCCATGTAGAACCAGGTGCCGTCGGCCCGGATCTCCATGTCGATGTCGCCGCAGAAGGGCGGGTTCCATTTCTCGACAGGCGGCAGGCCCCGCCCGCGTCCCGCGGCGTCGGCGGCAGCCCGCGCGATCAGCGCCTCCAGTCCGGCCGCATCGCGTGCACCCGCCATCTCGTCTTGCGACATCGTCCCGACCATGATTTCTCCCAACTCCGCAAATAGTGAATCGGTTGCGGCTTGTCAGCCATTCGCGGCGCAATAAGCTTCTGGAGCGGGTCCTTCCTGGCGCCCCCGCACGCCTTCCCGGAGCCACCTCCGGACACCTGCCGGAGAAAGTGCGATGAGTGTAATCCAGACGAGCGAGAGTCCTCTCGACGAGAAGGCGATGGTCGCGGCCGCCGAGGGCGCGCTCGCCGACATCGCCCGTGTGCGCGAGGAGGTCGGCTCCGTCATCTTCGGACAGGAGGCGGTTGTCGAGCGCACGCTGCTTGCGATCCTCTCCGGCGGCCATGCGCTCCTCGTCGGCGTCCCGGGCCTTGCGAAGACGAAGCTGGTCGCCACGCTCGGCACGGTGCTCGGCCTCGCCTCCAACCGCGTGCAGTTCACGCCGGACCTGATGCCGTCCGACATCCTCGGATCGGAAGTCATGGACCAGGACG
This sequence comes from Pararhizobium sp., assembly GCA_051960215.1. Classification (GTDB taxonomy): domain Bacteria; phylum Pseudomonadota; class Alphaproteobacteria; order Rhizobiales; family Rhizobiaceae; genus Pararhizobium_B. The sequence continues at coordinate 1,990 of JBQCEN010000027.1, forward strand.
AGACCGGTCGGCGCTCCTTCCGCTTCGTTCCGGGCCCGATCTTCGCACAGCTCCTGATGGCCGACGAGATCAACCGCGCCTCGCCGCGCACCCAGTCGGCACTGCTGCAGGCGATGCAGGAATATCACGTGACGGTCGCCGGCGAGCGAAACGACCTGCCGGCTCCCTTCCACGTGCTCGCGACGCAGAACCCGCTGGAGCAGGAAGGCACGTACCCGCTGCCCGAGGCGCAGCTCGACCGCTTCCTGATGCAGGTCGATGTCCTCTATCCGGAACTGGCCGCCGAACGCCGGATCCTGCTCGAGACGACGGGCATCGAGGAAGCCGAAGCGAAGCCGGTGCTCTCCGCCGAGCGGCTCCGCGAGATCCAGGCCTTGATCCGCCGGATGCCGGTCAGCGAGAAGGTCGTCGACGCGATTCTTTCCCTCGTGCGCTCCGCCCGTCCCGGCACGGGCAACGCCGCGACCGACAAGCATGTCGCCTGGGGCCCCGGCCCGCGCGCCGGACAGGCGCTGATGCTCTGCGCCCGCGCCCGGGCGCTCTACGAGGGCCGGCTCGCGCCTTCGATCGATGATGTGCATGCGCTTGCCGAGCCGGTGCTGCAGCACCGCATGGCGCTCAATTTCGCCGCGCGGGCGGAGGGCATCGGCGTCCGCGACGTCATCGCCGACCTCCTCAAGTCCGCGCGCGGCGGCTGAGGCGAGATGGCGGGCCGCGGCCACATCGTCGACCGCACGCCGAGCACGACGGCACTGGCGCGGGCGCGCCAGCGCGCCGCCCTCGTGCCGGATTGCCTCGTCGAGGCGCGCCGCGTCGCCAATACGGTGATCGCGGGCTGGCACGGCCGCCGTCGGCGCGGCATCGGCGAGAACTTCTGGCAGTTCCGCCCCTATGTCCCCGGCGAGAGCATCGCCCGGATCGACTGGCGCCGCTCGGCGCGCGACGACCACACCTATTTGCGCGACAAGGAATGGGAGGCGGCCCACACGCTCTGGATCTGGGGCGATGCCTCCGCCTCCATGCTCTTCCGCTCCGATCTCGCCCCCGTCTCGAAGGAGGCCCGCGCGCTGGTGCTCCAGCTGGCGCTTGCCGAGGTTCTGGCACGCTCCGGCGAGCGCATCGCCTCGCCCGGTGTCATGGAGCCGGTCGCCGCGCGCAATGCGGCCGAGCGGCTGGCGACGGCGCTCGTTCACGAAGCGCCGTCAGTGGGCCTGCCGGACCTGACGCCGGTGCGCCAGCGCAGCGAGATCGTGCTGATTGGCGATTTCCTCGAGCCGGTCGAGGCCGTGCTCGAGCGCATCGCGCCGGTCGCCCGGCGCGGCATCCGTGGCCACGTCGTCGAGGTTTCGGACCCGGTGGAGGAGATCTTCCCCTATGCCGGCCGCACCGAGTTCCGTGATCCCGAGACCGGTGCGAAGCTGACGGCCGGCCGGGCCGAGACGCTCCGCGACGATTACCAGAATGTCTATCGCGCGCGGCGCGAGACGCTCGCAGGCGAGCTTCGCCGCCTCGGCTGGACCTTCGTCAGCCACCGCACGGACCGGCCCGCCTCCGAGGCGCTGGTCGCCATGCACACGCTGCTGTCCGGCCAGCCGGGCGCCGCAAGGATCGCCTCGTGATCGCGGGATTGCCCTTCGCGTTCGGGGCACCCGCCGTGCTCTTCGGCCTGATCGCCCTGCCGGTGATCTGGTGGCTCCTGAGCATGACGCCGCCGCGCCCGCGCGACGAGGTGTTCCCGCCGCTCCGCATCCTCGCGCGCGTGCTGAAGAAAGAGGAGACGCCGTCGAAGAGTCCCTGGTGGCTGACGCTGCTCCGGCTGGCCATGGCGGCGCTGGTGATCCTGGCGCTCGCCGACCCGGTCATCAATCCGGAGCAGAACACCGTCTCGCGCGACGGCCCGCTCACCCTCGTCGTCGACAACAGCTGGGCGACGGCGCCGGACTGGCGCGCCCGCCTGCGCACGGCGAACGCCCTGATCGACGCCGCGGAGAAGGAGAACGTGCCGGTCTCGCTGACGCTGACGGCGGAGAAGAACAACGACCCCACGCCGACGACGGCCTCCGCCGCGCGCGACCGGCTCGCCGCCGCCAAGCCGCGGCCGACCCGGCCCGACCGGCAAGCGGCGGCGCGCGCCCTGCGGACGGCGCTCGGCGAGACGCGGCCCGGCTCGCTCGTCTACCTCGCCGACGGCATCGAGACCAAGGAGAGCCCCGATGCCCTGAAGACGATGCTCGGAGCGAACCCGCACGGCATCCGCCTGGTCGAGGGCGATCCCGGCAACGCCGTCGCGCTCACCTCGGCGGCGAACGGCGCCAATGGCTTCCGCGTCCACGCCGTGCGCCTCGACCCGGCCGGCGCGCGCACCATCCCGCTCGCCGCCTTCGATTCGAAAGGCCGGTCGATCGCCGGCGGGTCGCTGCATTTCGACGCCGGCAAGAGCGAGGCGACGGGCACGATCGACGCGCCCTTCGAGCTCCGCAACGATTTCGCCCGCGTCGCGATCACCGGGCTCGGCACCTCCGGCGCCGTCTATCTCCTCGACGACAGCTTCCGGCGCCGCCGCGTGGCGCTGCTCTCAGGCGAGCCGCTCGACAGCGCACAGCCGCTCCTCTCGCCGCTCTACTACGTCCGCCGCGCGCTGCAGCCCTATGCCGACCTCGTCGAGCCGAAGGACAGCGACCTCGTCAAGGCGGTCCCGGAACTCCTCGCCCAGCACCCCTCCGTGCTCGTCATGACGGACATCGGCACCCTGCCGACCGACCTCTACCCGAAGCTGCAGAAATGGATCGAGGACGGCGGCATGCTGATCCGCTTCGCAGGTCCGCGGCTTGCCGGCGAGACCGACAGCGACCCGCTGATCCCGGTGAGGCTTCGCGCCGGTGAACGAGCGCTCGGCGGCACGATGTCCTGGAGCGAGCCGCAGAAGCTCGCCGCCTTCCCCGCTTCGAGCCCCTTCGCCGGAATGGATCGGCCGAAGGACGTGACCGTGAAACGCCAGGTGCTTGCGGAGCCGTCGCCGGACCTGGAGGGCCGCACCTGGGCGAGCCTCACCGACGGAACGCCGCTCGTCACCTCCCGCACGCTCGGCTCGGGCCGCATCGTACTCTTCCACGTGACGGCGGCGGCGACCTGGTCGAACCTGCCGCTCTCCGGCACCTTCGTCGAAATGCTGCGGCGGACGGTCCAGCTCTCCCATGCGACGGCCACGAACACGCGCAGCGCCAGCGGCAAGCCGCAGTCGCTGCCGCCCTTCCGCCTGCTCGACGCGAACGGCGCGCTCGTCCAGCCTTCGGGCGACGCGCGGCCGATCGAGGTTTCCGGCAACACGCTGCCGGCGGCCTCGCTCGATCATCCGCCGGGCCTCTATGGAACCAAGGACGGCTTCCGGGCGCTGAACCTGATGCGCAGCGGCGATATGCTCGCGGCGCTGACGCTGCCGCAGACGACCGTTCCCGTGACGCATGGCGGCCTCGCCGCGACTGCCGCCCGCTCGCTCAAGCCCTGGCTCTTCGGTGCCGCGATGATCCTGTTGATGATCGACAGCCTGGTGGTGCTCGCCATGGGCGGCGCGCTGTCGCTTGGGCGGCTCCGTGGCGGCGTCCGCACCGGTGCCGCGTCGCTGATCCTCGCTCTCGCGGTTGCGGGTGCCCTCGCCGCCTTCGCGCCGCCGCACGCCTTCGCGGCGGACACCAAGCCGGGCGACGACCAGATCCTCGACAAGATCGACACCACCCACCTCGCCTATGTCGTTACCGGCGACGCCGACGTCGACCGCGTCAGCGAACAGGGGCTTTACGGCCTGTCGCAGTACCTCACCTACCGCACCGCACTCGAACCGGGGAAGCCGGTTGGCGTCGACATCGAGCACGATCCCCTTGCCTTCTATCCGCTCATCTACTGGCCGATGAGCGCCAACGGCCCGATGCCGTCGGACGCCGCGATCAGCCGCATCGACGCCTACATGAAGAACGGCGGAACCGTGCTCTTCGACACCCGCGACCAGATGACGACGCTGACCTCCGGCGGCGCGGTGACGCCCGAGACGCAGCGCCTGCGGGCGATCCTCGCCAATCTCGACGTGCCGCCGCTGGAGCCCGTGCCGCCCGATCACGTTCTGACCAAGGCTTTCTACCTGCTCAGCAATTTCCCCGGCCGCTATGCCGGCGGCCAGATGTGGGTCGAAGCGCAGCCGGACGCTAAGAAGGAGGCCGGCCGCCCGGCGCGCGCCGGTGACGGCGTCTCCTCGATCATCATCACCAGCAACGATCTCGCCGGGGCCTGGGCGCTCGACGAGAGCGGCTCGCCCCTCTACCCGACCGTGCCCAACGACCCGGAGCAGCGCGAATATGCCTTCCGCGTCGGCGTCAACATCGTCATGTACATGCTGACCGGCAACTACAAGGCCGACCAGGTGCACGTGCCGGCGCTGCTCGAACGGCTGGGGCAGTAGCCGATGCGCTTCGACGTCGCGCCCCTCCTCCCCGTCCCGGTCCTCGTCGCGTTCGCCGTGGTCGCCGCGCTGCTCGTCGCGGTCGGCTTTTGGCGCGGCGTGCGCGGCAGCGCGCTGCGCGCCCTGGCGCTTGCCGCGCTACTGCTCGCGCTCGTCAACCCGGTCTTCCTCAAGGAGCAGCGCGACCCGCTGAAGAGCGTCGTCGCCGTCGTCGTCGACCGCAGCCAGAGCCAGGCGTCCGCGGAACGCAAGGCGGAGACGGACAAGGCGCTGGCCGAGGTCAAGGCCCGCCTCGCCCGCTATCCGGGCTTCGAGGTCAGGATCGCCGATTTCACGGACGACGGACGCGACGAGGCGCCGTCGACGCGGCTCTTCGAGACGCTCGCCACGACACTGCAGGACGTGCCGATGGGCCGCGTTGGCGGCGCCATCCTGATCACCGACGGTGAGGTCCACGACATCCCCAATTCCGCCGCCGCCCTCGGCTTCAAGGCGCCCGTCCACGCGCTGATCACCGGCCATGAAGGCGAAGTCGACCGGCGGATCGAGGTCGTCAAGGCGCCGCGCTTCGGGATTGTCGGGGAGAACCAGACGATCGTCTACCACGTCCTCGACGATGGCCGCAGCGAAGGCGGCAGCGCCAACGTGACGGTCCGGCTGAACGGTTCGGTGCTCAGCCGCGAATCGGTGCCGGTCGGACGCGCCGTGCCCTTCACCTTCAAGGTCCCGCGCGGCGGAAAGAACATCCTCGAATTCACCACAGACACGCTGAAGGACGAGATCACCGCCGACAACAACACGGCGGTCACCCTGATGGACGGCATCCGCCAGAACCTGCGCGTGCTCCTGGTCTCCGGGGAACCCCATTCCGGCGAGCGCTCCTGGCGCAACCTCCTGAAGTCGGACGCCTCCGTCGACCTCGTCCACTTCACGATCCTGCGGCCGCCGGAGAAGCAGGACGGCACGCCGATCAACGAGCTGTCGCTGATCGCCTTCCCGACGCGCGAGCTCTTCGTCGAGAAGATCAAGCAGTTCGACCTGATCGTGCTCGACCGCTACCAGCGGCGCGGCGTTCTGCCGATCCTCTACTACGACAACATCGCCCGCTACGTCGAAGAGGGCGGCGCGCTGCTGATCGCCGCCGGGCCGGAATATGCCGGCAATGATTCGATCGCCGATACGCCGCTCGCGCCGGTGCTTCCGGCGATGCCGACGGGCAATGTCGATTCCGTCGGCTTCTATCCGCGCCTGTCGAAGGAAGGCCGCAAGCACCCGGTCACCCGCGACCTTCCGGGCTCGGCGAGCGAGCCGCCGGAATGGGGCCGCTGGTTCCGCTCCGTCGACGTCTCCAATCCCAAGGGCGAGACGGTCATGAACGGCCCGGACGGCAAGCCGCTCTTGATCCTCAACCGGGCCGGCAAGGGCCGGGTCGCGCTGCTTCTTTCCGACAACGGCTGGCTCTGGGCGCGCGGCTTCGAAGGCGGCGGCCCGCATGCCGCGCTCTACCGGCGGATCGCCCACTGGCTGATGAAGGAGCCGGCGCTCGAGGAAGAGGCGCTGCGCGCCGATGCGCAAGGCCGGACGCTGGAGATCGAGCGCCAGACGATGGCCGATTCCGCACCGGATGCCGTCGTCAGGCTGCCCTCCGGCGCGACGCGCACCGTTCCGCTGAAGCGGGCGGAGCCCGGCCTCTACCGCGGCGAACTCGCGACGCGCGAGACCGGCCTCTTCACCGTCACCGACGGCAAGCTGACCGCGCTTGCCCATGTCGGCGCCGTCGACGCGCCGGAGTTCAAGGCGGCCGTGTCGACGACGGACAAGCTCGCCGGCATCACCAACGAGACGCACGGCGTCGACGAACGCGTGGTCGGCGCGGGCGGCAGCGTCTCCGTGCCGTCCGTGCTGCCGGTCAATGGCGAAGTCAGGGCCGCAAGCGGCAACCGGATGGCGCTGCAGATGACCGGCGACAGCGTGCTGCGCGGCGTCACCCGCATCCCGCTCTTCGCCGGCTTCCTCGGCCTCGCGATCCTGCTCCTGGCCTTCGGCTCGACCTGGTACCGCGAGGGCCGCTGACCGCCCTTCAGGGCTGGTTGCGATGACGGATCCGGCCGGAAAGCCGCTCCAGCGCGCCCGGCTCCAGCGGATGGGCGAGCACCCGTGCCGGATCGACCGGACCGGGGAAGACGAGCGCGCCGTAGCTCACCGGCCTGAAGCCGAGCGGCCCGTAATACGGCGGGTCGCCGACGAGGATGACGGCCTCGCTCGCCACCCGCCGCGCCGCCTCCACCGCGATCCGCACCAGTTCGCGCCCGATGCCGAGGTTCTTGTGGGACGGCCGCACGGCGAGCGGCCCGAGCAGGTGGCCGCTGACCGGCCCCGCCTGGACCGGCGTCATCCGCACCGAGCCGATGGTCTCGCCCCGATCGGCGCAGACGAAGGAGAGTGCGGCTTCGTGCGGCCCCTGCTCGCGGATACGCTCGGCCGCGCGCGTGAAGCGGCCGGGCCCGAAGGCTTCATCGTTGATGAGGCGGATGGCGGCGTCGTGAGAGGGATCTTCGGTGAGGAAGACATAGTCGGTGATCGGCATCGGGGATGACCTGGCGATGGAAGGAAGACGGCAGGATGCGCCCGCAGAGGCGGGGTCGTTCGTCAGCGTCGTCGCAAGGTTCCTCGATCGGCCATCGGTCTCGTTCCGGAAGCGGGATCGCCGTTAGCATGGCGGAGAAGCCGCGTCCAACGGAAAACGCAGCGTTCACGCCCCGGCGCTCGATCCGCGGATGCAATGGCCTATCTTCGTCTGCGGCAAAGGAGAAGCGGAATGGGCAAGCTGGTGGACGGCATCTGGCAGGACGTCTGGTACGACACGAAGGCGTCGAACGGGCGTTTCCGCCGCGAAGAATCGCGCTTTCGCAACTGGGTGACGCCCGACGGCAGCCCGGGGCCGAGCGGCGAAGGCGGCTTCGCGGCCGAGCCCGACCGCTATCACCTCTACGTCTCGCTCGCCTGTCCCTGGGCGCACCGGACGCTCATCTTCCGCAAGCTGAAGAAGCTGGAAGCGATCATCCCGATCTCGATCGTCGACTACCTGATGGGCGAGAACGGCTGGGAATTCCGCGGCCGCGACGGCGGCACGCTCGACGCGGTGAACGGTGCCGATACGCTCTGGCAGGTCTACGTCAAGGCCGACCCGCACTTCACCGGCCGCGTCACCGTGCCGACGCTCTGGGACAAGAAGCGCGGGACGATCGTCAACAACGAATCCTCCGAGATCATCCGGATGATGAACTCGGCCTTCGACGCGCTGACCGACGTCAGGACGGATTATTATCCCGAGGACCAGCGGCCGGAGATCGACGCGATCAACGACACCGTCTACCGAACGGTCAACAACGGCGTCTACAAGTGCGGCTTCGCGACGACGCAGGCTGCCTACGAGGAGAACTTCCAGGCGCTCTTCGAGACGTTCGACATGCTGGAGGAGCGCCTGAGCAGAAGGCGCTACCTGACGGGCGAAAGGATCACGGAGGCAGACTGGCGCCTGTTCACGACGCTGGTGCGCTTCGACGCCGTCTACTACGGCCACTTCAAGTGCAACCACCGCCGGATCGTCGACTATCCGAACCTCTGGGCCTATGCCCGCGAGCTCTACCAGGTGCCGGGCGTCTCGGAGACGGTGAACTTCCTGCACATCACGCGGCACTACTACATGAGCCACAAGACGGTGAACCCGACCGGCATCGTCCCCCTCGGCCCGGAGATGGACTGGAACGAGCCGCACGGCCGGGGGCGCCTGAGACAAGCGGCATAAGCTGAGCGTCCAGTCTCTCCCCTTGCGGGGAGAGGTCAGCGAAGCGGAAAGAGGGGTATAGCCTCTCGGCTTTCACCGACGCCGATTACGCGGCATCGCCCTGCGCCCTCTGCCCCGCCGGGCCTCTCCCCCCAAGATGGGAGATCAGCGGGTGGCAGCGCCGCAGGCCTACCACATCGGTGAAATCTCTGCCGCGCCGCGAAGCTCCGCGAGCCGTCGGCGCGTCGCTTTCGTGGTTCCCTCAGGCAGGGCGTCGACGCCGAAGAAGCCGGCCTCGACGATCTCGCGGTCGGGCTGCTTCGGCGCCGTCTGGCGCACGTTGCGGCAGCGGTAGAAGAGGACGTGGTCGCGCCGGCTCGTCTTGTTGTTGAAGTAGACGGCGAAGAGCTCCGGCGCAGCGCCGAAGACGAGATTGCCCTCCTCGCGCAGTTCCTTCTCGAGCGCCGCATGCGCCGTTTCGCGCCGCTCGACGCCGCCGCCCGGCATGTGCCAGCCGGAGACGTAGCTATGGCGCACGAGGAAGATCCGGCCGTTCTCGTCGAAGGCGGCGGCGCGCACGCCGAGCGTCATCGAACGCGTCATGAGGAAATAAACGTGCAGCAGCCGCGTTACGATCGAGGCGCGCAGCGACGAATGTTCGGGCGGCACGTCGCGCTCCCCGGCTTGCGGAGCGGAATGGACGCCGCTAGGTCTCGATTGATGGTCCAACTCGCTCATATCTCCGACATCCATCTCGGGCCCCTGCCCGAGCTCTCGCTGCGCGAACTCGCGTCGAAACGTATCACGGGCTATGTCAATTGGCAGCGCCACCGCCGCAAGCGTCTGGTCGGCAACGTGCTGGAGGCGCTGCTCGAGGAGATCGAGGAAAAGGGTCCGGATCACCTCGCGATCACCGGCGACCTGATGAACCTCTCGACCAACGCCGAGATCGAGGCGACGAAGGCGTGGCTGGAGACGACCGGCAAGCCGGCCGACGTCTCGGTCATCCCGGGCAACCACGACGCCTACGTACCTGGCGCCTATGAGAAGGTCTGCGCCGCGTGGCGGCCCTGGATGACGGGCGACACCACGCCGGACAGCTTCAAGACCGACCGGATGTTTCCCTATGTCCGCGTGCGCGGGCCGCTCGCCCTCGTCGGCCTGTCGACGGCAAACCCGACGCCACCGTTCCTGGCGAGCGGCTTCTTCGGCCACGGCCAGGCGCGCCGCACCGTCGAGGCGCTGCGCTGGGCCGGCGAGCGCCGGCTCTTCCGCGTCGTGATGATCCACCACCCGCCGATCCGCGACGCCACCTCATGGCACAAGCGCCTGATCGGCATCCGCCGCTTCACAGCCGCCGTCGGCATGGGCGGTGCGGAGCTGATCCTCCACGGCCACACCCATCTCGACACGCTCCGCTGGCTGAAGACGCGCCACGGCGAGATTCCGGTCGTCGGCATCCCGTCGGCGAGCCAGGGGATCGGCGGCAAACGGCCGCCCGCCGGCTACAACCTCTTCTCGATCTCCGGCAAGGCCGGCGACTGGACCTGCCGGCGGCAGAGCTACCGCTTCGTCGAGGACAACGTCCGCCTGGTGCTGAAGGGTGAGGACACGCTGTCGCTGCGCTAGATCGCTTTCGCGCGGAAGCAGGCTTCCCTGAAACGCCGTCAGTTGATCGCGCCGCCGATCCGGTCGGAGAAGGCGGCGACGAGCAGGCCGGCTCCGGCGACGCAGCCGAGGATGAACCACAGGAGGCCGACGACGAAGGTCGATCCCGGCCGCGCGGCGACCGCCATCGGCGGCAGGCCGCCGCTCCTCGGCGCCCCCTCCGGCGGCGCTACCGCGCCACCGGCGGGCCCGCTCGCCTCGCCGGCGTCGCGCCGGGCATAGAAGGCGCGCACGTCCTCCATGTCGCCGTCAAGCGCACGCTGGCGCTCGATCAGCCGCTGGCCGATATAGCGCGAAACCGCGTCGGCGACGGCCGACGTGTCGTGCGTTTCCTCCACGACCACCCGCCCGAGGCGCGTGTCGCGGACGAAACGGTAGGTCCGCCGGTCGCGCCCCATATGGACATGGGCCACGGCGTCGATCCAGAAGCGCGGCTGCAGTCCGTTGGAGATCGCGAAATCGAACTGGTCCGCCTCCGTCGGCACGTCCTCGATGACCGGCCGAAGCGCCTCGGCGAGCAGCTCGAGCCGCGCCCGGTCGGCGTCCTTCATGTCGATGACGACCTCGTCGCGCTCGGCAGCCGCGATCTTCACCTTGCGGATGATGTCGGCCAGTCGCCGCTCCGCATTGATCGGGGTAATTCTCTCGGCCATGGCCCTTGCACACTCGCTCGCAGCGTTAACGCGACGTTAACACGGCGCCTGCGGCGAATCGAGCGGAGACGGCCATGGAAAAGGCGGCCACGGCCGCCTTTTCCATGCTTGCAGAGGAACAGCGTTAATCCTGCTCAGCGCAGGGCGACCACCCGGTTCGCCGCCGAGACCACCGCTTCGAGCGAGGCGGCGGAGATGTTCGTGTTGACCCCGGCCCCGAAGAGCCGGCCCGCAGGGTGCTCGATCTCCATGTAGCAGATCGCCGAGGCGTTCGAGCCGCGCTGCAGCGAATGCTCGGAGTAGTTCGCGACGGAAAGCTCGACACCGATATGCGCCGAAAGCGCATTGACGAAGGCGTCGATCGGACCGGTGCCGCGGCCGCTGATCTTCGTCTCGACGCCGTCGTCGACGATCGTGGCCTCGACGATGCGCTGGCCCTTCACGTCGGGATCGGCGAAGGAATGGTGCTCGACGAACTTCAGCCGCGCGTCCGGCTGGCGGACGTAGGTGTCCATGAAGGTCTCGTAGATGCGCTTCGAGGGCATCTCCTTGCCTTCCTCGTCGGTGATCTTCTGGATCGACTCGCGGAATTCGACCTGCAGGTTGCGCGGCAGGTTGAGGCCGTAGTCCTCCTGCAGGACATAGGCGATGCCGCCCTTCCCGGACTGGGAGTTGATGCGGATGATCGCCTCGTAGCTGCGCCCGACGTCGCGCGGGTCGATCGGCAGGTAAGGCACTTCCCAGAGCGGCTTGTTGGCGACCTTTATCGCCTTCATGCCCTTGTTGATGGCGTCCTGATGCGAGCCTGAGAAAGCCGTATAGACCAGTTCGCCGACATAAGGATGGCGCTCCGGGATCTTCAACTGGTTCGAATATTCGTAGACATCCTTCATTCGGTTGATGTCCGAGCAGTCCAGCTGCGGATCGACGCCCTGGGTGAACATGTTGAGCGCCAGCGTCACGATA
>JBQCEN010000028.1:0-4646 GCA_051960215.1 Pararhizobium sp.
GTGCGCTCATCGCCCAGAAGATGCCGATCTTCGAAGCAGCGGCAGCCGGCGTCTGGCTGCATGGCGCGGCGGCGGCTGCCGCCGGCGCCGGCCTGACGGCCGATGACCTGCCGGACGCCGTCGGACCCCTCCGGAAGCAGGACTGGCCTCAGGCGGCCGATCGCAGATAAGCCTTCGGCGCGGCGCCAAGCACGCGCTTGAACATGGTCGTGAAGGCCGGAACGCTGTCATAACCGAGATCGAGGGCGACGCTCGTCACCGGCTCGCCGGCCGAGAGCCGCGGCAGCGCCGAGACAAGGCAGGCCTGCTGCCGCCAGGCCGAAAGGGAAAGGCCGGTCTCCTTGCGGAAGATTCGCGTGAAGGTGCGCCGGCTCATGCCGGCCGACGCAGCCCAGAGATCGATATCCGTATGGGCCGTCGGCGCCGAGAGGTAGCGGCGGCAGAGCGCAGCCAACCGCGGATGCGCCGGGAAAGGAACATTCAGCGGCCGCTCTTCAAGATGCGGGATCTCGTGCAGCAGGCAGCCCATGATGAAGCGGCTGCGCTCGTCGCGCGGCGCCTCGATGCCGATCTCGCGCGCCGCATGGATGAGGCTGCGCATCAGCGGCGTCAGCGCCGCGACATGCAGATGGGCGGGCAGTCCGGGAAGGGCGTCCGGCCGCACATAGACCGAATACATCAGAACGTCGCCGATGATGTCGACGGCGTGGACCGTGCGGGCGGGGATCCAGAGCGCGTGCTCCGGCGGCACCAGCCAGCGGCCGAGCGCGGTCGTCACCGTCGCGACGCCCGTCAGGGCATGAAGGAGCTGAGAGCGGCCGTGGGCATGTTCGGGAACATGCTCGCCGTCGCGATACGCCTGCGGCGATGCAAGGATCGCCTCGGCGCTGCGCTCCAGCGCGATTTCGCGTTCGGCGAGATCGGAGACGATGTCGGGAAGCATGGCACGCTCGAAGAATGGCCCGGTTGCGAAAGCTGTCGACCACATCACGTAAGCGGGCTTCGCGCAAGCGGCCTATGAACCCGCCGAATGCCCGACCCGGAGTCATCATCCTCGTGACCGTCAACCAGACCGCGTTGCCCCGCTCGTCCGCCGACACGACTGCGCTTGCCGTCGTCATCGCGCTCAGCGGCTGCCATTTCCTCAACGACATGATGCAGTCGATGCTGGCCGCGATCTATCCTATGCTGAAGACGAACTACAATCTCGACTTCGGCCAGATCGGCTTCCTGACGCTGACGTTCCAGGTGACCGCCTCGCTGCTGCAGCCGTTGATCGGCGCCTACGCCGACAAGCGGCCGCTCACCTATTCCCTCCCGGTCGGCATGGCGTCGACCTTCATTGGCCTCATCCTGCTCGCGTTTGCCGGCCATTACCGGCTGCTGCTCCTCGGCGCCGGCTTCGTCGGGCTCGGCTCGGCCGTCTTTCATCCGGAATCGTCGCGCGTCGCGCGCCTTGCCTCAGGGGGCAAGCACGGCACGGCGCAGTCGATCTTCCAGGTCGGCGGCAACGTCGGCTCGGCGATCGGGCCGCTGCTTGCCGCCTTCATCATTCTACCGGCAGGGCAGAAAAGCGTCGCCTGGTTCTCGGTCGCTGCGCTCGTCGGGATTATCGTGCTGACGAAGGTCGGCGGCTGGTACGGGCGCTATCGCGTCAACGCGGCGAAGAAGCCCGCGCCGGTCTTCGTCTCGCCCTATTCGCGCCGGCGCGTCGTCTTCACGCTCGTCGTGCTCGCGCTGCTCGTCTTCAGCAAGTACATTTATCTCGCCAGCCTCACGAGCTACTACATCTTCTACCTGATGCACAAATTCGCGATTCCCGTGCAGGACGCGCAGGTCTATCTCTTCCTGTTCCTCGGGGCCGTCGCCGTCGGCACGCTGATCGGCGGGCCGATCGGCGACCGGATCGGGCGCAAACGGGTGATCTGGTGCTCGATCCTCGGGGTGCTGCCCTTCACGCTGGCGCTGCCTTACGCCGACCTCTTCTGGACCGCGATCCTCTCGATGGTGATCGGCGTCATCCTCGCCTCGGCCTTTCCGGCGATCGTGGTCTATGCACAGGAGATGGTGCCGGGGCGTGTCGGGATGGTCGCCGGCCTGTTCTTCGGCTTCGCCTTCGGCATGGGCGGCATCGCGGCCGCCGTCCTGGGGCAGGTTGCCGACGCTCGCGGCATCGAATTCGTCTATTCGGTCTGCTCGTTCCTGCCGCTGATCGGATTGCTCACGATCTTCCTGCCGAACGTGCGGGAGGAGCCCGCGTCGGCCGGCTAAGCGCGTGCCTCAGCCGGCGCGCTCGGCGAAGGCCATCGCCCCGTGAGGGGCACGAACCTTGCCCTCATGGATGAAGTAGACGAAGACGTCGCGCGGCATCTTCTCCGGCTTGCCGTTCGGATCGGCCCGCGGCAGGTCGTGCGGCACATCGCCCGACGCCCATGTCTTCGCGCGTGCCGCCCAGACGTCGAGATCGCCCGACTCATAGCAGGTCGGCGTCTCGTCGTTTCCCTGTTGCAGGCGCGCGTAGATGAAATCGGCGGTGACGTCGGCCATCGCCGGATAGCTCGCGTGGTCGGCAAAGACGACGGCGACACCATAGGTGCGGAGCAGCTGCGCGAACTCCGGCACGACGAAGCTGTCGTGGCGGACCTCCACGGCGTGGCGCAGGCCGATGCCGTCGCGTGACTTCGGCAGGAGCTTCAGGAAGGCCTCGAAATCTCCGGGATCGAACTTCTTCGTCGGCGCAAACTGCCAGAGGATCGGCCCGAGCTTGTCGCCGAGCTCGGTCACGCCGGTCGCGAGGAACTTCTCCATCGACTCGCCCGCCTCGCCAAGCACCTTGCGGTTCGTCACGAAACGGTTGCCCTTGACGGAAAAGACGAATCCGTCGGGCGCGTCAGCCGCCCACCTCGCGAAGGTTTCCGGCTTCTGCCCGCGATAGTAGGTGCCATTGATCTCGATGGTCGCGAGTTTGCTTGCCGCATAGGAGAGCTGCTTCGCCTTCGGGAGCTTGGGCGGGTAAAAGGACGCGTCCCAGGGCTCGAACGTCCAGCCTCCGATGCCCGCACGGATCTTGCCTGCTGAGCTCATATTCCTCCCTCCCTGTACTTAGCTAGGAACCTAGCTAGCTTATTCTCCATGACGACCGTCAATATATGCACCAGGCCAAGTCCGAACTCTCAGACCTCGTGGCCCGCGCCGAGGCCGGCGAAGAAATCGTCATTGCGCGCCACAACAAGCCGGCCGTAAAGCTGGTGCCCGTCGACCGGATCGAGAGGAAGCCGCGCAAGCCGGGTGCGCTGGCTCATCTCCGGAAAACCATGCCAAGCGACCTCTTTCTCCAGCCCTTGAGCGAAGACGAACTCGATGCCTGGGAAGGGAAATACTCCTTCGACGGCTGATGGCAGGCTATCTCCTGGACACCCACGTGCTGGTATGGTGGCTCTATGAACCGGCGCAACTATCACGCGCCGCAGAGCGGACGATTTCCAACCCCGCAAACAAGATCGTCGTAAGCGCCATCTCTGCCTTCAAAATCGCCAACAAGAACCGGCTCGGTAAGTGGCAAAAGGTCGCCCACCTGGCCCGCTACGTTTGACGACATCGTCGCGTCGCAGGATTTTTCGGCGTCCCTATCTCTACAGCCCATGCGATCCATGCGGGACTTATTCCTGGAGAACATCTGGATCCGTTCGACCGCATGCTCGCCGCGCAGGCGGACATCGAAGAGCTTGTGATCGTCACGATCGATCGGAACATTCGGAGATTTGGCATCGAGGTGCTTTGGTAGCGGCTCCTCGCGCATTGATCCATTCATGCGCACGGTTCCGTGTCATTCATCGGCTTCCGAGCTTTCATCGTCTCCAACACCTTTCTCCATCACTCCGCAGCCTCGACCCGCCGCTTCGGCCGGCGTTCCAGCAACTCCTTCAGGAAGTGGCCCGTGTAGGAGCGCTCCTCTTTGACGATGTCCTCCGGCGTCCCGGTCGCGACGATCTCGCCGCCGCCATCGCCGCCTTCGGGGCCGAGGTCGATCACCCAGTCGGCCGTCTTGATGACCTCGAGATTGTGCTCGATGACGACGACGGAATTGCCCTGGTTGACGAGCTCGTGCAGGACTTCGAGGAGCTTGGCGACGTCGTGGAAATGCAGGCCCGTCGTCGGCTCGTCGAGGATGTAGAGCGTGCGGCCGGTCGAGCGCTTCGACAGCTCCTTGGCGAGCTTGACGCGCTGCGCTTCGCCGCCGGAGAGCGTCGTCGCCTGTTGCCCGACCTTGATATAGCCGAGCCCGACCTGCTTCAGGGTCTCCAGCTTGTCGCGGACCGCCGGCACCGCGGCAAAAAATTCGGCGCCTTCCTCGACCGTCATCTCCAGCACGTCGGCGATCGACTTGCCCTTGAATGTGACGTCCAGGGTCTCGCGATTGTAGCGCTTGCCGTGGCAGACGTCGCAGGTGACGTAGACGTCCGGCAGGAAATGCATTTCGATCTTGATGACGCCGTCGCCCTGGCAGGCCTCGCAGCGCCCGCCCTTGACGTTGAAGGAGAAGCGGCCCGGCTCGTAGCCGCGCGCTTTGCTTTCGGGCAGGCCTGCGAACCATTCGCGGATCGGCGTGAAGGCGCCGGTGTAGGTCGCCGGGTTCGAGCGCGGCG
>JBQCEN010000029.1:0-23388 GCA_051960215.1 Pararhizobium sp.
CGCGTCACGACCGGATCGTGGCGCAGGGCGGCTCGGCGGGCGGCCTGCTGATGGGCGCCGTCGCCAACCAGGCGCCGGCGGCCTTCGGCGCGATCATCGCGGCCGTGCCCTTCGTCGACGTCCTCAACACGATGCTCGACGACACGCTGCCGCTGACGCCGCCCGAATGGCCGGAATGGGGCAACCCCATCGCCTCGGCCAAGGACTACCGGACGATCGCCGCCTACTCGCCCTACGACAATGTCAGGGCGCAACCCTACCCGCCGATCCTGGCGCTCGCGGGCCTCACCGACCCGCGCGTCACCTACTGGGAGCCGGCGAAATGGATCGCGCGGCTGCGCGAGAAGACCACGGGCGACGCGCCGATCCTCTTCAAGACCAACATGGACGCCGGCCACGGCGGCGCCTCCGGCCGTTTCCAGCGTCTGGAGGAGATCGCCTACGAATACGCCTTCGCCCTGAAAGTGAGCGGCAAGGCATTAGGCGCACGATCTGTCGTCGCCCCGCGACAGCGGGCGAGGAAAGATGCCAATCGCCGCAGCCCCTTCCTCGCCCCGCGAAGTGGGGAGAGGTCCCTGGCGCAGCGAGCGGGAGAGGGGGAGAAGCGCATCAGCGGAGTTCTGGGCGCGGCTGCGGCCTCGCAGAAATCGGCACTCGTCCACGTCAGGCAAATGCCGTTCCCCCTCTCCGTCCCGTTTCGCGTCCACCTCTCTCGCACCTGCGCGGGGGCGAGGAAAGGGCCGTGCCGGTCCGCTACTTCTTCTCCTTCTTCGCATAGCCGTTTGCCTGCGGCGGGACGGCCTTGAGATAGGCGGCGATGGCGGCTCGGTCGCTCGCCGGCAGCTTCGCCATGTCCTCCTGCACCGGCACCATGGCGCCGCCGACGGAATCGTAGTCGGGCGTGAAGCCGGTCTCCAGGAAGTAGGCGATGTCCTTCTCCGACCAGCTGCCGATGCCACCCTTGCCGGAGGTGATGTTCGGGACGGTTCCCGTGCCCTCGGCACTCGGCGCGCCCGCGAGCCAGCGGCTGTAGTCGAGCGCGCCGATGGAGTTGCGCGGCGTGTGGCATTCGCCGCAGTGGCCGGCGCCCTCGACGAGATAGCGGCCGCGCTTCAGCGCAGCGCTCGCGTCGTCCGGCAGGGCGATGACGGGGCCGGGGCGCATGAAGGCGGTCTTCCAGAGCGCGATGCCGCGACGGACGCTGTAGGGAAAGGGAACGGTGCTGGCGGGCGGATCGGAGGCGACCGGCGGAAGCGTCTTCAGGAACGCGAAGAGGTCGGCGACGTCGGAGAGCTTCATCCGGGCGTAGGAGGTATACGGGAAGGCCGGATAGAGCTGCTCCCCGTGAGGACCGATGCCGCGCTGGACGGCATTCGCGAACGCGCCAAACGACCACTTGCCGATGCCGTGGACGGGATCCGGCGAGATATTTGGCGTGACGAAAGTGCCGAAGTCGGTCTTGAGCTTGACGCCGCCGCCGAGCCTGAAGAGCGCGTCACCCTTCGAGCCGGGCGCCGCGTGGCACGAGGCGCAGCCTCCCGCCCAGAAGACGAGCTCTCCGGCCTGGGCGTTGCCAGGCGGCACGGCGGCAACGGCTTTCGGATCGAGCCGGTTCGGGCGCGTCAGGTAGAAGCCCGATGCCACCACGATGACGACGATCACCAGGACGACGACTGCGATCCGCCGAAGCACGCGCTCGGCTCCGCTCTACTGCCGGACGCGGTAGTCCTGATGGCAGGACTTGCAGTTGCCGAGCACGGGCATGATCGCCGCCTTGAAGCTTGCGAGGTCGGCCGGCCCCTCCTCCCCCGCAGCCTTCATGGCGGCAGAGGCGTCGGACTGGAACTTCTCGAGGGCCTTCTGGAAGCCGGCTGCATCGCTCCAGATCTTTGGAGAGGCCTTCGTATGATCGCCGGTCTTGGAATTTTCGGGGAAGAAGCTGCCGAAGGCGACGGACGTCGCGTGCAGCGTGGCGATCGCCGCCTTGCCGGCGGCGGGGCTATAGGGCGTCTCGCCCTTGAGCATCGAGCCGGCCAGCCCCGCGGCCGCGCCGTTCGAATCCATCAGGGCCTGGCGGATCGCGATGGGATTGTCGGCGGCAACGGCGATTCCGGCCGTCAGGGCAAGGACGGTCAGGATGATCGGGGTCTTCTGCATCGGCTCACTCCTCCACGGGCGTTGACGGCAAGGTAGGCGATCAGCCCTTCCCGACTACACGGATTTTCCAGGGATTCCTTCACGCTTGCGTGAAGGCCGGATGCTCGTCGAAAGCGAAAACCCCGGCGCGGGAACCGGCCGGGGTTTGGGAAATCGCGGGCTCAGACGGCCGCCTTCTCGTAGCACTCCAGGACGTAGTCCCAGTTGATCAGGTTGTCGATGAAAGCTTCCAGGTACTTCGGCCGCGCGTTGCGATAGTCGATGTAGTAGGAGTGCTCCCAGACATCGACGCCGAGGATCGGCTTGGCATCGTGGACCAGCGGGTTCTCGCCGTTCGGCGTCTTCATGATCTCGAGCTTACCGTTCTTGACGGCGACCCAGGCCCAGCCGGAGCCGAACTGCGTCGCGCCGGCGTGGGCGAAATCGGCCTTGAACTTGTCGTAGCCGCCGAGGTCGCTGTCGAAGGCTTTCTGCAGCGCGCCCGGCAGGCTCTTGCCGCCGCCGCCCTTCTTCATCCAATTCCAGAAGTGGGTGTGGTTGAAGTGCTGCGCCGCGTTGTTGAAGAGCGCCTGGTTCGTGCCATACGACTTCTTCAGCACCTCCTCGACCGACAGGCCGTCCATGCCGGCTTCCGCGGCAAGCTTGTTGCCGGTGTCGACATAGGCCTTGTGGTGCTTGTCGTGGTGGTACTCCAGCGTCTCGCGCGACATGTAGGGCTGAAGCGCCTCATAGTCGTAGGGAAGAGCGGGGAGTTCGAAAGCCATGGCACTGTCTCCTTCTCAGTGGGATTTTCAGGTGATCGAATGGGTGGAACATAGGCGGAGGCTCGACACCCGACAACGGGTGCGCGGCGCCTCCGGCGCGACCGGTCAGCCGCGCGCGCCCGAGCGGGCGAACTCCCAATAGAGGTCGCGGGCCTTGCGCGCCATCGGTCCGGGCTGCAACTCCCGGTTCTCGATGCGGTTGACCGGGACGACCTTGGAATGGTTGCCTGTCGAGAAGATCTCGTCGGCTTCCATGAACTCCTCGACCGACATCGCCTTCTCGACGACCTCGATTCCCGCCTCCCTCAGGAGCCTGATCGTGCGGGCGCGGGTGATTCCGGAGAGGAAGGTGCCGTTGGCAACGGGGGTGAAGACGGTTCCGCCCTTCGCCATGAAGATGTTCGAGGTGCCGGTCTCGGCGACGTTGCCGAGCATGTCGCGCACCAGCGCGTTGTCGAAGCCGCGCCGACGCGCCTCCATGATCGCCCGGCCGTTGTTCGGATAGAGGCAGCCGGCCTTGGCGTTCGTCGGCGCCGTCTCGATCGTCGGCCGGCGGAACGGCGAGACGGTGATCGAGAAGCCGTTCGACGGGATCATCGGCGATTCGTAGAGGCAAAGGCAGAAGCGCGTCGATTCGGGATCGCACGGCACGCCCATGTAGCCGCCATGCTCGCCCCAGTACATCGGCCGGATGTAGACGGCCGTGCGGCCATCGAACTTCTTCAGCCCGTCCAGGACCAGCCCCTCGATCTCCTCCGCCGCCACCGTCGCCTTGAGACCGAGCGCATCGGCGGAGCGGTTGACGCGGGCGCAGTGGAGGTCGAGATCGGGTGCGAGCCCCTCGAACCAGCGGGCGCCGTCGAAGACACTCGAGCCGAGCCACATCGCATGCGATCGCGGACCGACGAGCGGCGGGTTCCCTTCCACCCAGTCGCCATCGACATAGGTCCATGTCGTCGTCTGTGCGGATGTGTCGACGGGCATCGGCGTCTCCCTGATCTTTCCCGGCGGGCGCATCGCCCCGCTCTTCGTGGCCGGCACTCAATGCCCTCGCGGCACGATCGTCAAGGCCGATAGTCAAGTGAATGCGCGGACTTGACGCTCGCCATGCGGCGGCCGCATCGTGCACGCGACTTCGAGGGGATCCGCCATGAGCCACGCCGCCTACGTCTTCGATGCCTACGGAACGCTGTTCGACGTGCATGCCGCCGTGCGCCGCCATGCGGCCGGCATCGGCCCGGACGGGCAGCAGATGTCGGAGATGTGGCGGGCGAAGCAGCTCGAATATTCCTGGACCCGCTCGCTGATGGGCCAGTACCAGGATTTCTGGGCGCTGACCGAGCAGGCGCTGGACTACGCCATGCAGCGCTTCCCGTCCGTGGACCGGTCGCTGCGCCCTCACCTGCTCGAGGCCTATTTCAAGCTCGATTGCTATCCGGAGGTGCCGGGCGTCCTCAAGGCGCTGAAGGCACGGGGGGCGAAGCTCGCGATCCTCTCCAACGGCTCCCCGGCGATGCTCGAATCGGCCGTCCGCAACGCGGCGCTCGAGACGATCCTCGACGACGTCTTTTCCGTCGACAGCCTCAGGACCTTCAAGACGGCGCCGCAGACCTACGACCTCGTGACGACGGCCTATCGGCTCTACCCGAACGCGATCTCCTTCCAGTCGTCGAACCGCTGGGACGTCGCCGGCGCCACGCGCTTCGGCTTCCGCACCGTCTGGATCAACCGGACGGGCATGCCGGACGAATATGGCGACCTGTCGCCGTCGCTGATCCTGCCGGACCTGAAAAGCCTCTGAGCGTCGAAGCGGCCGGAGCTTGCCGGTGGCAGGAGGTCGCAACCGGAACAATCTCATTTGTGACGAATTCATGTTCCGTCGAGGCTGTCTCGGACTCCCGGCCGGACGGCCTTCTGTGGTGAGTGTTGCAGCGACGACACGAATATCGCCGGAGGTTGCCACATTTGCGCCTCAGACGATGGAGGCAACAGGAAGTCGCGGCCGTCGCCGAGGCACGAACACGGGAACAATCATGAGAAGAAAGAATGGGGCCGAGGCCGCCGTTGCAGAATACGGCGGCAGGGGCATCACGCGCCGCAACCTCCTGGCCGCCGGCGGAATGGCGGCGATTGCTGCAGGCCTCGCCGGCTGCGCCGGCGTCTCGTCGGGGCAGTTCCGCGAGGAAACGTCGCCTTTCTCCAACAGCCCCTTCTGGGGCGGAGGCGGCCCCGTGTTGCCGCCGGGGGCGGTCTCCTACGCCGAGGTCTACGACAGCGAGGTCGACGGCGGCTACGTGATTCCCGCGGTTCCCTACCGGCAGATCGATCCGATCTACTATCGCCAGGTGGTGGAGAACACGACCGGCGAGGAGCCGGGCACGATCGTCGTCGATACCCACCAGAAGTTCCTCTACCTGACGCGCGACGACGGCTCGGCGATCCGCTACGGCGTCGGCGTGGGGCGCGAAGGCTTCGCCTGGTCGGGGCGCGGGCAAATCCAGTGGAAGCAGAAGTGGCCGACCTGGACGCCGCCAAGCGACATGATCGATCGCCAGCCGGAGCTGAAGAAGTATGCGAACGGCGGCATGGACCCGGGCCTGATGAACCCGCTCGGGGCGCGCGCCATGTACATCTTCCATGACGGGAAGGACACGCTTTACCGCCTGCACGGCTCGCCGGAGTGGTGGTCGATCGGCAAGGCGATGTCGTCCGGCTGCATCCGGCTGATCAACCAGGACGTGATCGATCTCTACAGCCGCGTGCCGGTCCACACGAAGGTGCTGGTGATCTGAGGTGCCGCGAGCGGCCGCGGGCTCACTGCCCCGGCCGCTCCGTCGCATAGGTGCGGAGGAAGATTTCGACGGCGGCGGAGACGGTCTTCTCGATCTTCTCCGCACTCGGCTCTTCGCTCATGTGGCCGAAGATGCGCGGCCGGAAGATGCCGGCCATGCAGAGCTCGCCGAACTGGTAGGCCGCCAGCTCGACATCGTCGATGGCAAGCGTCCCCTTGGCGATTTCCCTCTTCAGGAAGTCCATGAAGTACGTCTTGCCCCGCAAGGGGCCGCGTTCGTAGAAATTCGCGCCGAGCTCCGGCTTGCGCTCGCTGACCGCGATGACGATCCGCTGCGCCTGGATGACCGGATCGGAGGCGACCAGTCGCGCGACGATCATGCCGTAGCGGAAAAGCTTCTCCCTGAGGGACCCTTCGCCCTCGATGGCCGTCTGCAAGTCCGCGAAGAGGGCTTGGCACTTGCGGCCGATCAGCGCCTCGAACAGCTCTTCCTTGTTCTGGAAATAGACATAGATGGTGCCCTTCGAGACGTTCGCCTCGCGGGTGATGTCGTTCATGCTCGCCGCGTCGAAGCCCATGCGGCTGAAAACGGCATAGGCGCCGTTCAGGATCTGGTCGCGCTTGACGGGGTCCTGCCCCGCGGCGTGCCGTCCGGCCTTGCATAGAGCGTCGGCCGCGCCCCTTGTCCCGTGCTGTTTCGCTGCCTTTTCGCTCATTGCCCTTGCGCTAAAGCTCCCGAATCTTTTTTTCGTTTTTTCGAACCGGTCGGTTCGATTTGCTCTTTATATGGCGGAGGCCATGGTCTATGTCAAGCTCGAACCGAACGGTTCGGTACAATCGAAGTGGGACGACCATCATGAGCCGCGAAGACCAGCCCCTCATCCGCGCAGACGACGAGGAAGCGAGCGCCACCATCCGCCCCTTCCCCGCGCGCCAGGGCGACAAGGCGACGCAGGCACCTTCGGCGCGCCGGACGGCACCGGTGCCGGACGCCGAGCCCGCCGTGGAACCGGCGGCGCCCGCCGCCGAGCCGCATGTCGAGGAGACGAGGAAGAAGCGCGGCCTGCGTGGCCTTCTGCTGCCCATCATCGGTGCGGCCCTTCTCGCCGGCGGCGCCTATTACGGCTACGACTACTGGACCGTCGGCCGGTTCATGGTCTCGACGGACGACGCCTATGTTCACGGCGACATCGCGGCGATCGCCCCGAAGATAACCGGCTACGTCGATACGATCAATTTCCAGGAGAACCAGCGGGTGAAGGCGGGCGACGTGCTCGTGCGCCTCGACGACGGCGACTACCGCATCGCGCTCGATCAGGCGAAGGCGAAGATCGTGTCGCAGCAGAAGACGCTCGACCGGATCAAGGCGCAGATTGCCGCCGGCGGGACCTCCGTCGCCCAGGCGGAGGCAGACAAGCTCGCCGCCGAGGCGACGCTGCGCAACGCCGAAGCGTCGGCGAAGCGGGCCCGCAGCCTGCTCGCGACCAAGTTCGCGGCGCAGTCGACCGTCGACGACGCCGAGGCCGCGCTCGATTTCGCGAAGGCGAAGCTGACGGGCACCGAGGCGGCGATTGCCGCGGCCAAGGCGAACATCGAGGTACTGAAGGGCCAGTACGGCGAGGCGGAGAGCCAGATGCGCACGCTGCAGCTCGGTGTCGCCCAGGCCAAGCGGGACCTCGACATGACGGTTCTGCGGGCCCCCTATGACGGCATCGTCGGCAACCGCGCGGTGGAGCGCGGCGACCTTGTCAGCCCCGGCCAGAACCTCGCGGCGATCGTGCCGGTGCACGGGCTCTACATCGAGGCGAACCTGAAGGAAACGCAGCTTGCCAAGGTCGTGGCGGGCGAGAAGGCGACGGTCGCGGTCGACGCCTTCGACGGCAACGACATCGAGGGCACCGTCTCGTCCATCTCTCCGGCCTCCGGCGCCGTGTTCTCGCTGCTTCCGGCCGAGAACGCGACCGGCAACTTCACGAAGGTCGTCCAGCGCGTCCCCGTGCGCATCGACCTGCCGAAGAGCGTGCTCGAAAGCGGCAAGCTGCGCGCCGGCCTCAGCGTCGTCGTCGACATCGACACGCGCACCGCGCCGGACGCCGCCAAGGCAGCCAAGTAGCGTCCTCCGAAGGCAAAGGCGGAACCGATCATGGCCGTCGCGACCACTACCCTTTCTCCCGGCGCCGCCGCGGCACGGCCGCAGGCGCCGGCGGAGACCATGAGCGCGAGGACCGTCTTCGCGTTCCTCGCCATGGTCTTCGGCATGTTCATGGCGATCCTCGACATCCAGATCGTCTCGGCGTCGCTGAGCGAAATCCAAGCCGGCCTCGCCGCCGGTCCGGACGAGATCGCTTGGGTGCAGACCTCCTACCTCGTCGCCGAGGTCATCATGATCCCGCTCTCGGGCTTCCTCGGGCGGCTTCTCTCGACGCGGGTGCTCTTCACCATCTCGGCCGCCGGCTTCACGCTGGCGAGCGCGCTCGCCGCGACCGCGACGAACATGAACCAGATGATCATCTACCGCGCGCTGCAGGGCTTCATCGGCGGCGGCATGATCCCGAGCGTCTTCGCGGCCGCCTTCACGATCTTCCCGCCGTCGAAGCGCTCCGTCGTCTCGCCGATGATCGGCCTCGTGGCGACGCTCGCGCCGACGATCGGCCCGACGATCGGCGGCTATCTCAGCCACGCCTTCTCCTGGCACTGGCTGTTCCTCGTCAACGTCGTCCCCGGCATCGGCGTGACGATCGCGGCCTGGACGCTGATCGACTTCGACGAAGGCGACTCCTCGCTGCTCAAGCGCTTCGACTGGACCGGCCTGGTGGCGATGGCCGCCTTCCTCGGCTCCATGGAATACGTGCTCGAGGAAGGCCCGCAATACGACTGGCTGCAGGACCGGAGCGTCTTCATCTTCGCGATCGTGATGGCGCTCGGCGGCATCGTCTTCTTCTGGCGCGCCTTCCGGGCGCAGCTGCCGGTCGTCGATCTCTCCGCCTTCAGGGACATCAACTTCACCTTCGGCTCGGTCTTCTCCTTCGTCATGGGTATCGGCCTCTACGGGCTCACCTACCTCTTCCCGCTCTATCTCGGGCGAGTGCGCGGCTACGATTCCCTGATGATCGGCGAGGCGGTCTTCGTCAGCGGCCTCGCGATGTTCCTGACGGCACCGGTCTCCGGCTTCCTGTCGACGAAGATCGATCCGCGGGCGATGCTGCTCATCGGCTTCGTCGGCTTCGCCACCGGCACGTGGATGATGACCCACATCACGCCGGAATGGGACTACAACGAGCTGATCCTGCCGCAGGTCTTTCGCGGGGTGTCGCTGATGCTCTGCATGGTGACGATCAACAACCTGGCGCTCGGCACCCTGCCTCCGGAACGGCTGAAGAACGCGTCCGGCCTCTTCAACCTGACCCGGAACCTCGGCGGCGCTGTGGGGCTAGCGCTGATCAACACGGTGCTCATCCACCGGGCCGACATGCACTATGCGCGGCTTTCGGAAAGCGTCTCATGGTCCAATCCGGAGGCTCTCCGGCAGCTGAAGATGATGGGCCAGAACCTCGCCGCGCACGGCCTCGATGCAAAGACCGGCGCGCTCGCCCAGATGGCGGGCAAGGTCCACATGCAGGCGCAGGTGCTGTCGTTCCTCGACGTCTTCTACCTTCTGACGCTGCTCTTCGCCGTGCTCGCGGTCTTCGCCGTCCTGATGCGCAAGCCTCCGGCAAGCGCCGGCGGCGGCGGAGGGCATTGACCGGGGCCGGACGCAGGTCCGGGCCCACCTCTCCAGCGGAACGCCGCCGTCCCCCACTTGCGCGGCGTTCCACCGGCCCGCTCGGCTGATCACCCAGGCTTCCCTGACAGGGTGGTCGCCGAGCGGAACCGCTCCAGCGCATTGCCGAGTGCGGCTCGCGTCTCCGCCGTATCGAGGATTGCCTGCACCTCCGCCGGCGCCTTGCCGAGGAGCGGGACGCGGACGAAGGCATCCTCCACCAGATGGACCGACATCGTCTTCAGCACCTCGCGAAGGGCTGCAAGCGCGTGCTCGCCGCGGTGCGAGGCGTGGGCGATCATCACCGGCTTGCCGGGGATCTCGAAGCGCGAGACCAGCCAGTCGAGGGCGTTCTTGAGACCACCCGGGATGCCATGGGCGTATTCCGGGCTGGCGAGGACGAGCCCGTCGCAGGCCGCGACGGCTGCCGCCCAATCAAGCACCACCGCCGGCGTCGCCTCCCCTTCCCGATCCGGATTGAAGATCGGCAGCGCGTCGAGCCCGCGATGTTGCCTAACCGTCACGCCGTCCGGCGCGGCGCGCGCCAGCGCATCGAGCAGCGCGGCATTCGTCGAAGCGGCGCGGAGGCTGCCGGAAACGGTGAGGACGTTCATTTGGAGGCGCCTCGTTGGATGCCGTTCCTTAGCTGATTCTCGAGGCGAAAGACGCAAGGGCACGAAGCATCGGCCCCGTGCGTCGTGTGCCAGGATAACGAGGGTTTACGCGCCTTGTTCGCGCCGTCGTCATCCTCGGGCTTGTCCCGAGGATCTGACTTGGCCGCCTTGAAATGAGCGTTGGCAGATGGCCGGGACAAGCCTGGCCATGACGACGGGGCGCCTTGCGGCCGCCGTTTCCACCACCGCGCCAGCGCACCGGCGCGCTTCAAATCCATATCGAACTGACGTGATCACAGCCCGCGCTTCAGACCGCCGAGGATGCCGCGGACGAGGGCGCGGCCGAGGGAGGAGCTGACGGAGCGGACGGCGGACTTGACCGCCGCTTCCATGATCGTCTGGCGCTGGTAGCCGGAACGGCCGGCGCGGCGCCCGGCACCTCTCGATCGTGCGTTGTCGCCGTCGTCGCCGAAGCCGGGCAGCGTCCAGCGGCGGTTCGCGGGCACCGGCGCCTCCGCCCGCTCCTCCTGCGCGCGCTGGTCCTCCTCCGCCTTCGCCGCGGCTTCCGCCCGCTTCGCAAGGATCTCGAAGGCCGACTCGCGGTCGACGTCCCTGTCGTAGAGACCCGCGACGGGGCTCGTCGCCAGGATCGTCTGGCGCTCCGCGTCGGTGATCGGGCCGATGCGCGCAGCAGGCGGGCGAACCAGCGTCCGCTCGACGACGGAGGGAACGCCCTTGTCCTGAAGCGTCGAGACCAGCGCCTCGCCGACGCCGAGCTTGGTGATCGCCTCGAAGCTGTCAAAGGCTGGATTGGGCCGGAAGGTATCGGCGGCGGTGCGCACTGCCTTCTCCTCGCGCGGCGTATAGGCGCGCAGCGCATGCTGGATACGGTTGCCGAGCTGGGCGAGCACGCTCTCGGGCACGTCGAGCGGATTCTGCGTGACGAAGTAGACGCCGACGCCCTTCGACCGGATCAGCCGGACGACCTGCTCGACCCGCTCGATGAGGGCCTTCGGCGCGTTGTCGAAGAGCAGGTGCGCCTCGTCGAAGAAGAAGACGAGCCGGGGCTTCTCGGGGTCGCCGACCTCCGGCAGTTCCTCGAAGAGCTCGGACATCAGCCAGAGCAGGAAGGTCGCGTAGAGCCGCGGGTTCATCATCAGCTTGTCGGCGGCGAGCACGCTGACGATGCCGCGCCCGTCCGTCGTCGTGCGCATCAGGTCGGCGATCGCAAGCGCCGGCTCGCCGAAGAAGGAGCCGCCGCCCTGCTGTTCGAGCACGAGAAGCGAGCGCTGGATCGCACCGATCGACGGCTTCGTGATGTTGCCGTAGGTGCCGGAAAGCTCGCTCGCGTGCTCGCCCATATAGGCGAGCAGCGACTGCAGGTCCTTGAGGTCGAGCAGCGCCAGGCCGTTCTCGTCGGCGAGCTTGAAGGCGATGTTGAGGACGCCCTCCTGCGCCTCGGTCATGTCCATCAGCCGGGCGAGAAGCAGCGGCCCCATCTCGCTCATCGTCGTGCGGACGCGGTGACCCTTCTCGCCGAAGAGGTCCCAGAAGATCACCGGGAACTTCTCGAGCTCGTAAGGGTCGAGCCCGATCTCGCTCGCTCGCCTGTCGAGCGCCTCCTTGTGCTCGCCTGCCGCGGCAATGCCGGAGAGGTCGCCCTTGACGTCGGCGCAGAAGACCGGGACGCCGGCCTTCGAGAAGCCTTCGGCGAGCACCTGCAGCGTCACGGTCTTGCCGGTGCCGGTCGCGCCGGTGACGAGGCCGTGGCGGTTCGCGAGCTTCAGCGTGAGGTATTGGGGCGCGCCGATCGTATCGTCCGGCTTGTGGCTCGCGCCGATGAAGAGCCTGCCCCGCTGGAGCACGTCCGCCGTCCTCGCCTGGTCCATGGGCGCCTTCCCTCCGCATCAAAAGCCTTGCCGGATGCCTCCGGCGGGACGACATGAGCCACCGCCCCCGCCTCCGGCAACGGAACTTTCCGGGCGGCCGGCGGCTTCAGGCTCGAACCTGTCGAACGTCTTCCCGGCGCATGCTCGGGGCTTGCACGGGCCGGCGAATAGGGCTTGTCTGGGCCGCCACGGCGGTCGCTCGAGGCCGCGGCGCAATGGAGAGAGAGCCATGGACGAACTGATTTCCCGCATCGCCACCAACGTCGGCATCGACGAGGGCATGGCCGAAAAGGCCGTCGGCATGATCCTCGGCTTCCTCCAGCGCGAAGCCGACGACGGAGCCGTGGCGCGTATGATCGAAAGCATCCCGGACGCGCCGGAATTCGTCGCCAGGTTCAACGGCGAAGCCGGACGCGGCGGCCTCCTCGGCAGCGTGCTCGGCTCCATGGGCGGCGGCGGCGTCATGGCCCTCGGCCAGCAGCTCATGAGCGAGGGCCTCGGCATGGGCGAGATCACCGGGATCGCGCGCGAGACGATCGCCTATGCCCGCGAGAAGGCCGGCGACGACACCGTCGACGCGGTGGTGAGCTCCGTCCCCGGCCTCAACCAGTTCATCTGACCCGCGCATTCCGCCGTTCGTCGCGTTGCACGCGGGGAGCAGGCAGCCTAATTTCGGCCGAACCTGACCGGGAGGACCGATGGACGCGCGTGCGATCGAAACGGCCGAATTTCCAGCAGTCGATGAGGCGCGATGGCGCAAGCTTGCCGAGGCGGCGCTGAAGGGCGAGGCCTCGGAGACGCTCGTCTCCAGAACCGACGACGGAGTTTCCTGTGGGCCGATTTCCAGGCGCCGGACGGACGGACATGCGATCGCGCGCCGCGACGCCGGCCGGCCCTGGCGGATCAGCCAGCGCATCGACGATACGGACGCTGCACGCGCCGCCGATCAGGCGCTGGCGGAGTGCAGAAACGGGGCGGACAGCCTGACGCTCGTCATGAGCGCCACGGCAGGTGCCTTCGGTTTCGGCCTGCCGATGCCGGCGGGGCCGGCTTTCGCCGGCATTTTCGAAAAGGTCGATGCGGCCGAGGTCACGCTTCGCCTGGAAGGCAGTGCGCTTGCCGCCCGGGCGCTGGCGGACCGTCTGGCGGCAAGCGCAAGCAAAACGGTCCGGCCGGAGGTGCACTTCGGGATCGATCCGGTTTCCGCGTCCGCCTTCGCAGGCGAGGAATTCGGCCTTGATGCTCGGCTTTCGGCGCTGCTCGACCCGCTGCGCGCGGCGGGCTTCGGCGGCACGCTTCTGAGGGCCGACGGCCGCCTCGCCCACAATGCCGGTGCCACCGAGGCACAGGAGCTTGGCGTCGTCCTTTCGGCCCTCGCCGCCTATCTCCGCGCCGGCGAGGCAGGCGGGCTGGCGCTCGAAGAGGTGTTCGCGCAGACGGAATTGGCCATCGCGGCGGATCAGAACCAGTTCCTCTCGATCGCCAAGCTGAGGGCGCTTCGCCTCCTTCACGCCCGGCTTCAGACGGCCTGCGGCATCGAAAGGCCGGCGGCGGCGTCGATCCACGCCGAGACGTCGTTCCGGATGCTGACGCGCGCCGACCCGGAGACCAACATCCTCAGGAACACGATCGCCGCCTTCGCGGCCGGCGTCGGCGGGGCCGACAGCGTCGCCGTCCTGCCGCACACGCTGGCGTGCGGCCTGCCCGACGCCTTCGCGCGGCGCATCGCACGCAACACGCAGATGCTTCTGATCCACGAGAGCCACCTCGACCACGTCGTCGATCCATCGGCTGGCGCGGGCGGCATCGAGGATTTGACCGACGCGCTCGCTGCGGCCGCCTGGACGGAGTTCCAAGCGATCGAAGCGGAGGGCGGCATCATGCGGAGCCTCGAAACCGGCGCCTTGCAGCGCCGCATCGGTGAAGCGCGGGCGCGTCGCGCCGCTGCCATCGCCGCGGGCAAACGGCCGATCGTCGGCACGACGCTCTATCCGCCGAAGGAGGAGCAGCCGGTCACCGTCTTCGTGAGCCGGGATGTCCGGCAACGAGCGCCGGCGAAGGCGAAGGCGCTTGGGCCTTCTTCCCTGCACGAGGCCTGGAAGGGAGCTGCCGCATGAGCCGCGTTCCGGACTTTACGGCGATGCCCTGGAAGAAGCCGGCATCCGTGCCCACCGCGCCGGAAGGCGGCGCGTGGGAGACACCGGAGGGCATTGCCGTCAAGCGTGCCTACGGCGCCGACGATGTCGCCGGCCTCTCGTTCCTCGACACATGGCCGGGGGCCGCGCCGTTCATCCGCGGGCCCTATCCGACGATGTACGTCCAGCGGCCGTGGACGATCCGCCAATATGCCGGCTTCTCCACGGCCGAGGAATCGAACGCTTTTTATCGGCGCAACCTTGCGGCCGGGCAGAAGGGTCTTTCCGTCGCCTTCGACCTCGCGACGCACCGCGGCTACGACAGCGACCATCCGCGGGTTGCCGGCGACGTCGGCATGGCCGGCGTCGCGATCGACTCGCTCCTCGACATGCGCCAGCTCTTCGACGGCATCCCGCTCGACGAGATGAGCGTCTCGATGACGATGAACGGCGCCGTGCTGCCGATCATGGCGCTCTATATCGTCGCCGGCGAAGAACAGGGTGTTGCGCCCGAGAAGCTGTCGGGGACCATCCAGAACGACATCCTCAAAGAGTTCATGGTCCGCAACACCTACATCTACCCGCCGCAGCCCTCGATGCGGATCGTCTCGGACATCTTCGCTTATACGGCCGAGAAGATGCCGAAGTTCAACTCGATCTCGATCTCCGGCTACCACATGCAGGAGGCCGGCGCCTCGGCGGACCTCGAACTCGCCTACACGATCGCCGACGGCATCGAATATGTCCGCGCCGGTGTCGCGGCGGGCCAGGATGTCGACGTCTTCGCGCCGCGCCTGTCGTTCTTCTGGGCGGTCGGCATGAACTTCTTCATGGAGGTCGCCAAGATGCGCGCCGCCCGCCTCATCTGGGCGGCGCTGATGCAGAAGGCGTTCCAGCCGAAGGACCCGAAATCGCTGGCGCTCAGGACCCACAGCCAGACCTCCGGCTGGTCGCTGACGGCGCAGGACCCGATGAACAACGTCATGCGCACCATGATCGAGGCGATGGCGGCGACGCAGGGGCACACCCAGTCGCTGCACACCAACGCCTTCGACGAGGCGCTGGCGCTGCCGACCGACCATTCCGCCCGCATCGCCCGCAATACCCAGCATATCCTTGCCCGGGAATCCGGCACGACCCGGATCATCGATCCCTGGGGCGGCTCCTGGTACGTCGAGCGGCTGACGCATGACCTCGTCGCGCGCGCCATGAGCCATATCGAGGAGGTCGAGAAGCTCGGCGGCATGGCGAACGCGATCGAGCAGGGAATCCCGAAGCTCCGGATCGAGGAGGCTGCGGCCCGCACCCAGGCGCGGATCGATTCCGGCGAGCAAACTGTCGTCGGCGTCAATTTCTCGCGTCCGGAGCAGGACATCGCGGTCGCCGTGCTCAAAGTCGACAACTCCGAGGTCCGGGCCCGACAGCTCTCCAAGCTTCAGGCGTTGAAGGGCACGCGCGACGTCGCTTCGGTGCAGACGGCGCTCGATTGTCTGACCGAAGCCGCCCGTTCCGGCCAGGGCAACCTTCTCGCCTTCGCCGTCAAGGCGGCGCGGGCGCGCGCGACGGTCGGCGAGATCTCGCTGGCGCTGGAAAAAGTCTTCGGCCGCCACGTTGCCTCGGTTCGGACAATCGGCGGCGTCTACCGCGCGGAAATCGGCGAAGCGAACACGTCTTTCGCGCGGGCCGGCACTCTCGTGCGCGCCTTCGAGAAGGCGGAGGGCGCAAAGCCCCGCATCCTGATCGCCAAGATCGGACAGGACGGCCATGACCGCGGCCAGAAGGTGATCGCCACCGCCTTCGGCGACCTCGGCTTCGACGTCATCGTCGGGGCGATGTTTCAGACGCCGGAGGAGGTCGCCGACCTTGCCGTCAAGGAAGGCGTCCACATCGTCGGCGTCTCGTCGCTCGCGGCCGGTCACCTGACGCTGGTGCCGGAGCTCAAGGAGGAACTTGCCCGGCGCGGCGGCAGCTCGATTCTCATCGCCGTCGGCGGCGTCGTGCCTCCGGACGACTATCCGGCACTGCGGAAGGCTGGTGCCGATGCCATCTTCCCGCCGGGCACGGTGATCGCCGATGCCGCGGCAAGCCTCGTCGAAACCCTCATGCGCCATCACGGACACGCCGCCGCGGCGGAATAGCCGCGCGGCTTGATCGCAGCACCGGCATGGCCTATGTTATAACTCCGTTACAACAAGAGGCTTCTACAATGAACGTCACGGTGCGCAAGATCGGGAATTCCGAAGGGATCATCATCCCCAAGGAAATTCTGAACCGACTGAACGTGAAGGCCGGCGACCAGCTCGAGCTGACGAACGAGGACGGGGGGGTGCGTCTTCGGGCGAAGCAGGAGTCGGCCGAATTCGCGCGCAAGATGGAAATCGCCAGGGCGCGCATGAAGAAATACGAGGTTGCTCTTCGTGAACTTGCGAAATGATCGGCTTTCATGACCTCCACTTCATTCTGGCGATTCACGAGGAACAGCTTCAACAGCATGGCGGGGCTGCCGGCGTTCGCGACCTCGGCATGCTGGAGTCGGCTCTTGCTCGACCGCAGCAGAAAAATGCCTATGGCAACCCTGATCTCTGCGAGTTGGGAGCCGCCTATCTTTTTGGTATCGTCAAGAACCACCCGTTCATCGACGGCAACAAGAGGACCGGCTTTGCCGCGGCCGATATCTTTCTCGCGCTTCACAATTTGAGCCTTGAAGCGCCGCAGGAAGAGGTCGTCGCGCTTGTTCTTGGCGTTGCCGCAGGATCGATCGACGAGGATGGGGTGACGGCGTATTTCCGCGATCACGTCGTCGCGATTGGATCCGGCCCCGAGGCCTAATCGATCTCAAGCGCTCAGGCGGAGAGTTCGCCCACCGGCGTCACCTCGCCGACCGTGATGCCGTTCCAGTTCCTGAGAGTACGGGTGGCGGCCTCGCGCAGGGCGGCGGAGAGGTCCGCATCGTCTGCCAACAGCTTCGACAGGACGGCGGCGACCATGCTTTCGGCGGCGCGTGTCGCGCCGTCCTCGCATTTCAGCGCGATGCCGAGACCCCTCTCCGGCAGGGCGGCGCAGAAGACGCCCTCGGCACCGGTCTTGACGAAGAGGCGGCCGGGCGCAAGCTCCATCAGCCGGGTGCAGAAGCGGCCGGTGCCGGCGACATGCCAGGGCTCCGCCATGCAGGCCGAGAAGAGCCGCTCCGCCGCCTTGGCGCGCTCCGGGCCGAGGCCGGTGCCGCTCGCCATCTTCGCGAAGCCCTCGGCCAGGCTATGGAGCGGGATCGCATAGGTCGGTATCGAGCAGCCGTCGGTGCCGCACAGGTCGGAGCCGACGCTCGCGCCCGTCAGATCCTCCATCACGTCGCGGATCATCGCCTGAACGGGATGGTCGTAGCCGATGTAGCCCCTCGGCTCGATGCCCATGTGGCAGGCGGTGCAGATGAATCCCGAATGCTTGCCGGAGCAGTTGTTGTGGAGCGCCGTCGGCTCGGTGAGAGAACGCGCCTGGGCGATCAGCACCCGCTGCTGCGACGACCAATGGGCGCCGCATTCGAGCGCCGATCCGTCGAGCCCGACGCGGGCGAGCATCCCGGCGGCGACCTCGACATGACCGGGCTCGCCGGAATGGGACGAGCAGGCGAGTGCCAGTTCGCGATTGCCGAAGCCGAGCGCGTCCGCCGCGCCGGATTCCACGAGCGGCAGGGCCTGCATCGCCTTCACCGCCGAGCGCGGAAAGACCGGCGTCTCGACCGCGCCGAGGGAGAGGACCGGACGGCCATCGGCATCGACGACCGCCACCATGCCGCGATGGCGGCTTTCGACACGCCCGCCGCGCGTCGCCTCGACCAGAACCGGATTCGACATGGAAGCCTCCCCGCGGATTTTCTCGGCCCTGATAGAGCCGGCGCCGCCGCGCGGCAAGCCCGCGAGAGCGCCCATCAGGGCGAGAAGCCGGCCGATTCCGCCAAACCGCCATCGGCAATGAGCACATGGCCGTTGATCGCCGTCGAGGCCGGCGACAGCAGGAACAGCACGGCCGAGATCACGTCCGCCTCGTGCGGCTGCAGGTCCGCCACGCTTTCCGCCGTCTCGGGATGCGCCGGCGCGCCACCGGCAGCGACGAGATTGATCCGCACACCACTGCCGGCGACCTCCCGCGCCATGACCTTGCTGAGCATGACGAGGCCGGCCGCCGCAGCGCCGCAGGCGCCCGAGCCCGCCTGCGGCGAAAGCCCCGCCGTCGGCACGAGATGGACGACGGCGAGGTTTTCGGCCATTTCGTCGAGTGCGGCCTTGCAGGTGACAAAAGCCGCCGTCAGGCTCCGCTCCAAGGCCTCGCGGAGCCGCTCCGCGCTCGTCCGCTCGAGGGGCGCTGCAAAGGCCGCTCCCGGCGTGGTGACGAGGCCCGTCAAGGGGCCGAACTCCGCGCCCGCCTGCGCCAGCGCCTCGGCCACCTCGTCGTCATCGCCGACATCGCAATCAAGGAAGAGAATGTCCTCTCCCTCGAAACGCGCGCTGCAATCGGCGACCGCCACCGCGTCGGCGGCAAGCACCGTGACGGCCGCGCCATCGTCGAGAAGGCGTTCGGCAATCGCCCGGCCGATGCCCGTCACCCCGCCGATGACGACGACATGGCGCGGGCCGGTCACATCCATGCTGAAGCTGCCGGCATACCCACTCCTCCTCGGCCGCCAGAATGGCCCGGCGCGCGCAGGCGGTAAAGCGGAAGAAATCGTTTCCGCCGTTGCGGTGGCAGCCCATGACTTTGCGATAGAAAAGCCGCGCCGGTTGTCGAGAACCATCTGATTTTTCTTGATTGACCGTTCAAAAAAAAATACAACGACCGGCGAAGGAGATCGCCCTTGCCGAAGCTCGGGATGGAGCCGGTGCGTCGGAAAGCGCTTGTCGATGCGGCGCTGAAGACGATCGGCGCGCGTGGGACGCTGGACGTGACGATGTCGGAGATCGCAAGGGTCGCCGGTGTCTCGCCGGCGCTCGCGCACCATTACTTCGGCAGCAAGGACCAGCTCCTCGTCGAGACCATGCGCACGCTCTTGCGCCAGCTGCATCTCGAGGCGAGCGCCGCGCTCGCTGCGGCGCCGACGCCGCGGGCGCGGCTTTCGGCGGTCATCGCCGTCAGCTTCAGTCCCGAACAGTTCGCTCCGGGCACGGTCGCCGCCTGGCTCGCCTTCTATGTCGACGTCCAGCGCTCGATCGAGACGCTGCGGCTCTTCCGCATCTACGCGCGCCGGCTCAACGCAGACCTGATGAGCGGCCTGCGTCCGCTCATCGGCGCGGCCGATGGGCAGCGCGTTTCGGAGGGCGCGGCGGCGATGATCGACGGGCTCTACATCCGCCAGGCGCTGCATGCCGGCTCAGGCGGCGCGGAATCGCCGGTCCAGCTCGTCGAAGACTACATCACCACGCAATTGAGCTTGAGGGGAGCTTGTTGATGCCGGGGGCGCGCCGTCCGAACATCCTGATCATCATGGTCGACCAGCTGAACGGGACGCTGTTCCCGGACGGCCCGGCGGAGTGGCTGCACGCGCCGAACCTGAAGGCGCTCGCCGAGCGGTCGGTCCGCTTCGCCAACAACTCTCCGGCCTCGCCGCTCTGCGCGCCGGCCCGCGCCTCCTTCATGGCCGGCCAGCTGCCGAGCCGCACCCGTGTCTACGACAACGCCGCCGAATATGCCTCCGACATCCCGACCTACGCCCATCACCTGCGCCGCGCCGGCTACTACACCGGCCTTTCGGGCAAGATGCATTTCGTCGGGCCGGACCAGCTCCACGGTTTCGAGGAACGGCTGACCACCGACATCTATCCCGCCGACTTCGGCTGGACGCCGGACTACCGCAAGCCCGGCGAGCGGATCGACTGGTGGTACCACAACCTCGGCTCGGTGACCGGCGCCGGCGTCGCCGAGATCACCAACCAGATGGAATATGACGACGAAGTCGCCTTCCACGGCGCGCAGAAACTCTACCACCTCGCCCGCGCGTCCGACCGCGACGATCGCCACCCCTGGTGTCTCACGGTCTCATTCACGCACCCGCACGACCCCTATGTCGCGCGACGGAAGTTCTGGGACCTCTACGAGGATTGCAGCCACCTGTTGCCGGAGGTCCCGGCGATCCCGTTCGAGGCGCAGGACCCGCATTCGAAACGCCTCTCGCTTGCCAACGACTACACGAACTTCGACATCACCGAGGAGCACATCCGCCGGGCGCGGCGCGGCTACTTCGCCAACATCTCCTATGTCGACGAGAAGGTCGGCGATCTCCTCGACGTGCTCCACCGCACCCGGATGGCGGACGACACGATCATCGTCTTCTGCGCCGACCACGGCGACATGCTCGGCGAGCGCGGCCTCTGGTTCAAGATGAACTTCTTCGAAGGCTCCTCGCGCGTGCCGCTGATGATCGCGGCACCCGGTACGGCCGGCCGCCGCGTCGAGGCGCCGGTCTCCAACCTCGACGTGACGCCGACCCTTGCCGACCTCGCCGGGGTCTCGCTCGACGCCGTCCTGCCCTGGACGGACGGGGAAAGCCTTGTCCCGCTCATGAAGGGTGGCAGCCGGACCAGTCCCGTGCTCATGGAATATGCGGCGGAAGGCTCCTACGCACCGCTCGTTGCCATCCGCGAGGGGCAGTACAAGTTCATCCATTGCGAGGTCGATCCGCCGCAACTCTTTGATCTCGAATCCGATCCCTCGGAGCGGACGAACCTCGCAAGCGATCCGGCCCATGCCGGGCTCGTCGCCGATTTCATGCACAAGGTGCGCGGGCGCTGGGACATGAAGGGCTTCGACGCGGCCGTGCGCGAAAGCCAGGCGCGCCGCTGGGTCGTGTACGAGGCGCTGCGGAACGGCTCCTACTATCCGTGGGACTACCAGCCGCTTCAGAGAGCCTCCGAGCGCTACATGCGCAATCACATGGACCTCAACGTGCTCGAGGAAAGCCAACGCTTTCCGCGCGGAGAGTGAGAGGGAGATTCAAGGAATGATCACCGTCTATGGCCGCGCCAACTCCTCCAACGTCCAGGCCGTGATGTGGACGATCGGCGAGCTCGGTCTCGCCCATGAGCGCCTCGACTACGGCCATGTCCATGGCGGGACCGACACGCCGGAGTTCCGTGCGATGAACCCCAACGGGCTCGTACCGGTCATCCGCGACGGCGACGACGCGCCGCTCTTCGAGTCGGGCGCGATCGTGCGCTACCTCGCGACGCGCTACGGCGGCGATCCGTTCTGGCCGCGCGACGCTGCCGCCCGGGCGCAGGTCGACAAATGGGCCGAATGGGCGAAGGCGGTGGTGACGCGGGCATTCACCGTGCCGATCTTCTGGGCGGTCGTGCGCACGCCGTCGGAAAAGCGCGACCCGGCGGCGATTGCCCGGTCGCTGGCGCAGCTCGACAAGAAGCTCGACATCGCCGAGGCTGAGCTTGCCGCCCACCGCTATCTTGCGGGCGATGCCTTCACGGTCGCCGACATCCAGCTCGGCCACCTGCTCTACCGCTATTTCGACATCGACATCGCCCGCCCCGTGCGGCCGGCGCTCGAGGCCTACTACCGCGGCCTCACCGAACGGCAGGCGTATCGCGAGCATGTCATGATCTCTTATGAGGAGCTGAAGGTAAGCTGATGCGAGCACAGCCTAAATTCTCACACTTCATCGGCGGCTCCTATGTCGAGGACACCGCCGGCGCGGTGATCGAGGACATCTATCCGGCGACCGGCGAGACGATCGCGCGGCTCCATTCCGCAACGCCCGCCCTTATCGAAGAGGCGATCAGCGCGGCCGCCAAGGGCCAGGCGGTGTGGGCGGCGAAGACGGCAGCAGAGCGCGGCCGGTGCCTGCGCCGCGCCGCCGACATCATCCGCGGGCGCAACCGCGAGCTCTCGGAACTCGAAACCCTCGACACCGGAAAGGCGCTGCAGGAGACGCTCGTCGCCGATGCCGCGTCCGGCGCGGACTGCCTCGACTATTTCGGCGGGCTCTCCGCGACGATCACCGGCGAGCACATCGATCTCGGCGGCGACTTCGCCTATACGCGGCGCGAGCCCCTCGGCATCTGCGTCGGCATTGGCGCCTGGAACTATCCGATCCAGATCGCCTGCTGGAAGGCAGCACCGGCGCTCGCCTGCGGCAACGCGATGATCTTCAAGCCGTCGGAGACCACGCCGCTCTCGGCCCTGAAGCTCGCGGAAATCCTGCTTGAAGCCGGCGTGCCGGCCGGCGTCTTCAACGTCCTGCAGGGCTACGGCGACGTCGGCGCGGCGCTGGCGAGCCACCCGGCCGTCGCCAAGGTGTCGCTGACCGGTTCGGTTCCGACGGGAAAGAAGGTGCTGGCGAGCGCCGCATCCGGGCTCCGCCACGTGACGCTCGAGCTCGGCGGCAAGTCGCCGCTCATCGTCTTCGACGACGCCGACATCGATTCCGCCGTCGGCGGCGCCATGCTCGGCAACTTCTATTCCACCGGCCAGATCTGCACCAACGGCACCCGGGTCTTCGTCCAACGCGCGATCAAGGAGACTTTCCTCGCCAAGCTCGCCGCGCGCACGGAGAAAATCCGCCTCGGCGATCCGCTGAACGAGGAGACCCACCTCGGGCCTCTCGTCAGCGCGCCGCAGCGCGAGAAGGTGATCGGCTATATCGAGGCGGGCAAGCGCGAGGGCGCCCGGCTCGTGGCCGGCGGCGGTGTCCCGAAGATGCAGGGCATGGAGAACGGCTTCTGGATCGAGCCGACGATCTTCGCCGACGTCACCGACGCGATGACGATCGCGCGCGAGGAAATCTTCGGGCCGGTCATGTCGGTCCTCGATTTCGATGACGAGCAAGAGGTGATCGAGAGCGCCAATGCCACGGATTTCGGGCTTGCGGCCGGCGTCTTCACCCGCGATCTCGCGCGCGGCCACCGGGTCGTGGCGCGCCTCGAAGCGGGCACCACCTGGATCAACACCTACAACCTGACGCCGATCGAGATGCCCTTCGGCGGCGTCAAGCAATCGGGCCTCGGCCGCGAGAACGGCCACGCCGCGATCGAACACTACAGCCGGGTCAAGTCGGTCTACGTGGCGACCGGCCCCGTGCAGAGCCCCTACTGAGCGGACAGCGTCAAGCGTATGGAAGCGGATTTCGTCATCGTCGGAGCCGGATCGGCCGGCTCGGCCCTCGCCTACCGCCTCTCGGAGGACGGCAGGCATTCCGTCATCGTCGTCGAGCATGGCGGCAGCGACTTCGGCCCGTTCATCAAGATGCCGGCGGCGCTTTCCTACCCGATGAATATGAG
>JBQCEN010000030.1:0-20934 GCA_051960215.1 Pararhizobium sp.
CAAGACGTAGAGCGTCGTCTTCGCCCATGCGTCGTTGCCTAGATGAGCCAGCTTGTCTTTGACAATCCGAAGATGCGAGAGCGGCACCTTTGCCTCATTCCTGAGCGCGTCCAGCACCTTCAAGCACACCAGATCCCGAAACGAATACAGACGACTAAACGGCTTGCGCCGATCCTCATACGCGAAGCTCGGAGAAAAAAAGCCGGTCCTGTCCCAGTGACGGAGCTGGCGCTGCGTGAGGCCAGTCAACCGCTCGACATGATCCTCGGTAAATGCCGAGATCAATGTATCTGAGTCCTTCGTCATATGGCGAAGGTAGCGTCAATGGTTGACAAAGTGAATAACATCGGCCTTCACAAATGGTTGCCTTTGCGAACTTGGTCGCACCCCCTACTGCCTCAGCCTCTTCCCCTTGAGCGATCGCGGCCGGCCTTCCTCGCAAGCCTCGTGCGCGATCGCCAGCGTCTTGAGCCATACGCCGAGCTTCAACGGCACCTCGACCTCGCCGCTCGCCCATGCCTCCACAAGCGCCAGGTCGCATTCCAGTGCTCGCGCCAGCGTGTGCTCCGTCCAGCGGATGGTTTCGAGGCACTCGCGGAAGCGGGCAGGGGTCATCCCTATGTCATCCTTTCGGCGGGCCTGGGAGATAAACTCCATAGGTTCGCTTGTTGTAGAGCAGGATGGCCGCAGCGCAGATGATGAGTACGATCGCGCTGATGCCCGGCACGATCGACCTCAGCCAACTCGGCAGCGCCGGAAGCCCGAGTTGAAGCGGCAGGATGACTGCAGCGCCTATCACGACGATGGCTTTTCGAGGATCGCGCATCCGCCCAACGCTCATTCGACCGCCGGCGCCTCGCGATCGGGTCGATGCTCTCCGCAGTACCACCGCGGCGCCTCTTTCCCGATCGAATATCCGAAGCTGCCCCATCGCCTGCAATCCGGATGCTCGCAGTAGTGCTCGAAATGGACGGGAGCGGCGGGGTGTGTGTCGATGCGCTTGTCGTTCATGTTGCCTGTCAGATTGTGCAGGAGACGAAAGCCCACAACCGGACCGACGTCAATCGCCAACGATGCCTACTGGCAATTCTCCATAATGGGCCATGACGATCGGCTCCTCCAGAACTTCGCCCGTCTCGGTATCGACCTTCTGCTCGACAGCGACGACACCGGCGACGCGGCCCGCATCACGCTCGGCACGGCCACGTGCCTCGGCCGCAGATTTGAACTCCATCTGCCGTCCCTGAACCAGCTTGCGGCCCTGCTTCTCAAACTGCTGGACGATGTAGAGGGTCTTCTCGGGCATGGCGTCTCCGATCGCGGTGCTGATGAGCATGCCATTTGGGAGACAGCAACGCTAGAACGCTTGCGGAACATCCGTGGGACTTCCGGTGGGACTTTTGGTGCCGCAGATTACCACCGGACGCCGTTTGTTCCATTTTTGCCGGCTCGAACCGAAAATCTCGCTTGCCCCAAACGCCCTGTTTAGCTAGGGATTTTGATATGGCGCGGGTGTAGTTCAGTGGTAGAACGCAAGCTTCCCAAGCTTGATGTCGTCGGTTCGATCCCGATCACCCGCTCCAGCCCTTCCTTCTTTCACATAACGGTCCAATGCTGGTCGCGTCGCCCGCTTGGGTCAGTGTGCCGTGACCAATACAGCAAATATTTGCATTATTACAAATAATTGCAAATTGCTGCAAGATCGGCTACGGCTGCCTCTTCCGTCGAAGGAGGGCATCATGGATCGAGGGGCAGGGCCGGATACGCGCCGGATGGCGAATGCGCTGCGGATGCTGGCGGCCGAGGCCGTCGAGGCCGCGGGGACGGGCCATCCCGGCATGCCGCTCGGCATGGCCGATATCGCGGCGGTCCTGTTCACGCAGGTCCTGAAGTACGACGCCGCCGCACCCGACTGGGCCGGTCGCGACCGCTTCGTGCTGTCGAACGGCCATGGTTCGATGCTGCTTTACGGCCTGCTCTACCTGACCGGTTCGCCGCACATCTCGATCGACGACATACGCCGGTTCCGGAAGGCCGGCTCGAAGGCGGCGGCCCATCCCGAGTTCCGCCATCCGCTCGGGGTGGAGACGACGACGGGGCCGCTCGGGCAGGGCGTGGCGAATGCCGTGGGCATGGCGCTTGCCGAGCGGCTGATGAACGGCCGCTTCGGCGACGCCCTGGTCGATCATCGCACCTACGCCTTCTGCGGCGACGGCTGCCTCATGGAGGGCGTGGCGCAGGAGGCGATCTCGCTTGCCGGGCACCTCCGCCTCTCCAAGCTCACGCTCGTCTTCGACGACAATGCGACGACCATCGACGGCCCGACGAGCGTCAGCACCTCCGAGGACCACGTCCGGCGCTTCGAGGCGGCCGGCTGGGCCGCGATCCGCGTCGACGGCCACGATCAGGACGCGATCGCGGACGGCTTCGCCTTCGCGCGCACGAGCGAACGGCCGACGCTGATCGCGGCGCGGACACGGATCGGCTTCGGCGCCCCGTCGAAGGAGGGTACCTCCGCCGCCCATGGCGCGCCGCTCGGCGCCGCCGAGGTCGAGGGGCTCAGGGCGCGCCTCGGATGGACGGCGGCGCCCTTCGACGTGCCCGCCGACGTCTTGGATGCCTGGCGCGCCGCGGGCCGTCGCGGCGCGGCGGAACGCGAGGCCTGGCAGAAGCGGCTTGAGGCGCGTGATCCCGTCGAGCGCGCCGAATTTGAGCGGCAAGTCGAAGGCCGGCTTCCGGAGGGCATGGCCAAGGCGGTTGCCGCCGAGGTCGCCGCGGTGATCGCGGCGCCGGTGAACGAGCCGGTCCGCCGCTCGAGCCAGCATGCCTGCGGCGTGCTCGCCGGGATGATGCCGGAAATCGTCGGCGGCTCGGCCGACCTGACGGGCAGCGTCCTGTCGATGGCCGAAGGCATGCGGCATGTGACGCCGCGGGACTTCTCCGGCAGCCATGTGAGCTACGGTATCCGCGAGCACGCGATGGCCGCGATCATGAACGGCATGGCAGCACATGGCGGCGTTCGGCCTTATGCCGGCACCTACCTGACCTTCAGCGACTATTGCCGGCCCTCGATCCGGCTCGCCGCGCTGATGCAATTGAACGTCGTCTTCCTCTTCAGCCACGACTCGATCGGCGTCGGCGAGGACGGGCCGACGCATCAGCCGGTCGAGCAGCTGGCGTCGCTGCGCGCGGTGCCGGGCCTCAGGGTCTACAGGCCGGCCGACCGGGTCGAGGCGCTGGAATGCTGGTTCGACGCCGTTTCGCGCCCGGGGCCGAGCGTGATGGTCGTGGCGCGCCAGGCGACCGAACAGGGTCGCACGACGCGGCGCGAGGACATGCCGGCGACGCGCGGCGGCTACGTGATCTCCGCCTCGGCCGGGCTCCGCGACGCGACGCTGCTCGCGACC
Source organism: Pararhizobium sp. (assembly GCA_051960215.1). Lineage (GTDB taxonomy): Bacteria > Pseudomonadota > Alphaproteobacteria > Rhizobiales > Rhizobiaceae > Pararhizobium_B. The sequence goes on from JBQCEN010000030.1 coordinate 3,408, forward strand.
GGTACGGAGGTTGCGCTTGCGCTCGATGTTCAGAAGCGGCTGAAGGAAGAGGGCCTCGAGATAAGTGTCGTCTCGCTGCCATGCTGGCGGACCTTCGACATGCAGGACGACTGGTATCGCCGGCAGGTCCTCGGCAACGCGCCGCGCTTCTCGATCGAGGCCGGCGCCCGCTTCGGCTGGGCGCGCTATGTCGGCGACGAGAGCCACGCCTTCGGCGTCGACGATTTCGGCGCCTCCGCACCGGCCTCCGAACTCTATCGCCGCGCCGGCCTGACGGCGGAAGCGATCGCCGAGGCGGTCGCTGTCCGGCTGCGGTCGCACGGCCGGGAGCCGCTGGCCGAGGTTTCCTGTTGACGGCGCGGCCGGGCCGGCCGAGGAGGTGACGGCGGAAACGACGTCAGGATGAGGGGCGGCCGCAGCGTGGGATGTCACGGCGCGCGGCCCGGCAGGTGGGCATGTATCTCGGAATCGATCTCGGCACCTCGGCCGTCAAGCTCGTGGTGACGGATGCCGGCCAGGCGATCAGGGCATCGCTCTCGGTACCCGTTGCGACGGCGAGCCCACGGCCGGGCTGGTCGGAGCAGGATCCGCAGGCCTGGCTCGACGCCGTCTTCGCCGGCCTTGATTCGCTCGCCGCACGCCATGGCGATCTCATGGGCGCCGTTCGCGGCATCGGCCTTTCCGGCCAGATGCATGCCGCTCTCCTGCTCGATGCGCATGATCGTCCCGTCCGTCCCGCGATCCTCTGGAACGACCAGCGGGCGAACGGGGAGGCCGCTGAACTGGCGCGGGTCCATCCGGCGATTTCCCGCACGGTCGGCGTCCTGCCGATGCCGGGGTTCACGGGGCCGAAGAGGCTCTGGCTGCGGCGCAACGAGCCGGACGTCTTCGCCCGGGCGAGGCACCTGCTCTTTCCGACGGACTACGTCCGGCTGGCGCTGACCGGCGAGCGGGCGACGGACGTCTCGGAGGCTGCCGGTTCCTGGCTGCTCGACCAGGCGGCGCGGACCTGGTCGGCTGCGGCCGTCGAGGCATGCGGCGCGGAAAGGATCGGCCTTCCGCCGGCCCTCGCCTCGCACGCCGTCACCGGGCGCGTCCGGACCGAACTCGCCCGGCGATGGGGTATGGCCGCCGACGTCGCGGTGGTGGCGGGCGCCGGCGACGCGCCGGCCGGCTGCGTCGGCGTCGGCGTGGTCAAGGCGGGGCAGGGGCTGGTTTCGCTCGGCACCTCCGCGCAGGTGATGGTTGTCGCTGCGGCCTATGCGCCGGAGATCGATCGCCTGGTGCACGCCTTCTGCCACGCGGTGCCGGGCACCTGGTACAACATGGCGGCGCTCCTCAACGGCGCGAGCGCCCTCTCGCACGTCGCCCGCTGGACCGGTTATGACGACGTTGGATGCATGCTGCGGGAGGTCGAGGCGGCGCAAGAGGGACCCGGGACGATCCTCGCGCTGCCGTATCTCGTCGGCGAGCGGACGCCGCACAACGACGCGACGGCCCGCGCCGCTTTCGTCGGCATGGCGCCGACGACGGAGCGGCGCCATCTGGCGCTGGCGATGATGGAGGCGGTCGCCTTCTCCCTGCGCGACGGGCTGGAGGCGCTTGCGGCGTCCGTGCCGGTTCCGCCGAGCCTGACGCTGATCGGTGGTGGATCGGCCTCGCCGTTCTGGGCGCAGATGATAGCGACGGTGCTCGAACGCGATCTGGAGGTCTGCGACGCCTCCGGCCGGGGCCCGGCTTTCGGCGCGGCGCGTCTGGCGATGATCGGAGCCGGCGGCGAGGCACCCGAGGCCGTCATCCGCACGCCGCCGGTCGTTGCCCGGTTCAGCCCCGATCGAACGCTGGGCGAAGCCTATCGCGAGCGGCTCGCGCTCTTCCGCTCGCTCTATGGCGCGCTTGCCCCTGAATTCCGCAAGCGTGCCGCGCTTGACACCGCGCCGGCGCGATGAAATTCCGGTAGCGCCAGCCCGACCGTCGCCCGCTTCCAGCAAGCGGCGCCGCAAGCCCCCGTGGAGACCATGCCGCGCCCGCCGAGAGACGAAGCGACCCTGATCAAGATCGCGCAGATGCGTTATGAGCATGGCCTGTCGCAAGGGGCGATCGCCGAGGCCCTCGGCGTCTCCGTCGCGACCGTGTCGCGCCACCTGCAGCAGGCGATGAACCACGGCATCGTGGAGGTCCGTGTCGTCGACAGCGTCAACCGCAACACCGACCTCGAGAAGGAGCTCTGCCGCCGCGGCTTGATGGACGCCGTCGTCGTGGTGGAGCAGGCGACGGAATGGGAGACGAAGCGCCTCCTCGGCCGTGCCGTCGCGCGATGGCTTGCCCAGCGCATCGGCCAGGGCGCCGTGATCGGCGTCTCGAACGGCGAGTCCGTCGCAGCCGTCGCCGCGGCCATGCAGCGCGTCAAGGCGAATGACCTCGAGGTCGTCACCCTCATCGGCGGCGTCGGCCGGGCCGAGGAGCCGACGCACACCGCCCAGGTCTGCCGGACGATGGCCGAGGCGCTCGCCGGACGCTCGCGCATCCTGCCGCTGCCGGCCGTGGTCGAGACCGGCGCGGTCGCCGCGACGCTGCGCGGCACCGAGGCCTACCGGGCCGTCGGCGCGCTCTACGAGACGATGTCGCTCGCGATCGTCGGGATCGGCGCGCTTTCGGCCGACTCCTCCACCGTCCGCGACGGTCTCTTGACGCAAGAGGAACTCGGCCGGATCAGCGACGGCCACGCCGCAGGCTCGATCTGCGCCCGCTTCTTCGACGAAAGCGGCCGGCCGCTCGCCTCGGACCTCGACGAGCGGACGCTTTCGATTCCGCTCCGCACCCTCGCGCGCGTCCCGGTCCGCGTCGCTGTCGCCCGGGGCGACGGCAAGGTGGCGGCGATCGGCGCCGCCATCCGCGGCCAGTTGATCAACGTCCTTGCCACGGATGCCACCACCGCGCTCGCGCTCCTCCGCTGACCGCGGTGGCAGAACCGGCCGCTTGACGGTACGTCCAAAATGATAATGCAAATATTTTCGCTTAAAGGTTCTCTTGCAAATATTTCCACTTATCGTACTCTGCCTGGACGTTGAGCGTCGGCCGTCTCCGCCGGCGGAATTGAGGGAGGAACGGGAATGAAGAGGCTTTCAAAGTTGATCGGCTTTGCGGCGGGCCTTGCCGTGATGGCCCCGGCCGCGGCCTTTGCGAAGGACGTCTCGGCCTGTCTGATCACCAAGACGGACACGAACCCCTATTATGTCGCGATGAAGAAGGGCGCGCAGGAGAAGGCGAAGGAGCTCGGCGTCCACCTGCAGGCCTATGCCGGCAAGATCGACGGCGACAGCGAAAGCCAGATCGCCGCGATCGAGAGCTGCATCGCCAATCGCGTCGACGGCATCCTGCTCGTCCCCTCCGACACGAAGGGCATCGTCCCGACGGTCGAGAAGGCCCGGAAGGCCGGCATCCTCGTCATCGCGCTCGACACGCCGCTCGACCCGATCGACGCGGCGGACGGCACCTTCGCCACCGACAACTTCTCTGCCGGCGTCGCGATCGGCAAATGGGCGAAGGCGACCTTCGGTGACAAGGCGGCCGATGCGCGGATTGCCCTCCTGAACGGCATCGTCGCTCAGTCGAGCGTCGGCGTCCTGCGCAATCAGGGCTTCCTGACCGGCTTCGGCATCGACCTCGGCGAACCCCACAAGTGGGGCGACGAGACCGACAAGCGCATCGTCGGCAACGACGTCACGCAGGGCAGCGAGCAGGGCGGCCGAAGCGGCATGGAGAACCTTCTCGAGAAGGACCCGGGCGTCGACCTCGTCTACGCGATCAACGAGCCCGCGGCGGCCGGCGCCTATGAAGCGCTGAAGGCGGTCGGGCGCGAGGAGGATGTCACCGTCGTCGCCGTCGACGGCGGCTGCCCGGGCATCGAGAACGTCAAGGCCGGCATCATCGACGCGACCGCGCAGCAGTACCCGCTGCGCATGGCGACGCATGGCGTCGAGGCCATCTATGACTGGGTGACGAAGCACAAGAAGTTCGAGCCGACGCCCGGCAAGACGTTCTACGACACCGGCGTCAACCTCGTGACGTCGCATCCGGTGAAGGGTCTGAAGTCGATCACGCCGGACGAGGCCGCCAAGATCTGCTGGGGCTGACGCCGCCCGGCACCAGAATGGGAAGACCGATCCGGACGGCCGCCGCGCCGTCCGGATTCGCATTTGACGGCGGCTCCCGACTGGCGTTGACTCCGCGCAGGCCGCGAGCCGAATGCTGAAAGGAAAGACGATGAGCCTGGTCCAGCACCAAACCCACCTGCGGCCGGCGGATGCCTCCCCGCCCGCGCCGCGGCGCAACGCCGGCACCGGCCTGAAGCCCGAATGGTTCGAGGACGTGCACGTCAACCTCAGCGCTGCCGAGCGCCGCGCGGCGACGCTTGGCACCCGTCGCACGGTCAAGAAGGCCTTCCAGGCCGCCTGGCTGATCAAGGCCATCACCTGCATCGACCTGACGACGCTTGCCGGCGACGACACGGCCGGCCGCGTCCGGAGGCTTTGCGCCAAGGCGCGCCAGCCGCTGCGCGCCGACCTCGTCGAGGCGCTCGGCATCGGCGAGCTTGGCATCACGACAGGCGCGGTCTGTGTCTACCCGACGATGGTGCCGCATGCCGTGAAAGCGCTCGCCGGCTCCGGCATCCCCGTCGCCTCGGTGGCGACCGGCTTCCCGGCCGGCCTCATGCCCTTGCCGCAGCGGCTCGCCGAGATCCGCTACGCGGTCGACCAGGGCGCCGACGAGATCGACATCGTCATCACCCGTGAACATGTGCTGACCGGCAATTGGCAGGCGCTCCACGACGAGGTCGTGCAGATGCGCGAGGCCTGCGGCGAGGCACACCTGAAGGCGATCCTCGCCACCGGCGACCTGAAGACGCTGACCAACGTCTTCCGCGCCTCGATGGTGGCGATGCAGGCCGGCGCCGACTTCATCAAGACCTCGACAGGCAAGGAGGACGTCAACGCGACGCTTCCCGTCGGCCTCACCATGGTGCGCGCCATCCGCGCCTTCGAGGAGCGGTCCGGCCAGGTCGTCGGCTTCAAGCCCGCCGGCGGCATGAAGACGGCGAAGGACGCCATGCTCTGGCTGATCCTGATGAAGGAGGAACTCGGCGTGCGGTGGATGCAGCCGGACCTCTTCCGCCTCGGCGCCTCCTCCATGCTTGCCGACATCGAGCGGCAGCTCGAGCACTACGTCACCGGCCGCTATTCGGCCGCCAACCGCCACCCGCTCGCCTGAGGACGCCGAACGATGAACGAGATCACGGATATCCTGAAGACGATGGACTATGGGCCGGCTCCGGAAGCCAACGCCGACGTCAAGGCATGGCTTGCGCGCCACGAGGGCGGCTTCGGCCATTTCATCGGCGGCCGCTTCACCGGAGAGGGCGCCGGCGAGCGGATCACCGTCACCAATCCGGCCGACGAGAGCGTCCTGGCTACGGTGCCGCTTGGAACGGCCGAGGATGTCGCCGCCGCCGTCAAGGCGGCCCGCGCCGCGTTTCCCGCGTGGTCGCGGCTCTCCGGCCACGAGCGGGCGAAATATCTCTATGCCATTGCGCGGCACATCCAGAAGCGCGAGCGCTTCTTCTCGGTGCTCGAGACGATGGACAACGGCAAGCCGATCCGCGAGACCCGCGACATCGACGTGCCGCTCGTCGCCCGCCACTTCTACCATCACGCCGGCTGGGCCGAGCTCGTGGAGAGCGAATTTCCCGGCTACGCGCCGGTCGGCGTCTGCGGCCAGATCATCCCGTGGAACTTCCCGCTGCTGATGCTCGCCTGGAAGGTGGCGCCGGCGCTCGCCGCTGGCAACACGGTCGTGCTGAAGCCGGCCGAGCAGACACCGCTGACGGCCGCGGCCTTCGCCGAGATCTGCCTCGAGGTCGGACTACCGGCAGGCGTCGTCAACATCGTCCATGGTGACGGCTCGACGGGCGCGGCGCTGACGGCCCATCCGGATATCGACAAGCTCGCCTTCACCGGCTCGACCGAGGTCGGCCGCCGCATCCGCGAGCAGACGGCGGGGTCGGGCAAGAAGCTGTCGCTGGAACTGGGTGGCAAGTCGCCCTTCGTCGTCTTCGACGACGCCGACCTTGACGCGGCGGTGGAAGGCGTGGTCGACGCCATCTGGTTCAACCAGGGCGAGGTCTGCTGCGCCGGTTCGCGCATCCTGGTCCAGGAAGGTGTGGCGGAGGACTTCTACGACCGGCTGAGGGCGCGCATGAAGACGCTGCGCGTCGGCGACCCCCTCGACAAGTCGATCGACGTGGGCGCGATCGTCTCGCGCGAGCAGCTTCAGCGCATTACCGCGCTCATCGATCAGGGCAAGGCCGAAGGCGGCACCCTGTGGCAGGCGGAAACTGGCCTGCCGGCGAAGGGCTGCTTCATCGCTCCCGGCTTCTTCACCGACGTCGAGACCGCCTCGACCGTCTCTCAGGAGGAGATTTTCGGCCCGATCGCGGTCGCCACGACCTTCCGCACGCCGAGCGAGGCGCTGCAGCTTGCCAACGATACCCGCTACGGGCTCGCCGCCTCGATCTGGTCGGAGAACATCAACCAGGCGCTCGACGCCGCCGCGGGCGTGAAGGCCGGCGGCGTCTGGATCAACGCGACCAACCTCTTCGATGCGGCCGCCGGCTTCGGCGGCTACCGCGAAAGCGGCTTCGGACGCGAAGGCGGCCGCGAGGGGCTCCATGAGTACCTCGTGCCGGCGTGGGAAAAGGCGATGTCGCCGGCGAAGGAGGCCAAGGGGGCTCGTCCGTCCGCGGCGCCGGATGCCGGGGCGAAGTTCGCCCGGCAGGAGGCCGTCGACCGCACCGCCAAGATGTATGTCGGCGGCAAGCAGGCCCGGCCGGACGGCGGCTACAGCTATTCCGTCGTCGGAAGGGGAGGCGCCGTCATCGGCGAAGCCGGGCTCGGCAACCGCAAGGATATCCGCAATGCCGTCGAGGCCGCGGCGAAGGCGTCAGCCTGGAGCGGCATGAGCGGCCACGCCCGCGCGCAGGTGCTCTACTATTTGGGCGAGAACCTCGATGCGCGCCGCGCCGAGTTCGAAGCCCTCCTTGCCGACAGCACCGGCGCCTCGGCGAAGGCCGCACGGACGGAATTCGAGGCCTCGCTCCGGCGGATTTTCTACTACGCCGCCCAGGCCGACAAGTTCGACGGCCGCGTCCATGCGACGAAATCGCGGCATGTGACGCTGGCGATGAACGAGCCGTGGGGCGTGATCGGCATCGTCTGCCCGGACGAGGCGCCGCTGTTGTCCTATCTCTCGCTCGTCCTGCCGGCGCTTGCGATGGGCAACCGGGTCGTCTCGGTCCCGTCGGAGCGCCATCCGCTGGTCGCAACGAACCTCTATCAGGTGCTCGACACCTCGGATGTCCCCGCCGGCGCGCTCAACATCGTCACCGGTGAACGCGACAGCCTGGCGAAGACGCTTGCCGAGCACGACGTGGTGGCAGCGCTCTGGTACGTCGGCTTGCGCGAGGGCAGCGCGATGGTCGAGAAGGCCTCCTGCGGCAACCTCAAGCCGACCTGGGTCAACAACGGCCGGAGCCGCGACTGGCTCGACGCGGCAGAGGGCCAGGGCGGCGAATACCTCCGCCGCGCGGTCCAGGTGAAGAACATCTGGATCCCTTACGGCGAATAGGACGTTTCCCTGACGGCAAACCTACCCACGGACGCTTCGGCGCCTGCGGGTGCCCAGGGTTGTGGGGAAGAAGAAGCAGCGGTCATTCCCTGCTTCTTCTTTATCTTCTTCTGAGACTTCATCAACATCCGGAACATCGTGAAGCGCCTCCTGTTAGGCGGGCTGTCGCCATCTACCCATGCGGGAGCCATTCATGAAGATTGCAATGATCGGAGCGGGTTATGTCGGGCTGACGACGTCGGCCGGGCTCGCGGTTCTCGGCCATTCGGTCATCTGCCACGATAGTGACAAGCAGCGCATCGCGCGGCTGAACGCCGGCGAAATCCCGATCTATGAGCCGGGCCTCGCGGAGGTTGTGGCCGCCGAGCGCCGCCATGGAAGGCTCGTCTTCTCCGACGACGTCGCCGAAGCCGTGGGCGATGCGGATGCGATCTTCCTCGCCGTCGGCACACCGAGCGCGCCCGACGGCAGCATCGACCTGTCCTTCATCGACGCCGCCGCGCTCACCATCGCGCCCAGCCTGAAGCCGGGTGCGGTCGTCGTCGTCAAATCGACGGTGGTGGTGGGGACGAGCCGCCGCGTGAATGGGCTGATCGCGCGTAAGCGCGGCAAGCCCGACGTCTCGGTCGCCTCCAACCCGGAATTCCTGCGCGAGGGCTCGGCCGTCAAGGACTTCCTCGAGCCGGAGCGGATCGTGATCGGCACCGACGATGTCCGCAGCCGCGCCGTGCTCGATGAGATCTACCGCTCGATGGCCGAGGAGGTGCCGATCGTCGCGACGACGACCCGCAATGCCGAGCTCATCAAGTACGCGGCGAACGCCTTCCTGGCCCTCAAGATCGGCTTCATCAACGACGTCGCCCGGCTGTGCGAGGAAGCGGACGGCGACGTGGAGGCCGTCGCCCGGGGTATCGGGCTTGATTCCCGCATCGGCTCCAGCTTTCTCGCTGCCGGCCCCGGCTTCGGCGGCTCATGCTTTCCGAAGGATACGCGTGCCTTCACCGCCACGGGCCGGCGCTGCGGCGCGCCGCAGCCCCTGGTCGAGGCGCTTCTCGCCGGCAACGAGTGGCGGAAGACGGAACTCGCAAGGCGCGTCGTGACCGAGGCACGCCTAGCGCCGGGGATGACGGTGGCCGTCCTCGGCCTCGCGTTCAAGGCGGAAACGGACGACGTCCGGGAGTCCCCTGCGCTCACGCTGGTCGAGGTCCTTCAGCAGGCGGGGCTCTCCGTGCGCGTGCACGACCCGCGCGCCATGGAGGCGGCCCGGCCCGTCCTTGCCGGGGTAGAATGGTGCGCGACCCCTTTCGCGGCGGCCCATAAGGCGGACGCCGTCGTCGTCATGACGGAGTGGCAGGAATATCGTTCGCTCGACCTCAAGCGTCTCGCCCGGGCGATGAACGGCGCGATGCTCTTCGATTACCGCAACCTCTTTCCTTCCGAAGCCGTCACGGCAGCGGGTCTGCATCATGTCAGCCTCGGCCGGCCGGTACGCCGCCCGGCGGCCGTTCAGCGCATGTTCGGCGGTCGCGCCGCCGACCTGAAGGCCGTCGCGGCGCCGGCCTCCAAAGGATAGTCGCAAAAGGCCGCTTCCGTCAGCCGCATCAGCGGAACTCGAGGAAGAGCGCGATGATCACCGCCGCGATCAGCAGCAGCACCCAGATCGGCGGATACCAGGCGCGGCGGCGGGCGTCCGGCGAACTGCTCGGATTGCGCTTGCTCGCCTGGGCCGAGGAAAGATTGCGGGCGCCGCCGACGTCGGCTCCGCCGTCGCCTTGCGGCGCCGAGCCGGAGCGGATGGAAGCGCGGGTCTGCGGGTCGATGGAGGTTGCCGCGGAGGCGGTCTGCGATTCCGGGCTGCCCGCTCCCTCCTTCTCGACATCCTCGTGCACCCGCGGGATCTGCTCGCGCTTGTCGCTGTCCTTCGCCATCGTGTGTCGCCTCTTCGCGTTGTTCAGGGGGTCTTGAGGTCGGCGGCCGGACGAATGCCGAAAGCAGCCTCGAGACGCTCCACGGCAAGCGGAACGTTCCGGCAGGCGCCTATGCCTGGCGCGTCCACGTCCTCGTCGGCACTTGGATGCGCCATCGGACAGCCCCAGCACCTGACGTCATCGACGGTGGCTGTTCCATGCTTTCGGCTCCTGATCCCGAACGCGCCGCGGCAGCAGGCGCAACTGGGAAAAAGCGTCGGGTCCGGCATCTTCGGCCTCTCGCAAAGCTCCGTCTCCTCGGTCTTCCAACCTCCCAAAATCTGCGATGTTCCGGCCGTTCATGCCGGTCGCGATCGAATTCGAGGCGCATCGGCTTCGATGGCTCCAACGGAAAGGCGCCGGAGGATCATCCTCCGGCGCCTGTCCTGGAAGGCGGCGTCGTCCGCGGCGGACGTTCAGGTACGCGGCGGGAAGGGCGACGTGCGCGCCGGGCCCTCCGAACTGCTGCTCGTCGTATGTCCGGCCTCGTCCGTCGTGACCGGATCGGATGAACCGGGCCGCGGTGGTTCTTTGGGCGTGGAGGCGATCTTTTCGCCCGTACCGGATCCCCCCGACTGCGCTCTTCCGGCGGTCGTGCCGGACCGGGTGCCGGCACTCTCGCCCTGCGATCCCCTGCCGGAGGGGCCTTCGGAACTCGCTTGGTTTCGGCCCGAGCTGTCGCTGCTGCCGCCCATTTTCTCGGCCGCCTTGGCCTTGGCGGCTTCGGCACCGGCCGCCACCGTCGCCGACACCTTCTCGGCGAGCGGCTTGCCGTCTTCGGGCACGAGGCCTTCTTCGTCGGCCGCCTCGGCGCCGGAACGGTAGGCCTCCTTGGCCACATCCTTCGCGCCTTCGAAGCCTTCGCGCATCGCGTTCTTCGCGCCGCGGCGCAGCCGGTCGCCCTGCTCGCCGAAGGTCTCGTCCTCGAAACGCGTGCTCGGCAGCATCGCGCCGATCGCCGCGCCGATCGCAAGACCGAGCGCGCCGAGAATGAGCGGCTCCCGCTCAAGCACGCTTCCGAAGGTGTGCTGGACCCCGCCGGCCATGGAGCTTGCCTGGTGGCGTGCTGCCCGGCCCGCCCGCGCCGTCGTATGGCCGGCGTGGCTCATGCCTTCCGAGATGCTGTCGCGCATATTCCCGGCCGTGTCCCACGCGCCGCTCGCGGCGTTGCGCATGGTCTCGCCGGTTCCGCTTGCGGCGCTACGCATTCTTTCGCCGACGCCGCTCGCCGTCTCGTGCATGGAGTGGCCGGCGCCGCTCGCCGCATCCCGCATGGAATCACCGAAGCCGCTGTCGGACATGCCGCCGCGCCAGCGCTCCTCGCTGTCATGCCGATCCCAGCCTCCGCTCGATCGGCGGCCGCCGAAGGGTGAGCGGAAGCCGCTCCAGCCGCCGCTCCAGGAGGAATGCGAGGCATGTTCGCCGCCGTTGTCCGCGTGTGACGTGCGGGGGCCCATCATCAGCCAGGCGAGGCCCGCCGCAGAGACGGCGAGCGCCAGCGGATTGTCACGCACCTGGGTCTTCAGGGTGTTCAGCGAGATGGCCGTGTCCGAGTGGCGCAGATAGTCCATCGCCTGGTCCACGAGCTGGCCCGGCGTCATGCGCTCGCGCAGGCTCTCCGCCGTGCGTGAGACTTCGGCGCGCACACTCTCGGCTTCCCTTTCGAGTTCGGCTGATGATTTTCCGTTCATTTCACCTTCTCCCGAGTGACGTTGATGTCACGGCGGACCTGGTTGACCGTGCGCTCCGGCGTCAGGTTCGACGCCGTGACGTTGGTCGTGCCGCGCCTGACGAAGAGGGCGCCGATGATCGCGACGACGACGCCGACGATCAGGGCCGACCATCCGGCCGGGATGCCGGCCTTCGTGATCGCCACAACGACGGCCTCGAGGAGGATGATCAGCGCGGCGAGCAGGCACATCGCACCGGCGGCGATCTCCATGACGCCGGCGCCGACTGTCGAGAGCTTCTCCTCCAGTTCGGCGCGGAGAAGCTGGCTTTCCGTCCTTACGAGCGTCGTGACCTGGTCGATGAGGTCCGTCAGAAGCGTGCCGATCGGCCGCTGATCCTGCGGCATCGTCATTGTCCACCTCCCATGTTTTCCGTGGCGCTTGGGCGCAATTCGTCTTCCGTTGCGCCTCGATTGATCCGACTGTCCGCAGTGGTCGGATACCAGTCCGGATCAGGCTCGCTCCGCGTCTGGCGGAAAGGCTTGATCGGCGCGGAACTGCCGGCGAGCCGGCCGACGGCGAAGCCGGCGAGCACGCTGCCGGCGATGAAGGCCATCGGGTTGTGCCGGCCGAAGCTGCGGATGCCGTCGATCATCTCGCCGCTCGACTTGCTCTCGAAGCTCCGCGAGAAGGCTTCGAGGCCTCCGGCGGCCTGGCCGAGGAGGTCGGCCACCAGGCCGGGCTGCTTCTCGGAGAGCTCGTCGCTCGCCTCGCGCAGGGCCTCGGCGAAGCGGCCCACACCTTCGCTTGCCTGGTCTCTCATATGTTCGCCCCGCGCGGCCGCTTCCTCCTTCATCCGGGAGGCGGCGTGGACCGCTTCCTCGCGCAGGCTTTCCGCGCCGTGCCGGGCGGCGTCGGAGGCCGCGCCCATCTCGTCCTTCATCCGGGACCCGAAGCGCTTGCCGTCTTCGGAGCCCCCCGGATGCGCCTGTCCTGTGTCGCCTTCGCCGTTGGACATTGCTGGTCGCTCCCTTTCTGGCTCGCGGGCCCGCCCTGCGGGGACCGGTCTTCGTTTTAAGCTGCGCAAATTGGACGCACCCGAACCACCGGGGCGGGAAGATGTTCCTGCCGTCGCGCAAATGCGCCTCGGTTGACGCGACGGCCGCTGCGTCAGCCCTCGATCATGCGATGCCGCGCCGCGGCGGCCTCGGCAGCCTCCGCATCGGCGCCGTACTCGTCGATGATCGTGCGGGCTTCGTTCTCCGTGAGGCCGTAGGCATCGACGAAGCGCCGGATCAGGGCCTCCGTATCCGCTGCGCCGGAGCCGCCGGTGGCGGCGCCATCGCGATCGCTTGGGTCCTTGTCCGACATCGCCATCTCCGACTGCTTGATGAGCCGCCTAACAGCGCCAGCGCCCACCGGTTCCGAGCGCGCGGGGACACGGCGGGGACAAAGGGCGGGGACAGGGGCGCTGCGGGAACAAGCCCGGCAGGGCCGGGTTGGGTGCGGGAACCGTCTACGAGGAGACTTGAGAATGGCTACGACCGTCGGAACGTCCAGCGACCTCGCGACGCTGATCACCAACTTCATCTATCTCGAACGCGATGCGATCGCCGCCTACGAGGCGACGATCGAGCGGCTTTCAGGAGCGGAGGCGAAGCAGAAGATCTCGGAATTCCGCCAGGATCACCTGCGGCATCTCTCCGAGTTGACCGAGCTGGCCGATCGCCATGGCGCAAAGGTGCCGGCGCAGGGGGACATGAAGGAGATGCTGACGACCGGCAAGGTCAAGCTCGCCGGCATCTTCGGCGGCGACGGGGCCGTGCTCAAGGCTATGAGCACGAACGAGACCGACACGGTGACGGCCTATTCCAACGCCTGCGATAATTCGGTCATTCCTTCCGAAGCGCGGCCGCTCTTCGAACGCGGGCGTGAGGACGAGCGGCGGCACAAGGCCTGGATGGATCAGGCAGCGCAAGCCTGATCGTCTGCCGGCGGCACAAGCCCATTGGAGCGCGGGGGGTGAGACACTCCGCCTCAGGCGGCACGTGCACCACGCCCGCAGCGAAACAAATCCACGCCCAGCCCTGTTCTAGGGCCATCGGAAGAGGCAGGAGACGACGACAAATGGACCGGCCGGAACAGGGCAAGATCACAATCAAGGATTACAACGAGCCGACGGGAGGCTGGGGCTCCCTCAAGTCGCTCGTCAAGAAGGCCGAGGAGCAGGGCATCCTCGTCTCCGACATCTGGAGCACGCTCGAACGTCAGAACAAGGCGCATGGCTTCATGTGCGTCTCCTGCTCCTGGGCCAAGCCGAAGAAGCCGCGGCCGGCGGAATTCTGCGAAGAGGGCGCGAAGGCGACGATCTGGGGCCAGACGCGCAAGCGCTGCACGCCGGAGTTCTTCGCCAGCCATTCCGTGAGCGAACTGAAGAACTGGCCGGACCACAATCTGGAAATGGAGGGCCGCCTCACGGAGCCGATGAAATACAATCCCCGGACGGACAAGTACGAACCGATCGAGTGGGAGACGGCCTTCCGCGAGATCGGCGAGAAGCTGAAGGCGCTCGACCCGGCGTCGGTCATCTTCTACACGTCCGGCCGCGCCTCGCTGGAAGCGGCCCACATGTACCAGCTCTTCGCCCGCGTCTACGGCTCGCAGAACCTGCCGGATTCCTCCAACATGTGCCACGAGTCGACGTCGGTCGCGTTGCCGAAGTCGATCGGCGTTCCGGTCGGCACGGTGCAACTCGAGGACCTCGAGCAGGCGGACATGATGTTCGTCTTCGGGCACAATACCGGGAGCTCGGCTCCCCGTATGCTTCATTCGCTGCAGCACGCGCGCAAGAAGGGTGTGCCGATCATCACCTTCAACCCGTTGCCGGAGCGCGGGCTCGTGCGCTTCAAGAACCCGCAGTCACCCGTCGAGATGCTGTCGCCCGGGCCGGGCACGAAGATGTCGAGCGACTTCTACCTCATCCGCTCCGGCGGCGACCTCTCGGCCCTGACGGGCGTCTGCAAGCATTTGCTGGAGATGGAGGACGCGGCCGTCGCCGCCGGCGAGGAGCCGGTGCTCGACCACGCCTTCATCTCCGAGCACACGAGCGGCTTCGGCGAGTTCTGTGCCTATCTCCGGCAGGCCGAATGGCCGGAGCTCGAAAAGCGCTCCGGTCTCACCCGCGCCGATCTCGAGCATGTCGCGCGCGTCTACGCGAAGAAGGAGAAGGTCATCGCGCACTACGGCATGGGCCTGACGCAGCATCGCCACGGTGTGGAGACCGTGCAGATGCTCGTCAACCTGCTCCTGATGCGCGGCAATATCGGCAAGCCCGGCGCCGGCATCTCACCGGTGCGCGGCCACTCCAACGTGCAGGGGCAGCGCACGGTCGGCATCTCTGAAAAGCCGAAGCTCGTGCCGCTCGACAAGCTTGCCGAGTTCTACAAGTTCGAGCCGCCACGCGAGAAGGGACTGGATACGATCGAGACCTGTGAGGGCCTGCTCGAAGGCAGCGTCAAGGCCTTCGTCGGCCTCGGCGGCAATTTCGCCCGTGCCATTCCCGACACCAGCCGGATGGAGGACGCCTGGCCGAAGATGGAGCTTCAGGTCCAGATCGCCACGAAGCTCAACCGGACGCATCTCCTCTGCCCGAAGGATTCCTACCTGCTCCCCTGCCTCGACCGGCTCGAGCGCGACAAGCAGGCGACCGGCGACCAGTGGGTCTCGATGGAGGATTCGACCGCCAACATCCACGGCTCCTTCGGCGCCCGACCGCCGATCAGCGACCGGCTGCTTTCAGAGCCGAAGATCGTCGCAGAACTCGCGAAGGCGACGTGCCCCGACAAGGCGAGCGTCCCCTGGGACGCCTGGGTCGGCGACTATTCGCTGGTGCGCGACGCGATCGAGCGTACCTATCCGGACGACTTCAAGGGCTTCAACGACCGGTACCGGCAGCCGGGCGGCTTCCACCGCGATCTCGCCGCCTGCCGGCGCGAATGGAAGACGGAGACCGGAAAGGCGAACTTCATCGTTCCGGACACGATCGAGGCGGACCCCGACATCCCGCAGCCCGGCGGCGACGTCTTCACGCTGATCACCATCCGCTCGAACGACCAGTTCAACACGACCGTCTACGGCTACGACGATCGGCTCCGCGGCATCCACGGCACCCGCATGGTGCTCCTGATGAACGAGAACGACATCGAGCGGCTCGGCCTCGCGGACGGCGAGATGGTGGATCTGCAGTCGACGGCGACCGACAATCCCGATCGCCATATCGAGCGCCTGCGGGTCGTCCGCTACGCGATCCCGGAAGGGAACTGCGCCGGCTACTATCCGGAGCTGAACATCCTTCTTCCGGTGTCGCACCGCGCCCGAGAGGCCCATGTGCCGGCGGCGAAGTCGATTCCCGTGCGGATCAGCCGGTCGAACGGCCAGGTGGCTCAGGCCTCGAGGGGCAAGCAAGGCGGGGGCGGGGACCGCATGAAGGACCGCCGCACGGCGGGGGGGGCGGACGGCCGCCACGGCGACGAGGCGGCGTGCGACAGATCGGATCGAGGACGCGGGGGAGGGCCGGCGCGCTTTCTGAAGGACAATGGACTGTCGCTCGCCTTCATCGGCCTCTTTCTCCTCTGCCTGATCGGCGAGAGCCTGTCGGGCTATTTCCTCCAGAGCGAAAACCCGGCGGCCCAGTTGTCGATCGACAGCTTCGCCGTCTTCCTGCGGTCCTCCAAGTTCTTCGAGGCGACGGCCAGCAACTGGCAGGCGGCGCTCCTCCAGCTTCTGGCCCTGATCCTCTTCTCGATCTTCCTGCGCCAGCGCGGAGCGTCCCACTCGCGCAAGAGCTCTTCCCTGTCCGGCGCCAAGATTCGCAAGGCCGGCAGGGAAACGTGGATCGAGCGGCGGAGCGGGTGGCTCTTCCGCAACTCGCTGTCGCTTGCCTTCCTGCTGCTTTTCGCCGTCTCCTTCGGCGTCCACATCGTCGCCGGGTGCGCCGCCTATAATGCGGAACGTCTCGTGCTCGACGAGGAGCCTCTGAGCGTCCTCGATTTCCTTCAATCGGCGAAGTTCTGGTTCTCGACGCTGCAGACCTGGCAGGCCGAGTTCTTCGCCATCGCCGCCTTCCTGATCCTGACGATCTATCTGCGTCAGGAGCATTCGGCCGAGTCGAAACCCGTCGATGCCTCGGAAGACGAGACGGGCGAGGTGAACGAGTAGGCCCTGGTGGGGCTGTGCGGCGTCTTTGCCCAATAAAACGGCTTGCGCATGAGCTCGAAGAGGGCGAGCCAGGAGGCCGCCGACATCGCCAGCCAGTAGGGCAGGATGGCCATCCACTTGGGGCCGACGCGGCGTCGTTCCTCCCCGGTCATCGCGCGCCAGCCGAGGAGCAGGAAGACGGCGTAGCCGCCGACGAGGTTCCAGATGTCGGCGCCGAAGAGCAGGCGATCAAGGCCCGCTCCGGTCACCATTCCCGATCCGGCCGCATGAAGGGCGAAAGCGGCCACGAAGACGACGAGCAGCGGGTGGGCAAGGGCCGAGCACAGCATTCCCGCGATCAGCACCTGGAAGACGGCGAAGCCCCCGGTTCCGAGCTCGCGCCGGAGGCGGAGCGGCGCCCGCATCAGGACAAGCCAGGTCTGCAGCCAGCCCTTGAACCAGCGCGTGCGCTGGCGCATCCACACCGGCAAGGTCTCCGGCGCCTCCTCCATCGTCCAGAGCGACAGCACGCCGCCGCGATAGCCGCGGCGGAAGAGGCGGAGCCCGAGATCGGCGTCCTCGGTGACGTTGTGGGGGTCCCAGGCGCCGCACTCGCGCAAGGCCGAGACGCGGAAATGATTGGAGGTCCCGCCGAGCGGCAGCGGCAGGCCGAAGCGCGCAAGCATCGGCAGCAGGCCGCGAAACAGCGCTGCGTATTCGAGGGCGAAGAGGCCGGACAGCCAGTTCCTGGCGCTGTTGTGGATGATGAGAGGCGCCTGCAGCACGGCGAGCGTCTCGGGCGCCCGGGAGAAGATCGCGTATGCCTCGAGCAACTGGTCGGGATGCGGCCGGTCTTCGGCATCGTAGATGACGAGATAGCTGCCGGAGACGCCGGAGAGGGCATAGTGAAGCGCCTTCGGCTTCGTCCGCGGCTGCATCGGCGGCACGCGCACGATCTCGAACTCCGGCGGCAGGTCGAGGGCGTCGAGCGCCGCGAGGGTGGCGTCGTCG
>JBQCEN010000031.1:0-7496 GCA_051960215.1 Pararhizobium sp.
TGACCGTCTCGACATCGAGGAGCCCGAGGCCCTCGGCCTCCCGCACCGTTCCCTCGATGCCGTCAGGATCGAGGACGCGTCGGCCGAGCATCTGGTAGCCCCCGCAGATGCCGAGCACGCGGCCGCCGCGGCGGCGGTGCGCCGCAATATCTGCGTCCCAGCCATTCGCACGGAAATCGGCAAGGTCGGCAATCGTCGCCTTCGAGCCGGGAACGATGACGAGCCCGGCGTCCGCCGGCAGCCGCCCGCCCGGACGGACGAAGACGATCTCCACCATCTCTTCCGCGGCGAGGGTATCGTGGTCGTCTAAATTCGCGATGCGCGAGAGGACTGGGACGGCGACCTTCAGCGCCCTCGCCGCGCCACGCGCCATCCGCTCGAGAACGACGGAATCCTCGGCCGGCAGGCGTGCGGCATCGGAGAGCCACGGTACGATGCCGAAGCTCCGCCAGCCGGTGAAGCGGTCGATCGCTGCGATGCCGTCGTCGAAGAGCGGGAGATCGCCGCGGAACTTGTTGATGAGGTAGCCGGCGACGAGCGCCCGGTCTTCCAGCGAAAGGATGGCGTGGGTGCCGACGAGCGAGGCGATGACGCCACCGCGATCGACGTCGCCAACGAGGACGACAGGGACGCCTGCGGCCGTCGCGAAGCCCATGTTCGCGATGTCACCCTTGCGCAGATTGACCTCGGCCGGCGAGCCGGCGCCCTCGACGATGACCAGATCGGCCTCGGCGCGCAACGCCTCGAAGCTCGTCAGGACCGCATCGAGCAGCTTCGGCTTCAACTCCTGGTACTCCCGGCCGCGTGCCCGCCCCCAGACCTTGCCGTGGACGACGATCTGGCTGCCGGTCTCCGACTGCGGCTTCAGGAGCACCGGGTTCATGTGGATCGAAGCAGGAACGCGCGCCGCGAGGGCCTGCAGCCATTGGGCGCGGCCGATCTCGCCTCCGTCCTCGGCGACGGCGGCGTTGTTCGACATGTTCTGCGGCTTGAACGGGCGCACCTTCATGCCGCGGCTTGCAGCGAGGCGGCAGAGGCCGGCGACGAGCACCGTCTTGCCGACATCCGAGCCGGTCCCCTGCAGCATGATCGCCCTGGCCATCGTCATCCCCTCGCCGCCGGTATCGTGCCGACGCGCCGACGCCTATCAGGAGGACCGCGGCCCGTGAAGCCGGCGAAGCGACATCCGACGCACCGGTTCCGCCGCGTAGCGAACGTTGTCGCGGCACTTCAAAAGCGACATGGGGCGGCGATTCCGGTCTCACAATTCGACGTCCGAAGCATTACATCATTGCCGAAAGCGCGACATTGCGCCTCCCAAGCAAAGCCCAGGACGAAACCCATGTTCTCCCTCTTCAAGCGGAAGCGGCGCGCCGCCTCCGAGCATGTCCCCTCGCGCATCCGCAACGAGAGCCGGGCCGGCGACTTCGGCCTTCTCGGCGTCTATGTCCGGTCGCTGCCGCCGATCGGCCGCTGAGCGGACGCCTGCCAAAGCAACGAGAACCGTCGGACGATGTCCGGCGGTTTTTTCATGCCTTATTTTTTGGGTTCGCTGCGGCGGTCTCCGGTACGCATTACCTGGATCCGGAGCACCCGGCATCACTGCCTGCCGCGATTGGCACCCTACCGGCAGAACCTTACCGCATGGTTAGCGACCTTATAATTTGTGCGGCGATCGTCTCGCTTCGAGACGCCGCCCGATCGCGGTTGCATTCGCATAAAGATATGCTTATGTCGTTCTATCAAACGCGCTTTATTCGACGAGGACGCCGCCATGGCCGCTGATACCAATCCCCTTTCCGAGCTGATTGCGGAGAAGGGCGTGCTTCTCGCGGATGGCGCCACCGGCACGAACCTCTTCAACATGGGGCTTCAGGCGGGCGAGGCACCGGAGCTCTGGAACGAGACGGCGCCGGAGAAGATCACGAAGCTCCACCAGGACTTCGTCGACGCCGGCGCTGACATCATCCTCACGAACTCGTTCGGCGGCACGCGGCAGAGGCTGAAGCTGCACCACGCCGAGGACCGCGTCTTCGCGCTCAACAAGAAGGCTGCGGAGATCGCGCGCGCCGTCGCCGACAAGGCGGGCCGCCGGGTCATCGTCGCGGGTTCGGTCGGCCCGACGGGAGAGCTTCTCCAGCCGCTCGGCGCGCTCTCCTTTGACGATGCGGTTGCCGCCTTTGCCGAGCAGATCGAGGGACTGAAGGCCGGCGGCGCCGAGATTGCCTGGATCGAGACCATGTCTTCGCCGGAGGAAATCCGAGCGGCGGCCGAAGCGGCCAGCCGCATCGGCCGGCCCTACACCAATACCGGCTCGTTCGATACGGCGGGAAAGACGATGATGGGCCTTCCCCCGAAGGACATCCACGGCGTCGCCGCCGACGTCGGAGCCGGGCCGCTCGCCGTCGGCGCCAATTGCGGCGTCGGCGCGTCGGACATCCTCGCCTCGCTGCTCGACATGACGGACGCCGATCCGGAAGCGACGGTGATCGTGAAGGGAAATTGCGGCATTCCGGAATTCCGCGGCTCCGAGATCCACTATTCCGGCACGCCGCCGCTGATGGCCGACTATGCGCGTCTCGCGATCGACGCCGGCGCCAAGATCATCGGCGGCTGCTGCGGCACCTCCTGCGACCACCTGAACGCGATGCGCGCGGCGATCGACAGCCATCGCCGCGAGGCACGCCCGACGATCGAGACGATCATCGAGCGGATCGGCCCGATGCGCAACAAGACGGCGAACGAAGGCCCGAGCGGAGCCCCGCGCGAGCGCCGCGGCCGTCGCCGGGCCTGACGTCGGCAGAGCAGGAACGAACGAAACGGCCGACGATCCGATCGCCGGCCGTTCTGATTCTGTCGGGCGTCCTTCCGTGCCCTCACCCCCACTTCGCCGTCATCCTCGTGCTTGTCACGAGGATCTACCAACGCCGCCCGAGCGGAGGTGTTGGGTAGATGGTCGGTCCAAGACCGACCATGACGAAGGCAGATGGGGACCTTCCATGATGCGCGCAGGGCCAGGTCCGCCCCACGCATCCTTTACAACTCGTCGATCTCCTTGCGCGCCGCCTTCAGGATGTCGAGCGCCTTCTTCGCCTGCTCGCTCGTCATCGCGCCACTACGGACCTTGCTTGCGAGCGCGTGCCTCAGTTCGTGGAACGCCTCGCGCAGCCGCACGCCGCGGATGTCGCCGGAGACCTCGTCGATCTGCGCGTTGATGCGCTCAAGGTCGGCGCTGTTCTCTTCGAGATAGGCCCGGCCCTCCGCCGTGATCGTGTAGAGGCGCTTGTTGCCCGCTGTCTCGGACGAGACGAGGTCCGCCTCCTCCATCATCTGCAGCATCGGATAGATCGCACCGGGGCTCGGGCTGTAGGCGCCCTGGAAGCGCGTCTCCAGTTCCTTGATGATGTCGTAGCCGTGACGCGGCGCCTCGGCGATCAGTCCGAGGACGACGAGCCTCAGGGCGCCCGGGTCGAACATCCGCGACCCGCGCCCGCCGAAGGGGCCACCCCGGTGACGCCCGAACGGACCACCCTGCCCGCCGCGGCCGCCTCCGCAACCGACCGGCCCGGCAATGAACCACATCGCGCCGTGGCGGTGATGGCGCGGATCGTGAAAGCCATGCATGTGTCGTCTCCACGATATGTTGTCAGTGCGTTATATCTATCGTCAGATATATCTTTTGACAAGAGGCCCATGACGTTCGCGTGCGGAGGGCGGAACGGTAGGAGTTCCGTGACGAGCACGGGAACGACGGAGGACAGTCCGCCCGCAGCCGTCACCCCTGTGCTTGTCACAGGGGCCCATTCCCCTCCGCCTCCCGTATAGGGAAGGGATCGATAGTCCGCCCGCGCGGATGGCGGAACGGTGTGGATTCCTGTGACGAGCACAGGAATGACGGGAGGAAGGTCCTGGCGCCTGTGGCGCCTGTGCTCGTCAACGGGCGAACGGCGCTCGTGTCGCCGGTCGCCGCGGGCGGCTGCGGCCTATGCCGCGGCGAAGGCGGCCATGTGGAAGCGGCGCTGCGGCTCGTCGTAGGCGTAGGCGCGGCCGACGGGGCAGGCGTCGCGGGCGAGGCAGCCGCAGGAAAGGCAGGCGGTGCCGCGGCCGGAGCCGAGGTGGCTGCGGCAGGCGCCGACGTCGTAGCCGGCGCCGTCGAAGGCGCCGACGGGACAGGCCGTGAGGCAGGGCTTCGCCCGGCAGGAGTCGCAGGGATGCGCCGGCCGGCTCGCGGCAGGCGCGGCGACCGCGCCATCGAAGAGAAGCGCGCCCCGATAGGCGTGCCAGAGGCCGAATTCCGGGTGGATGAGCATGCCGAGCGGCGACGGCCGGAGGCCCTCCGCCTGCATCGCCCACTGCTGGAACGGCCGGTACGGCCGGTCCGACGGGAAGACCGCTTGCGCGCCGAAGGCGGCGGCCGCGGCGCCGATCACCTGCTTCGACCAGCGGTCGAGGGGATCGGGGCATTCCGGTCCCGGATCGTTCGCCCGCCAGGCGGAGAAGTACGGCCAGATCGTGCCGCCGGCGTGGCCGACGAGGATGACGGTCTTTTCTCCGCCGTCGGACGGCGCGGCACCGCGCGTCATCAGGCCATGCCGGCGAAGCGTCTCGTCAAGACGGCCCATGAGACCGTCGCCGCGCGTCACGGCGACGGAGTCCTGAAGGCCGAGCGCCAGACCTCCTTGTGGATGATGCCCGCCACCCTTTCCCGGCCGCCTTGCTCCCTGGCTCGATCGGGATCCGTTCAGGTGAAGGCGTCGGGCATGGACTCCTTGCGCTTCGCCATGAAGTCCTTGAGCCCGTCGTCGATGCCCGGATCGAGATGCGGCGCCTGATAGCTGTCGAGCCAGGAGCGGCAGAGCGCATTGGCGCGCTGCTCGATCCGCTTCTCGCCTTCGGCGAGCCACTGCTCGTATGAATTGTTGTCGGCGAGGGTCGAGCGGTAGAAGGCCGTCTGGAAGTTCGCCTGCGTGTGGGCGCAGCCGAGGTAGTGGCTGCCCGGTCCGACCTCGCGGATCGCGTCCATCGCCTGGCCGGTCTCCGACAGGTCGACGCCTTCGGCCATGCGCTGCATCATGCCGAGCTGGTCCACGTCGATCATGAACTTTTCATAGGACGAGACGAGGCCGCCTTCGAGCCAGCCGGCGGCGTGCAGCACGAAGTTCGTGCCGGCGAGCAGCGTCGTGTTCAGCGTGTTGGCGCTCTCGTGCGCCGCCTGCGCGTCCGGCACCTTGGAGGCGCAGAGCGACCCGCCCGTGCGGAAGGGCAGGTTCAGCCGGCGCGCGAGCTGCGCCGCGCCGTAGGAGACGAGCGACGGCTCCGGCGTTCCGAAGGTCGGTGCGCCGGACTGCATCGAGATCGACGCGGCGAAGGTGCCGAAGAGCACCGGCGCACCCGGCCGGATGAGCTGCGTGAACGATGCGCCGGCGAGCACCTCGGCAAGGATCTGGGTCAGCGTGCCGATCACCGTGACCGGGCTCATCGCGCCGGCGAGGATGAAGGGCGAGATGACCGTCGCCTGGTTGTTGCGGGCATAGACCTTGGCTGCGCCGAGCATCGTCTCGTCGAAGACCATCGGCGAATTGGCGTTGATGAGGTTGGTGACGACGCAGTTCTGGTCGACGAAGTCGGCGCCGAACAGGATCTTGCACATCTCGACCGTGTCTTCGGCCCGCTCCGGCGCCGTCACCGAGCCCATGAAGGGTTTGTCGGAGTAGCGGATATGGCTGTAGACCATGTCCAGGTGACGCTTGTTCACGGGCACGTCGACCGGCTCGCAGACCGTGCCGCCTGAGTGGTGCATCGACGGGGCCATGTAGGCGAGCTTCACGAAATTGCGGAAATCCTCGATCGTCGCGTAGCGGCGGTTGCCCTCGAGGTCGTGCACGAAGGGTGGCCCGTAGACCGGGGCGAAGACCGTCGCGTCGCCGCCGATCTGGACGTTGCGGTCGCGGTTGCGCGCATACTGGGTGAAGACCGGCGGCGCCGTCCTGAGGAGCTCACGGCAAAGACCCTTCGGGAAATGGACCCGCTCGCCCTTGACGTCGGCGCCGGCGTCCTTCCAGAGCTTGAGCGCCTCCGCGTCGTCGCGGAACTCGATGCCGATCTCTTCGAGGACGATGTCGGCATTCTTCTCGACAAGCGCCAGGCCTTCCTCGTCGAGGACCTCGTAGCGGGCGATCTTGCGGGTGATGTAGGGCATGGCTGCCCCGCTGCCGCCACCGGTGCGGGCGGCGCGGCGGGCGGCCGCTCCCCTGCCCTCGCCGCGGCTTCGCCGCCCGGACGCCTCGGCCCGGGGCGCTTCTTCGACCTGCTCGTTCGTCTGTTCCATGGACCCTGTCCTGTCTTCACCCGCGCGGGGACCGCGCGTCGTTGGCGCGTATGCTAACCATGGCGCCGCGGAAGACCTTTCTCAATGCGCCAAGCCTTGGCGCACGAGGGACATCGGGTTCGGGTGCGACACCTTGAGGGGCCGCTGTCCGTCGTCGCTTTTTTCTTGAGCCGCGTCGCTTTCGAAATTGCCTCATCATCGGCAAACTGTATGTGTAATCGGACGTTGCAGAACGGCCGGCGCCATTCGCCGAAAGCCAAGGAAGAGATCATGTCCGACGACGAAATCATCCTCTCCGAACTCTCCGACGACGAGCTCGTGCAGCAGATGCACGATGATCTCTATGACGGCCTCAAGGAGGAGATCGTCGAGGGCACGCAGATCCTGCTCGACCGCGGCTGGGCCCCCTACGAGGTGCTGACGGAGGCGCTGGTCGAAGGCATGCGTATCGTCGGCGAGGACTTCCGCGACGGCATCCTCTTCGTTCCCGAGGTGCTGCTCTCGGCGAATGCGATGAAGGCCGGCATGTCGATCTTGCGTCCGCTGCTCGCCGAGACCGGCGCGCCGAAGCTCGGCAAGATGGTGATCGGCACCGTCAAGGGCGACATCCACGACATCGGCAAGAACCTCGTCGGCATGATGATGGAGGGCGCCGGCTTCGACGTCGTCGACCTCGGCATCAACAATCCCGTCGAGAATTATCTCGAGGCGATCGAACGCGAGCAGCCGGACATCCTCGGAATGTCGGCACTCCTGACGACGACGATGCCTTATATGAAGGTCGTTATCGACACGCTCAAGGAGAAGGGCATGCGCGACGACTACGTCGTGCTGGTCGGAGGCGCGCCGCTGAACGAGGAGTTCGGCAAGGCGGTCGGCGCCGACGCCTATTGCCGCGACGCGGCCGTCGCGGTCGAGACCGCCAAACACTACATGAAGCGCAAGCACAACCAGATGGCCGGCGCCTGACGTATCGACTCGGGCATTTCCGTCCGGCGAGGCCTGTTCCCCGCCGGACCCGTTCCTGAACGCAGGTGCGTGTTACTGCGCAGCGCGGTCGACGTCGTTGCCGGCCGCCTGCGTCGCGTTGACGGCATTCGCCGTGTCACGGCCCATGCCTCGGATCGTGTTCGCGCAGGCGCTCAGCGTCATCAAAGCGGCGAGCGCC
>JBQCEN010000032.1:0-2509 GCA_051960215.1 Pararhizobium sp.
TGCGCACCAGCGGGCGCAGGCGTGCGGATGACTTCTCCAACGTTCTCAGCATCTTCACCAGCAATCCGGTCGCCGTGGCGGGGCTGCGGGCATGCTTTCCGAAGGCTTGAGTTTCATCTCTGACTGGAGGTCAGAAATGAATCTCAAGAGCCTTCTTCTCGGCTCTGCCGCGGCGTTCGCGACGGTGACGGGTGCCCAGGCGGCCGATGCAATCATGGCCGCTGCTCCCGAGCCGGTGAACTACGTCCGCGTTTGCGATGCATTCGGCACGGGTTACTTCTACATTCCCGGTACGGAGACCTGCCTGAAGATCGGCGGCTACGTCCGTCAGGACATCGGCGGCGGCGATCTGCTCGGCGGCAACAACGGCCTCGACACGGACGGCGACGGCAAGGGTGACGCCTACTACACCCACACGCGCTTCTCACTGCAGACGGACACGAAGTCCGACACCGAGCTCGGCGTCCTGCACACCTTCACCGAGACGCGCTTCAACTACACCAACGGCACCCAGGAGTGGAATTCGCTGGACAATGCCGGCGGCACGAACACCACGCTGAACTTCGCCTATATCGAGCTCGGCGGCTTCCGCGTCGGCAAGACCGAGTCTGAGTTCACGCGCATGTCCTTCTACGGCCACGGCTATGCTGGCGCCGTGATCGACGACACGCTGATCGGCTACGGCCCGAAGGACGCGACGCAGATCAGCTACACCTACAAGGCTCCGAATGGTCTGGCGGCCGTGATTGCGGTCGAAGACGACAATGGCGGCTCCAACGATCGCGGCGATTTCATCGGAACGGCCGTTGACCTGAACGGCATCCCCTACAATCGCTACGCCAACAGCAACGACTACATTCCGGACGTGATCGCCGGTGTGTCCTATGACAACGGCACGTTCGGCATCGCCGCTGTCGGCGCTTACGACTCGAGCCTCGAGGAAGGTGCCGTCAAGCTGCGCGCCGACGCCAAGCTCGGCCGCTTCACCGCCTTCCTGATGGGCGCCTATTCGACGAACGGCGACGAGACGGGCCAGCACGGCTGCACCGGCCTTGCCAGCATCCTGTCCTGCGGTTCGAACCATTACGCCATCTGGGGTGGCGACTGGGCGATCTACGGCGGCGTCTCGGCGGCTCTGACCGAGAAGGTCGCGGCCAACGTCCAGCTCTCCTACGACGACGACGAAGATTTCGCCGCGGCCGGCAACCTCGTGTTCCACGTCGTTCCGGGCTTCGATGTCACGACGGAAATCGACTACGCCGACTCCGGCAGCGGTCCGCGCTTCGACCGCGCTGCCGGCCAGTCCTACGCCTTTGGGGATCGTGGTCGCCTGATCGACCAGGAATGGGGCGGTGTCGTGCGCTTCCAGCGCACGTTCTGAGGCGGCCTTTCAAGAAATTCCGGCGCATCCCGGTGCGCCGGAAGCAACCGGGGCGCTTCGGCGCCCCATCGCAGTCAACCTAACGTCAATGACCTGCTGAAAGGTGCGGTTTCCAAGCTCTGAGGGGGACCAGGCCCGGTCAAAGGGGCACTTCAAGTCAGGTGGCTTGTCAACTGGAGGACAACGAATGACCATAAAGAGCATACTTCTCGGGTCGGCCGCGGCGCTCGCCACGGTGACCGGCGCTCAGGCGGCAGACGCCATCATGGCAGCGGCCCCGGAGCCGGTGAACTACGTCCGCGTCTGCGACGCCTTCGGCACCGGCTACTTCTATATCCCGGGTACGGAAACCTGCCTGAAGATCTCGGGCTACCTGCGTGAAGACGTCTCCGGCGGCGAACTGCTCGGCGGTGACAGCCGCGGCCTCGACACCGATGGCGACGGCAAGGGCGACGCGTGGCACTATCGTTCGCGCTTCACGCTCAACACCGACACCAAGTCGGACACCGAACTCGGCGTCCTGCATACCTTCACCGAGACCCGCTTCAACTACGACAACGGCACCCAGGAATGGAATTCGCTGGATAATGCCGGTGGGACGGCCGTTTCGCTGAACTTCGCCTATATCGAGCTCGGCGGCTTCCGCGTCGGCAAGACGGAATCGGAGTGGACGCGTCTCGCCTTCTACGGCCTCGGCTACGCCGGCGGCGTCATCGACGATACGCTGGTCGGCTACGGTCCGTTCGACGCCACGCAGATCAGCTACACCTACAAGGCCCCGAACGGCTTCGCGGCGGTTCTGGCCGTCGAGGACGACAATGGCGGCCCGAACGACCGTGGTCGGTTCATCGGCACCGATGTCGACGTGAACGGCAACGTCTACAATCGTTACGACAACAGCAACGACTACATCCCGGACGTGATCGCGGGCGTGTCCTACACGACCGGCGCGTTCGGCGGTGCCATCGTCGGCGCCTATGATTCGAGCCTCGAAGAAGGCGCGATCAAGGCTCGTGTCGATGCCAAGGTCGGCCGCTTCCAAGCCTTCCTGATGGGTGCCTACTCGACCAACGGCAACGAGACCGGCCTCCATGGTTGCGATGGCGCCTCGATCACCTCGTGCGGCTC
>JBQCEN010000033.1:0-10669 GCA_051960215.1 Pararhizobium sp.
GGCGATATGGGGGCTCGCACGGCGCGCGATGCCGCGTGCGTGCAAGGGAAGGTGCGTCCGCACGGCGGGCCGGCGATGAGCCGAGATCCGTCTTCCGGATCAGGGTGTCGATGTGCGCTGCCATGCGTGATCATGTATTCAAGCCGTTCGGCCCGCTGCTGCTGAGCGTCGTCATCGCCGTTGCTCCGTGGGGCGTCGGCAAGGCTCTGGCCTTCGATCCCGAGAAGGGGATATCGAAGGATGCTGGTCCGGCCGATCTCTTCCGCTTCGGCTTTTCCGCCTACAAGAGCGGCCACAAGGACGAGGCCGCCGAAGCCTACAGATACGCCGCCGACAAGGGCCACGCGGGCGCTCGCTGGGCTCTGGCGAGCATGTATGCCGCTGGCGACGGCGTCGCGGAGAACGATTACGAGGCCTTCAAGATCTATGACGAGATCGCCCGCAAGGGCGTCGAGCCGGGCTCGGCAGACACTGGCTATTTCGTCAATTCGCTGATGGCGCTCGCTTCCTATTACATGCACGGCATCCCGCACAGCCCGGTCCATGTCGACCTCGCGCAGGCCCGCCAGCTCTATTTCCACGTCGCCTCGGTCTTCGGCGTGCCGGATGCGGAATTCGAACTCGGCAAGATGATGCTGAACGGCGAGGGCGGTGGCGACAACATCTCGCAGGCGAAGAAGTGGCTGAACAAGGCCCGCAAGGACGGCAGCCAGCGCGCCGCGGCCCTCCTCGGCAACGTCATGTTCCAGGAGGGGCATGTCGTCTACGGGCTGGCGCTGCTGACGGTCGCGCTCCAGCGCGCGACGGAGAAGGACAAGCGCTGGATCCGCGACCTGCAGGAGCAGGCCTTCTCGCTCGCCGACGAGTCCGACCGCCGGTCGGCCGTCGCGCTGGCCGAGGACATGGTTGCCAAGGCGGTCAATTGAGGGCGGCCGCGGATCGTGCCTGCGGCGCGCTGCGGTTCGACTGCGGGCAGCCGTCGCGGAGCTTCGTCCAGGACGTGTTGTTGAGGACGCGCTCGCAGCGCGCCAGCGCCGCCTCAGCCGTCCCGGCGCGGATGCAGGCGA
This sequence comes from Pararhizobium sp., assembly GCA_051960215.1. Classification (GTDB taxonomy): domain Bacteria; phylum Pseudomonadota; class Alphaproteobacteria; order Rhizobiales; family Rhizobiaceae; genus Pararhizobium_B. The sequence goes on from JBQCEN010000033.1 coordinate 1,068, forward strand.
CCTGACCTTCCGCGACGCGCACGCCGCCCGTCAGGCAGAAGCAGCGCGGACCGGCGGCGGCCGATGCCGCGGCGAGACCGAAAGCCAGGGTGAGCAGCGCCAGCTTCACCGTCGATCCTCCGGAGGAGGAGGATAGCACAGGGCGCGGCACCGGCCCAACGGCGGACGATTGGCTCGAATTTCGTGAAGCTCTTAACCGGCGAATGCCAGCAATCGCCGCTTGCGGCCGTGTCCTCGTGCTCCCAAGATCGTCCCCGGGCCATTGTCTGGGAGGACCAATGCTCGATTCGCGAAGCCCCTCCGGAACGCGGGAAGACGTTGACGTGGATCATGTCCGCGATCCGGCGCGATGCGGCTGCGATCGAACGGCGTCAGAGCGCGATGTAGGCCACGACCGGCACGTGGTCGGAGGGCTTCTCCCAGCCGCGTGTCTGCTTCTCGATCGCTGTTCCCGTGAGGCGGTTGGCCGCTTCCGGCGACAGCATCAGATGATCGATGCGGATGCCGTTGTTCTTCTGCCAGGCGCCGGCCTGGTAGTCCCAGAACGTATAGAGCCCGCGCGCATCCGTCGTCGCGCGCAGCGCGTCCGTCAGCCCGAGGTTCTCCAGCCGGCGAAACGCTTCCCGCGTCGCCGGCAGGAACAATGCGTCGCCTTCCCAGGCAGCGGGGTCGTAGCAGTCGATCGGCTCGGCGATGACGTTGTAGTCGCCGGCGAGGATGAAGGGCTCCTCGAGCGCCAGCCGCTCGCGGGCGAAGTCTTCGAGGCGCCGCATCCAGGCGAGCTTGTAGGTGTATTTCTCCGTGCCGGCCGGATTGCCGTTCGGCAGGTAGAGCGAGCAGACGCGGAGAACGCCGCCGGGCCGCGAGAAGACGCCCTCGATGAACCGGGCCTGCCCGTCCTCGGCGTCGCCCGGCAGGCCGCAGGTCACCGCGTCGGGCCGATCGCGCGACAGAAGCGCAACACCGTTGAAACCCTTCTGGCCGTGCGTCTCGACGTGGTAGCCGGCCGCCTGGATCTCGAGCCGCGGGAAGCCGTCATCGACGGTCTTGATCTCCTGCAGGCAGACGATGTCCGGCTGGCTGTCCTTCAGCCAGGTCAGCAGGCTGTCGATGCGCGCCCTGACGCCGTTGATGTTCCAGGTCGCGATCTTGAGCGGTGCTCCCTCCGGTCTCGCGTTCAAGGCTCTGCTCCCCGTCATCCTGCCGATCGGAGCCGCCCGCATCTCCGCAGGCCGCTCCCTTCGCTCAATAGCCGCTTTCGCCGCGCCTTTCAGCACGGCGGCACGAAATTTTTCTGCCTGGGTCGAACGAGGACGCCGGACCATGGTGGGCACGCAGAGCGCCGCCATCCCGGCGCATGAGGAGGAGAACCCGAATGCCGCAATCGATCGTCCATTCCGTCGATGAGCGCCCGCCGCTCCCGCGCCTTGCCGCGCTCGGGCTGCAGCACGTGCTGGTCATGTATGCCGGCGCCATCGCCGTGCCGCTCATCATCGGCCGCGTGCTGGGGCTCGCGCCCGAACAGGTGGCCTTCCTGATCTCCGCCGACCTCTTCGCCTGCGGCATCGCCTCGATCCTGCAGTCGCTCGGCGCATCGCGCTGGTTCGGCGTTCGCCTGCCGGTGATGATGGGTGTCACCTTCGCCGCCGTCGGGCCCATGGTCTCGATCGGCCTCGCGCATCCCGGCGTCGACGGCGCGCGCATGATCTTCGGCGCGATCATCGGCGCCGGCATCGTCGCGATCGTGATCGCGCCCTTCGTCAGCCGGATGCTGCGCTTCTTCCCGCCGGTCGTCACCGGCTCGATCATCCTCGTCATCGGGGTGACGCTGATGCGGATCGGCATCGACTGGATCTTCGGCCTTCAGGTCGGGCCGACGGCGCCGAAGATCGTCGATCCCGCCTATGCCGACTGGCTGAAGGCGGCCGCCGCCGCGGCCGGCACGCCCGGTTCCGGAATTCCGGCGATGCCGCACGGGCTGACGCTCGCGGCGACGCAGCCGAACCCCGCCTACGCCACCTGGTCCGGCATCGCCGTCTCCGCGGTCGTGCTCGTCGTGGTGCTGGCGATCTCGCGTTTCGCGAAGGGCTTCCTCTGCAACGTCGCCGTTCTGATCGGCATCGTCGTCGGCGCGGTCCTGGCGACAGCCGCCGGCGCCATGCATTTCGACCACGTCGCGACCGCCGGCTGGTTCGAGCTCGTGACGCCGTTCCGCTTCGGCATGCCGATCTTCGATCCCATCCTGATCGTGACGATGTCGCTGGTGATGATCGTCGTGATGATCGAATCGACCGGCATGTTCCTGGCGCTGAGCGAGATGACGGGAAAGCCGCTCACCCGGCCGATGCTCGCCGCGGGCCTGCGCATGGACGGCCTCGGCACGCTGATCGGCGGCCTCTTCAATACGTTCCCCTATACGAGCTTCTCGCAGAACGTCGGCCTGGTCGGCATCACCGGCGTGCGCAGCCGCTATGTCTGCGTCGCCGGCGGCGTCATCCTCGTCTTCCTCGGGCTGGTGCCGAAGATGGGCGCGCTGGTAGCGGCGATCCCGACGACGGTGCTCGGCGGTGCGGGACTGGTGATGTTCGGCATGGTGGCGGCGACCGGCATCCGCATCCTGTCGGCCGTGGACTACAGGTCGAGCCGCGCCAACCTCTACGTCATCGCCGTCTCGCTCGGCCTCGGGATGATCCCGCTTGTGGCGCCGAACTTCGACATATGGATGCCCGCCGCCATCCATCCGCTCGTCGAGTCGGGCATCCTGCTCGCCTCGTTGAGCGCGGTCCTGCTCAATGCGCTCTTCAACGGCGTCGAGCAGGACGTCGGCGCGGCGCGCGAGGCGGCCATGGCCGCGGAAGGCGGCCACTAAGACGACGAGGCGACCCGGCATCTCGATCCCGGGTCGCCTCGACGAATATATGGCGGGCCTCAGATCGCGAAGCTGGTTCCGCAGCCGCAGGAGGCGACGGCGTTCGGGTTCCTGATCTGGAAGGACTGGCCGATGAGGTCGTCGACGAAGTCGATCTCGGACCCGTCCATGTAGACGAGCGACATCTGGTCGATCAGCACGCGCGCCTCGCCCTTTTCGAGGACGAGGTCGTCGGCCTCTGCATCGCCGACGAGGTCGAACTTGTAGGAGAAGCCGGAGCAACCGCCGCCTTCGACCGAAACGCGCAGCGCCGACTTGCCGTGTTCTTCCGCGAGAATCGCGGCGATGCGCTGAGCCGCCGCGTCGGACAGGGAAATGCCATGGGAGGTCGTCATCGTCTAACCTTCGTGCCGTCTCCCGCGCTCACACGAGAGCGGGATCGGTTCCAAACCGTTGACTTTATAGGTATGGAGGCCCGGCAATGGCGTCAAGCAGGGCGCATCGGTGAAGGGGCGGCGATGACGTTCGACAGGGAAAAGCTCGGCTTCGGCGGCGGCGTCCGCGCGCCCTACGCCTCCGATCCTTGGAGGAGCCGCGGCCGGCTGCTGCCGGAGCCTGCGAGCGCCACCCGCTCCGACTTCCAGCGCGACCGCGACCGGATCGTCCACTCGACGGCCTTCCGCCGGCTCAAGCACAAGACGCAGGTCTTCATCGCCGACGAGGGCGACCATTTCCGCACGCGCCTGACGCATACGATCGAGGTCTCGCAGATCGCCCGCGCGCTCGCCCGCGCCCTGAAGCTCGACGAGGATCTCGCCGAAGGCGTGGCCCTCGTGCACGATTTCGGCCACACGCCGTTCGGCCATACCGGCGAGGACGCGCTCGACGCGGCGATGAAGGACTTCGGCGGCTTCGACCACAACGCGCAGTCGCTCCGCGTCGTCACCAAGCTCGAGCACCGCTACGCCGAATTCGACGGCCTGAACCTGACATGGGAAACGCTGGAGGGGCTGGTCAAGCACAACGGGCCGCTGGTCGGGCCGGACGGGGAGGGGCTCCACGGTCCGGTGCCGCGGCCGATCCTCGACTACGACGCGCTCCAGCGGCTCGACCTCGCGAGCTTCGCGAGCCTGGAGGCGCAGGTGGCGGCGATCTCCGACGACATCGCCTACAACACCCACGACATCGACGACGGCCTCAGGGCCGGGCTGCTGACGCTCGAGATGCTCGACGGCGTGCCCTTGCTCCGCGACCTGCTTCGGACGGTGCACGAGCGCTATCCCGGCCTCGACCACGAGCGTGTCGCCCACGAGATCATGCGCCGCCAGATCACCGCGATGGTCGAGGACGTCATCGGCGTCGCACAGGCGCGGCTCGAGGAGGACCGGCCGGAGCGCGTCGAGGACGTGCGCACCGCCGGCCGAGCCTTCGCCGTCTTCTCGGCGGAGATGGCGGAGACCGACCGTGCGATCAAGCGGATGCTCTACGACAACGTCTATCGGCATCCTGACGTGATGCGCGTCCGCGCGCAGGCAGCCCGGATCGTCAGGGACCTCTTCGACGCTTATCTGGCCGAGCCACAGCTGATGGGGAGCCGCTTCTGGACCGAAGCCGCCGAGAGCCTGCCGGAGGCCGCCCGCGCCCGTCGCGTCGCCGATTACCTCGCCGGAATGACCGATACCTTCGCCATCGGCGCGCACCGGCGTCTGTTTGACGATACCCCGGATTTGCGTTAGGCACCCGCCGACTTTTGAAGGCCCGGCCGCCGTTGTTCGTGAGCGCCGCGCCGCCCCCTCCCGGATGGACGGAATGAATCTTTTCAAGGACTTCGAAGAGCGGGTGGTCAACGCCCTGAGATCGCTCAATTCGATCAAGGCAAAGGGCGACGCCGTTTCGTTCGACCGTGTCACTGTCGAGCCGCCGCGCGACGCCAGCCACGGCGACGTCGCGACGAATGCCGCGATGGTCCTCGCGAAGCCGCTAGGAACGAACCCGCGGGCGCTGGCGGAGGAGATTGCCGGCGCGCTGTCCGATGATCCCGACATCGCGGAGGTGACCGTCGCGGGCCCCGGCTTCATCAACATGCGGCTCGCCTCGTCCTATTGGCAGCGCATGCTCGCCGCGATCATCGAGGCTGGCACCGACTTCGGGCGCAGCGACCTCGGCGGCGGCACGAAGGTGAACGTCGAATATGTCTCGGCGAACCCGACGGGGCCGATGCATGTCGGCCATTGCCGCGGCGCCGTCGTCGGCGACACGCTGGCGAACCTGCTCGCCTTCGCCGGCTACGCCGTGACCAAGGAATACTACATCAACGACGCCGGCGCGCAGATCGACGTTCTCGCGCGCTCGGTCTTCCTGCGCTACCGGGAGGCGCTCGGCGAGGAGATCGGCGAGATTCCGGCCGGGCTCTATCCCGGCGACTACCTCGTCCCGGTCGGCCGGGCGCTCGCCGACGAGTTCGGCACGCGGTTGAAGGCGATGCCCGAAAGCGAGTGGCTGCCGATCGTCAGGGACCGCGCGATCGACGCCATGATGGCGATGATCCGGGAAGACCTCGCCTCGCTGAACGTCGTCCACGACGTCTTCTTCTCGGAACGCTCGCTGCACGCCGCCAATTCCGGGCCGATCCTCTCGGCGATCAACGATCTCACCTTCAAGGGGCACGTCTACAAGGGAACCCTGCCGCCGCCGAAGGGGCAGCTGCCGGAGGACTGGGAGGACCGTGAGCAGACGCTCTTCCGCTCCACGGAAGTCGGCGACGACATCGATCGGCCGCTGATCAAGTCGGACGGCTCCTTCACCTACTTCGCCGCCGACGTCGCCTATTTCCGCGACAAGCACGCCCGCGGCTTCAAGGAGATGATCTACGTCCTCGGCGCGGACCATGGCGGCTATGTGAAGCGGCTGGAGGCCGTCGCGCGCGCCGTGTCGAACGGCGAGGCCAAGCTGACGGTGCTCCTCTGCCAGCTCGTCAAGCTGTTCCGGGGCGGCGAGCCGGTGCGGATGTCGAAACGGGCCGGCGATTTCGTGACGCTGCGCGATGTCGTCAACGAGGTCGGGCGCGATCCGGTCCGCTTCATGATGATCTTCCGCAAGAGTTCCGAGCCGCTCGACTTCGACTTTGCGAAGGTGACGGAGCAGTCGAAGGACAACCCGGTCTTCTACGTCCAGTACGCCCATGCGCGCTGCCACTCCGTCTTTCGGCAGGCACGCGAGGCGTTCCCCGACCTCGATCTTTCACCAGATGATCTCGGCCGGGCGGTGATGGTCGCAAATCTCGACCCGAGCGAGATGGCGCTGGTCGCCAAGCTCGCGGAGTACCCGCGCATCGTCGAGGCTGCGGCGCTTGCGCACGAGCCGCATCGCCTGGCCTTCTACCTCTATGAGCTGGCAAGCGCCTTCCATGCGCACTGGAACCGTGGCAAGGATCAGCCGGAGTTACGCTTTGTTAACGCTAAGAACAGAGAATCGACCCGAGCCAGACTGGGTTTGGTGCACGCAGTCGCATCAGTATTGCGTTCGGGCTTGACCATTAGCGGGACCGACGCGCCACTAGAGATGCGGTAGGGTCACCTTTTCCCCACATTGCACTGGCACTGTTTTCGAGCGTGGTGGGTGAGTGGGATTAGTATGGCCGATAACCAATACAGCCGAAGACATGCGAGCCGCATCGAAGATCTGCCCGAAAACGATCCGCTTGCGGAGCTCGCGCGGATCGTCGGCTTCGAGCCGGAGCCGTCGGACAACGAGAACCTTGCCCGGCCGGCCGCGCATATCGAGCCGCCCATCGATCTCGAAGAAGAGTTGCTTCGGGAGTTCGAGGCGTTCGATGTCTCGTCCCGCTACGGTGGCCGCTCCGCAGCGGTGCCGCATTTGGAGCCTGCCAACCAGCCGCAGCCGCTAGCCGGCCGGCCCGTGGCAGCGCCCGAGCCGGATTTCGCGCCGGACGATCGCCACGAGGCATGGCTGGAAGACGAGCTCCTGCGCGATATCGAGGGGCGTGGAACGGAGCCGGAAGGCGAGGCGGCCGCGCCCGTTCACGATGCGCCCGCCGCTGACCCCGCGCAGTCTGGATATCAGGATTGGCAGGCGCCGGACGTAAATCCGGAGCCGTCGAGCTTGCGTGACGATCGCAGTGCCGCTACCGGCAGCGACGAGCGCGCGGAGCCGGCCTTCGAGGGTCTCGCCGTCGAAGAGCTGTTCGCGGCGGAAACCGGAGCGGATTCTCCAGCGCGCGACGAGCGGGCGGCGGAGCCGCTGAACGATGATGCGTTCGGTGCGGCTGATGCCTTCCAGCCGGTCGAGCAGGATCGGCACGCCGATGAATCCGGCGAGCCGGATTTCGATTTCAGCTTCGACGACCCCGATGGTTTCGCCGACGAGGCCGAAGTTGCCCGGGCGCCGGCGCTCCACGAGCGATGGGATCGCCAGCCTCCCGAGGCGGACGGCGCGGACGAACCGGCTTTGGAGGACGATGCTCCCTTCATCTCGCTCAATCATCACGATCTCGATCGGATCGATGCCGCGGCGGGCGAGCACATCGTCGACGCGGCCGCGCTCGAGGAGGATCTCGCAGCCGAGTTGCGGCTTTCGGGGCTTGAGCCCGAACTGGATGGTGAAACGGAAGCGCCGGCGGAAGAGGGCGCTTTCCACCCGCGGACGCTCTTCGCGTCGGCCTCGGAAGATTGGCCGCAAGCGGCGGCCCGGAGCGAGGCCTTTGCCGAGCCTGCCGCGGCTGACGATGGCGCGGCCGAGGTTGTTGGCTTCGATCCCGCATCCCTCGAAGAGAACGCGGCGTCGCCATTCGACGAGGCATTCTCCTTCGACGAGACCTTCGAAGAGCCGGCGCGCAATGAGGAGCCGGCGGCTTCGGACGGGCCGGCGGCTTCGGACGGGCCGGCTTTTGCGGCTTTCCCGGCTGCCCCTTACGCCCAACCCTCGTCCGACGATATCCTCGCCGACATCACCCGTTTCGAGATTTCGGCAAGCAGCGAGGATCAGCGGCGGCCCGAGGCGGCGGAGGACGCCCGTGATGCCTTCGATGCGGCGGCCGAGGCCGCTCCCGAGGCGGAGCCGGAATCCGGTCTGGATGCCTGGCTGCGGGAAATGGGCCTGGAGCAGCCGGATCGCGGCCGCGGCGAGGTCACTGCTGAAAGCGCGGCCGCGTGGACGCAGGCCGACAACATCGTGCCGTTGCACGGGCATATGAGCGAAGCGGAGCCGGAGTGGCCGGTAGAGGCCGAAGCCGCGGCGCCCGAAGCCGACGAGTGGCAGAGGACGGAACCGGAGACACCGGCAGCCGCGGAACAAGACGACATCGATGGCCTGCATGCGGCGCTCGAAGCCGATCTCGCCGCCGTCTACGAGGAGATGCTGTCCGAGCCGGAGGTCGACCGCGAGCGTCCGGACGCCGATGCCCCTGCGCATCGGATTAGGGCGGATCGCGCAACGGACGGTGCGCCGGACGAGCCCGCGCCACGAGGAGCTGCGGAGCCTTATCCGTTCCGGGCGCAGCCCCGACCTGCCGAAGCGCCGCTGAGGCGCGTCGAGGCGAAGGATGCCTCGCCCGTGCAGGCGGCGCCGGCGCGCGAAAACACGCCGCGGGTCGTCGAGAACGAGCCGGCCGGAGAGCGTCGGCTGGTCGCGCCGGAGGCTGTCGCTGCCGGATTCGAGGCGTTCGAATTCGACCCCGCCAGCCTGAGCGATACCGAAGAGCCGGTCGAACTCGCGCCGGAACTGGAAATCCCGCACCTGCCGGCGGAAGACGAGCTGCCCGCGAGCGTGGCCGCCGCCGACGGCTTCGATCTCGACCTCGAAAGCGACTTTGAAGCCCTTCTCGGTGAGACGAAGAACGAGGCGGCGGAGCAGGCCGCGTCCGAGCCGGTGGCCGAAGGTGCCGTCGCCGTGACGGCTGCCGCCGCCGCTTTCGGCGGGTCCGCGCATGAGGCCTATGGTGCTGCGCAGTGGAACGCGAGCGCCGGCGCTGCGCCCGCCGCCCGTGCGCCGATCCTCGAAGGCGAGGGCGAGGAAGGGTTTGGCGAGGACTTCGATATCGACCTGTCCCGCCCGGGTGAGGCGGCCCCGCCGCGTGACGTCTCTGCCTTCGATGCGCCGCCGGCGCCGGCCTCGCGCTTCGCGAGCCGCCGCAGCATGCGGCTCGGTGCCGGCGTTGCGGCTGCCGTCCTGGTGCTCGTCGCCGGGGCGGTCGTCTGGCATGGCCTCGGTTCGTCGGACCAGGCCGGCAGCGACGGCCCGCGGATTATTGCCGCGGACACGAAGCCGGTGAAGCAGAAGCCGGCAAGTCCGGGTGGGAAGCAGGTCCCGAACCAGAACAAGATCGTCTATGACAGCGTCGACGGCACCATCAACCGGACGCCGCAGCAGAAGAACCTCGTGACGAGCGCCGAGCAGCCGGCCGACGTCGTGCAGCGGACGCTCGATCCGGACGTTCTGCCGCTCGGAAGCCCGGAGCGCGTCAAGGCGAACCAGGCGCCCCGGCAGACGCCCGCCGCCGACTCCGGCAAGGGGCAGGATCGTCTCGCCGCCGACGCCACCGCGCCCGCCTCGCCGGAGGCGGCCGCTCCGAGCGGGCTTGAGCCGCGGCAGGTGGAGACGATGGTCGTCACGGCCGACGCCAAGCTGGTCCCGCGTGACGGCGGCAAGGCGTCGGCGACCGACGCCACGCCCGCCGCTTCCGGCACCGCCGATACGCATTCCGCGGGCTCGGCCG
>JBQCEN010000034.1:0-17735 GCA_051960215.1 Pararhizobium sp.
GCCGAACTCCTGCACCGCCGCCGTTCTGCGGTATGAACACTACACCGAACGCTTCGAGCGTCGCTTGAAGTGCATCGCTGGTCCGCGCCTGCGGGTTGCGGGCATCTCTTTCAAAGTCGGCGATCGTCTTTTTAGCGACACGCGCATGTTTCTCTAGATCGTCCTGCGACCAGCCTAAGAGGGCACGAGCGGCGCGGCACTGAGCGGGGGAGATCATTAGTTACCTCAAAAATGTCGTTAACTATGCTTGTCATACGACATAATTGATGTAACATCAAGTCGGCCGGGCGGAAGTGTTTGCACCACCTTCGCCCAGCCTAACCAGCAACGCTTGATAGGAGCGCCACATGGCTGCCGCCAGCAATACCACAACTTCGACCGATTGCCCCCGCGACCCTCTCACCCCTCGCGGCCGCACCTCCTTGGAAATCGACATGACGACGCTGCGGAAGCTCGGCATGAAGGAGCTGCACGACTTCCGCGACGTGATGCATGTCATTGGGGACGTGCTGTCCGGCTTCACCTGCCAGCCTCGTTTCGGGCACGAGCACCACGAGTACCGGCTGAACGGCGCTGGCGAGTTGCTTGAAGGCATTGCTGAGTTGATGAGCGGCTATGAGCAAGCCGCCGTCAACGTGGCGGTGGCCGCAAAGCCAACCGGCTCCGATGCTGTGGAATGGCGCGGCTGGATGATCCTGGGCTTCGAGGCTGACATGGCCGACGACCTCGCGCCGTTCGCGGTACTGGCAACGGAAGCGGTTCGGGATGAAGCCGAGGCCAAGTTTCGCGAACAGCATCGCCGATAGCTTCTATCCGTATCAACCCGCCCCGCCGGCAAGCCGCTGTCGGGGCGCTTCTCTTTTGCGGAAAACTCAATTGAGGCTTGCGTGACTCGACCAGCGCCTATAAACAGGTCAAAGTGTTTTATGCAAAAGGCGATGGTCTCGTGGTGACACCAAGGCAGTTGAGGGAAACCGTGGCGTCGGTGCTGGCTGTTCCGCAGACAACGGTGGACCAGATTGACCGCGTTCTTGCCGAAGCCGGGCTTCGCCGCATGGGCGGGCGCGGCAATTCGGCCGCCCGCATGAGCTTCGATGACGCGGCCAATGAGCTGATCGCGGTTGCCGCCGCACCTGTGAGTGGTGCCTTCGTCAAGGATGCTGCCAAGAATTGCCTCAACTACGCTTCCCTTCGCGTCTCCAAGCAGGACGCTCGCCCTTGGTTTGATGGGAAATATCCCGTCCCACAAATTGCAGCTCTTCCGGCCGACCACACCGTGGGCGACGTGCTGAGGGCAATATTGGAAGCGTCGGCTTCGGGCGATCTGCAAGCGGCCGTGACCAAATACTACGGCGAAGGCACCAACACGAGGATCGCGTCGATTGCGCCTCGCACTGTGGAGTTCATGTTCATCGGCCCATTCCCGCAGGTGCGGGTGAAAATCGGACGGCCGGGCAACGGCGAAGATTACGGAGCGGTCGAAGAGAAAATCTACATTGAGGAATATGACGGCGGCACTGACCTGGAGCAACTGACGGCGTGGAACGCCGAGATGACCAGCAAGTACGGCGAGCACGGCGACTTGGAACAGATTCGCATCTTCACCGTCAGAACCATCCTTTCCATCGGGAAACTATTCAAGGACGAGACCTGATGGCTGTGGCGTAGCGTCCGAACACCAACCAAGGACCACAACATGGATACTGAAATTTCGCAGGCTGGACCTGCCACGGGAGAGGTGCATCTTCCGTCTGCCCTTCGCGCCAAAGTCCGATATCGCTCGGATGAGGCATCGACCTATCTTGCCGCCGTTCACGGTCTCACCGTGGCGATGCGCACCCTCGACAAGTATCGCAGCGTCGGGGGTGGCCCGCGCTTCCAGAAGTTCAATCGCTCGGCACTTTATCACCGTGACGACCTGGACGCTTGGGCGCTGGAAAAGCTCGGCGATGCCAAGGCCAGCACCAGCGAATAGGTGCCGGCCATGATCGACTTCGGCAAGATCAATTCAGCCGCGATCGGCGTGCTGCCGTCGCTCCTGGCGCGCTGGCTGCCCGATGGCCGTCGCGTCGGGCACGAATGGGTGTGCCGGAATCCTCGCCGCTCCGACCGCAAGCCCGGATCGTTCCGGGTGAACATGAATACCGGCAAATGGGCTGACTTCGCCACCGACGACACGGGCGGCGATCCGGTGAGCCTTGCCGCCTATCTTGCAGGAACCGGACAGGCCGAAGCCGCCCGTGCCCTCGCCGATATGCTGGGGGTAAAATGATGCACGGCACCGCAATGTTTGCACCGCTGTCGCCTGACGAGATCGCGACCGTAGACGCCCCGACTGCCCAGCCTGCCGACAAGCTGCCGATCGTGCCGGTGCCAGCGGATGCACCGGCGCCCGAAACCTACCGGCACCCGAAACACGGCGCGCCGACGAAGGTGTGGCGCTACACCGACGCACTCGACCAGCTCATGTTCACGGTGGCGCGCTTCGACTTCCTCGACGGCGACGGCAAGCCGGCGAAAGACATCCTGCCGCTGACATTCTGCGACATCGGCAAGGGACGCCGCGCCTGGCGCGCGAAAGGCATTGCTGATCCGCGTCCGCTCTATCGTCTGCCCGATATCCACGGCCGTGCCGACGCCATGCTGATCGTCACCGAAGGAGAGAAGTCGGCAGACGTCGCCGCGATCCTCTTGCCCGATATGGTGGCGACCACGCCGCCGCATGGTGCGAAGTCGCCGCACAAGGCCGACTGGACGCCGGTTGCCGGCCGCATCGTGATCATCGCCACCGACAATGACGATGCCGGACAGCAATTCGGCGACAAGGTGTGCGAGCTGGCCCGCGCGGCCGGCGCAAAATCGGTGTTGCACCTGCCGCCCGATCGTCTCGGCTCTTGGGTGTGGAAGGACGGCGAGAAGCACCTTCGCGACGGTATCATTCCGAAGGGATGGGATATTGCCGATGCCCTCGATGACGGATGGACCGCCGAGGCCGTCGCGGCTCTGAAGAGTGACCCGGCGTTCCTGCCGCCCTACCGTGATGCCGAAGAGCGCGAGACGCTTCGCCGGGTCGAGGCCGGCGAGCCTGAAGAGCTGACACGCTGGCCGTTCCGCATCGTCGCCAACGGCGTCGAGAAGCGCCTCGAGCGCGTGGACAAGGAGACCGGCACCGTCACCATCGAATGGAAATGGTTCTGTTCTCTGCTCGAGGTGGGTGCCGAGACGCGCAGCGCCGACGGCGAGGAATGGGGCAGGCTCCTACGGATCACGGATCGCGACCGCCGCGTGAAGGAATGGGCAATGCCCATGTCCATGCTGGCCGGCGACGGCACCGCCTATCGCGAGCGCCTTCTCTCGCTCGGCGTCGAGATCGCCCCCAGCCGCTTCGCGAAGGACGCTCTGCACGAATACATCTCGACGGCTCGCCCCGATCAGAAGGCCCGATGCGTGAGCCGCATCGGCTGGCAGAGCCGGTTTTACATCGGCTTGAACGAAAACTTCGGAGGCACCAATGGGTGAGCACTACATCCTTCAGCACACCGGCGCGATCGACCACGCCTATCGCCAGCGCGGCACTGTCGAGAGTTGGCAGGAGCATGTTGCACGCTACGCCGTCGGCAACTCCCGCCTCGGCCTGGCGCTGTCCACCGCGTTCGCCGCGCCGCTACTTTATCCAACCGGCTCCGAATCCGGCGGCTTCCATTTAAGGGGCGGTTCCTCGACCGGCAAGACCAAGGCGCTGCACGTTGCCGGCTCGGCTTGGGGCGGTGGCGGCATTCGCGGTTTCATCCGCACCTGGCGCGCTACGTCCAACGGCCTTGAAGGTGTTGCTGCCCTCCATTGCGATGCGCTGCTCTGCCTGGACGAAATCGGGCAGGTGGACGGGCGGGACGCCGGGCAGATTGCCTACATGCTGGCGAACGGACAGGGCAAGACCCGCGCCGGCCGATCAGGAGAGACGCGGCCAGCCGCCGAGTGGCGCTTGCTGTTCCTGTCGAGCGGCGAAATCAGCCTCGCCGATAAGATCGCCGAAGACGGGCGCGGCCGGCGCATCGCTGCCGGGCAGGAAGTGCGCATCGTGGATATCGCGGCCGATGCCGGCGCTGGGCTGGGCATCTTCGAAAACCTGCACGGTTTCCCTTCGGCCGACGCCTTCGCTCGGCATCTGAAGATGGCATCCGGCGAGCACTACGGCGAGGCATGGCCCGCCTTCATGCGGCTACTGGTGAAGGACTTCGACGCCATTGCCCCGACCGTCACCAGCTACCGCGACGAGTTCATATCGGAGAACATTCCAGCCGGTGCCGACGGACAGGTGAGCCGTGTTGCCGCCCGCTTCGGCCTTGTCGCTGCCGGTGGCGAAATGGCGACGGCGTTCGGTGTGTTGCCCTGGCGGCCCGGCGAGGCCACGAAGGCGGCGGCGAGGTGCTTCAGCGATTGGTTGCTGTTGCGTGGTGGTGTTGAACCTGCCGAAGAGCGCGAGGCGGTTTCGGCGGTGCGCCGGTTCATCGAGCTGCACGGCAACTCCCGTTTCGAACCGATGGGGGATCTGATCCACCGCGACGGCATGGGCTCGCCGATCGACGTGCGAATCCAGAACCGTGCAGGCTTCCGCCGTCGAGACGACGCGGGCGGCATCGAATACCTGGTGCTGCCGGAAGTGTGGCGCGGCGAGGTGTGCGCCGGCATGGACGCCGTGACCGTGGCGAAGCGCTGGCCACGCGCGGCATGATCAAGTCCGGCGGCAGCGGCAAGCTTCAGAACTTCCAGCGCGTGCCCGGCTTCCCCAACCCCGTCCGGTGCTATGTCATCACGTCCGGCATCTTCGGCGACGACGCCCATGCCTGACCTCTCCCGCTTCGTCGCCTTCGCCAGCCATGTCGGCGTTGTAGCACCGGCTTGTAGCACCTGTAGCACCGTATCACCTGGGCAGGTGCCACAGGAAAAGACAAGTGAAAACAGTGGTGTAGCACTTGTAGCACCTGTAGCACCGCAAAACAGCGTTGCCGTAGATGAAAGCGACCTGATCGACGCTTACGAAGAGCGCGCCGCGATCATGGAATACGACGGCGGAATGTCCCGCAAAGACGCCGAGGCGCTGGCCTGGGCTGAAGTCTTCGGCAACCGCGCACGGGCAGCGTAACAGCCGCGCAAATCCCTGAATTTGCGAGCATTTTCCAGCACTTCTATGTTCCCGGCTTCGGCCAAAAATCCTTCCACGGGCAGCGATTTGGCGTGATCTTCCGCGCATGAACGACGCGCGGATGACATGTTAGACGGACTGAAACGGCTACTCGGCATCGAGACGAAGAGCACTCTGGCGAATCCCTCGCCGGAGCTTCTTGCGTTGTTCGGCTCCGTTCCTACCGCTGCCGGCATATCGGTTTCCGGCGAGACGGCGTTGCGCAGTCCGACCACGCTGGCGTCCTGCCGCGCCATCTCCGAAAGCATCGGCAGCCTGCCGTTCCATCTCTTCCGTCGCGGTGCCGGTGGCGCTCGCGAGCGGGACGGCTCGCACCATGCCGCGCAAATCCTATCCGGTGACTGGTGCCCTTGGGCCGGTGGTGTCGAGACCCGCACCGCCATGCAGCTCGACGCCCTGCTTCACGGTGCCGCCTATGGCCTGGTGATCCGGGCGAACGGGCAGGCCCGCGAAATCCATCGCCTCGACCCGCGCTTCGTCACCCGCGATACGACTGGACCGGAACCGCGCTTCAAGGTGCGGGAGAACGGCGTCGAGCGCGTGCTCGACTGGCGTGACGTGCTCTACATCCCGACGCCGGGCACCATCGGCAACCGAACCGTCTGCCTGATCAATCTGTGCCGCGAAGCCATCGCGATCGACATGGCGATGGCCGAACATCAAGGCCGGCTGTTTTCGAACGGCGCGCGTCCCGCCGGTGTCTTCAAGTACGGGAAGACACTCGGCGACGACGTGCTGAAGCGGCTGAAGGAAAGCTTCGACGCATCCCATGCCGGCGGCGCGAACAGCGGCCGGACCATGATTTTAGAAGATGGAATGGAGTTCGAGGCGCTTCAGTTTTCGAGCGTCGATCTGCAATTCATCGAGCTTCGCCGCTTCGTCATTCAGGAGATCGCCCGAGCCTTCAAGGTGCCTGGCACGCTGATCGGCGACCTCGACCGCGCCACCTGGCGCAACGTCGAAGAACTGATGCGGCAGTTCGTTCAAACCTGCCTCATGCCCTGGGCGGAAATCTGGCAGTCGGCTTTGGAACGGGTGCTCCTGACGCCTGAAGAGCGCCGGGAATACTTCATTGAAGCCGTCTTTGACGACATGCTTCGCGGCGACCTCGCTGCCCGCTTCACTGCCTATCGGCAGGCTGCCGGCGGCGCTTGGCTCACCCGCAACGAAATCCGACAGCTCGACAACCGCCCGCCGATCGACGGCGGCGATGAGCTGATCCTTCAGGCCGGACAGGGCGATGCACCTCCCGCTGCCCAGCAACAGGAGAAGCCCGAATGAAGCGCGAGACGATCACGCTCGCCGCGACGGAAGTCCGCTTTGCCGCTGACGACACCGGCACGTTCACCGGCTACGCCAGTGTGTTCGGCGAGCCGGATTCCTACGGCGATACGGTGAAGCGCGGCGCGTTCGCCCGGTCGATCCGCGAACGGAAGGCCACCGGCGGACCCGCCATGTTCTGGAATCACGACAGCAACCAGCCGATCGGCGTGTGGCTGGAAATCGTGGAAGACGAGCGCGGCTTGAAGGTGTCCGGCAAGCTTGTGGTCGAGACGGCCAAGGGCGCTGAAGCGCTCGCCTTGCTGACGGCCGGCGCTGTCAACGGCCTGTCCATCGGCTTCCGTGCCCGCAAGGCGGAACGCGGCCCGAACGGCGGCCGTGTGCTCACCGACATCGAGCTTGTCGAAATCAGCCTCGTGTCGCTGCCGGCGGCGTCGAAGGCGAGGATCACCAGTGTGAAGGGCGCGGCCGAACAGGTCGGCGTCGCGGCATTCATTGAGGCGGCCCGCCGCGCCGCGCTCTCCATAAAAGGAACCGTAAAATGAAGCATACCCCGCCTATCGAAACCCGTTCGGCCGAGCCGATCGAAACCCGTGAGGAAGGTGGCGACGATATTGCCGCTGCCGTGCAGGCGGTTGGCGAACTTCGTTCTGCCGTCGATCAGCACCGCACCGCGATCGACACTCGCGTCACGGCCGAGTTGCGGTCTCTGACCGAGCGCCTGGACGCGATCGATGTTCGCACCCAGCGCCCCGGCAATGGTGGTGGCGAAGCTGCCGACGCCGAAGAGCGCAAAGCTTGGCTGACCTACCTCCGCAAGGGTGTGCAGACGTCCGACGTGGAGCTGAAGGCGCTTACCGTCGCCGACGACACGCAGGCCGGCTACTTGGCGCCCGCCGAGGTGGCGAAGGAAGTCATCCGCGAGATCACCGAGATCAGCCCGATCCGGCAGTATGCCAGCGTGCGCAACACGTCGGCCCCGTCGGTGAAGTATCCGAAGCGCACGGGCATCACGAATGCCAAGTGGGAAGGCGAGATCGAGGAAAGCGAGGAATCGACCGTCACCTTCGGGCAGACGGAAATCGTCGCGAAGCGTCTCACGACCTACGTGGATATTTCCAACTCGCTCTTGATGGGCAGCGACGGCGCGGCCGAAGCCGAGGTTCGGCAGGCGTTCGCTGAAGACTTCGCCCAGAAGGAGGGGCTGGCCTTCGTCGCCGGTGACGGCTTCAAGGAACCGGAAGGCATTCTGACCAGCTCGGCGATCCAGTACTTCGCCAACGGCCACGCCACCAACCTCAGCACCGATGCGCTGATCAGCCTGATGTATTCGCTGCCGGCGCAGTACCGCAATCGCGGCGTGTGGGTGCTCAACGGCACGTCGCTCGCCACGATCCGCAAGCTGAAGGATGGGCAGGGCAATTATCTTTGGCAGCCGGCATTTCAGGCCGGGCAGCCGGAAACGATCCTGGGCCGTCCGGTGGCCGAAGCGATCGACATGCCCGACATCGCCAGCAACGCCTTCCCCGTCGCGTTCGGCGATCTGGGCACTGGCTATCGCATCATCGACCGGATGCAGCTCGGCACCCTTACCGATCCCTACACGCAGGCCAACCGGGCGATCACCCGCCTGCATGGCACGCGCTGGGTTGGCGGTGGCGTCGTGCAGCCGGCCGCGATCCGCAAGTTGAAAATGGCAACGTCCTAAAGGAGCAACGCCAATGCGAGACCTCGTTCACAATATCGGTGCGGTGCAGGTGGTCGGCCCGGCCGTCCTGTCCGCCACCAACACCAGCGCCGCGATCGACCTCGCCGAGTTCGGTTCGGCCGCGCTGATCATCAACACCGGCGCAATTGCCGGCTCCGGCGACTTCACCGCGAAGCTGCAGGACAGCGACGACGGCTCGACCGGCTGGGCTGACGTTGCCGCTGGGGATCTGATCGGGACGTTCCCGGCCAGCCTCGCCGCGGATAACGTCGTCAAGATCGGCTACGCCGGCAACAAGCGCTACATCCGCACCGTCATCACCAAGAACAGCGGGACTTCGGTTGCCGCTGGCGCGGTGCTGGTGAAGGGCAATCCGCGTCACGCCCCGGTCGCTTAATGGCTTCAGGGGCGGCGTTCATTGAGGGCACCTGCGGTCTGCCCAACAACGGCAAGTCACCTGCCTGCCGCCCCGCCGCTCGCGCGGTCAAGAGTGGGTTCAAGGTGACGATGATCGCGAGCACCAGCCGTGACTTTGGCGCGGCCAAGGGCTCACCGGACAGCCGGGCAAGGCAAGTCCATCGGCACGATCGGCGTGAGGCTGATCGTGCCGCTTCCCCTTTCGAGGATCGATCATGGCGCTGACAATCATCGAACCTGCCGTCGAGACGAAGCTCACGACCGTTGCGGCCGTGAAGGCGGAATTGCAGGTATCGACCGGCGCGGACGATGCCTATCTCACGACGCTGATCGATCAGGCCAGCGATGCCATTCGCGCCTGGTGCAAGCGCGCCTTCGCCGTCGAGACCGTGCGAGAGACGATCCGCCCCGCCGCGCCTGGCCGTCCGCTCATGCTGTCGCGCTGGCCGGTGGTCGAGATCATATCCAGCACCGTCAACGGCACTGTCGAGGACGTGGTGAACTTCGAAGCCGAAGACAGCGGTCAACTGCTTTGGATGGATTCCAGCGGCTACCGCGCGTCGTGGCCTTCCGGTCGCATCGTGGTCGAGTACCGCGCCGGCTATGTCCTGCCCGGCCGTCCCGGTCGGACGCTGCCGAACGATATCGAGCGCGCCGCGATTTCGCTGGTGAAGGGTAGCTGGTTCGCCCGCAACCGCGATCCGATGATCCGAAGCGAAAGCGTCGAGGGTGCCGGCTCGACCGACTATTTCAGCGGAACCGTCTCGCGCCTGCCGCCGGACGTGGAAAGCCTTCTCTCACCCTATCGCAACGTGACCTTGGGATAACCGCCATGCTCAACCCCGGCGACTACAGCCTATGCGACCTCGCCGTGACCACGGCGCTTTCCGGCGTTGCGCAGACGCCTATCCAGAACCTTGAGGGCATCCTCGCCGCTACCATCGAGGCCAAGCTCTACTATGGCTCCGGCGGCACGACTGTGAAGGCGTGGGTGCAAGTCACTCTCGATGACGGTGCGACCTGGCTCGACATCGCGTGCTTCGCCTTCACGACGGGCAGCGGCGTCAAGATCATCAACCTGTCCGGCCTGACACCTGTCACCACGGCCATAACGCCGAGCGACGGATCGATGGCGGACAATACCGTGCAGGATGGCGTTCTAGGATCGGCGATGCGGGTGAAGATCACCAGCACCGGAACCTATGCGAACACCATCATCAGCGTGAAGGCGAGCGCGCGGTGAACCAGCTACTCGCCCAGCTCGACAGGCGATTGGAACGGCGCGGTGAAGCCATTGCGCTGCGCAGGCGCACGCAGGCCAGTAGCACCACGTCCTTCGTGGACGTGACGGTGCCGGCCATCATCCAAGCCCTGACGCGCGAGCAACTGATCGGTGGCATCTCGCAACAGAACTTCTTCCTGATCATCAGCCCGACGCACATCAACCGTGCGCAATGGCCTGGCGGTAGAGCACCTGCCGCAGGTGGCAGCCTGATCACGCCTACCGATCCGCGTATCCCTGTCGTCAATGATCAGGTGATCTTCCGTGGTCGCGTGACGGGCATCCAGCGTGTCGCGCCCGTGTTCGATAGCGGTGAGTGCATCCGCATCGAGCTAAGCGTGATCGGATAAGCCATGCCCTGGTCTGCACCTCGACACTGCCCGCACGGCCATCCGCCCTTTCGAGGCAGCCGTTGCCCGCTATGCGCCAAGGCCAGCGAGGCCAAGCGGCCGAACGCGAGGCAGCGCGGCTACACCCGCGAATGGGATGTAGAGGCGAAGGCGTTCCTCGCCGTGAACCGGACCTGTCGTCGGTGTGGTGCGCCGTCCGCCGTGGTGGATCACGTCATCGCTCACAAGGGCGATCAGCGTCTCTTCTGGGATCGATCGAACTGGCAACCGCTCTGCCTGCCCTGCAACAGCCGCAAGGCCGTGGCGACCGAAGGCGGCTTCGGCAGGGACATCGAGGCGCGCAAATGAGAGGGGGCTATTCGAGCTTCGACAGGCTGGGGGGTGGGACCGTCGGGGGGTCAACTTCGTGCGCGTGCAAAATGAAGGTGAATTTTGATGGCCGGTAGAAAGCGCATTCCTGATCACCTGAAGATTGTCGCCGGGACGGCCCAGCCTTGCCGGATGAACGCCGACGCGCCGGTCGCTGCATCGGATCTTCCCGTGCCGCCGGATTGGCTTTCGGCACGCGCGGCGGAAATCTTCGCCGGCCTGGTGAGCGTCATCGAGGAAATGGGCATCGCGTCGGCGAGCGACACGGCGGCGCTGGCGCTTGCGGCATCCCGCCTTGAGGAAGTGGAAATCTGCACCGCTGTGATCGAAGATGGTGGCCGGACCTTTGTCAGCTCTGCCGAGTATGACGGCGAAGGGCGCGTCACCAGTCAGCAAATTAAAGGACACCCGGCCGTCGCCCAACGCAGCGAGGCGATGCGGCACGCGCAATCCCTGCTCGGCGAGTTCGGATTGACGCCGGCCGCACGATCCAAGGTGTCGGCGAACAAGAAACCCGAGGCTAACCCCTTCAAGGCGCTGCTGGGATGATCGATGGCAGCCGACAAACACCCACATGTTGATGCGGTGAACCGCTACGCGCGCGCTGTCGTCGCCGGCACCAAACCGGCGAACAAGTGGGTGCGCCTGGCGTGCCCGCGGCACCTTGATGACCTGAAGAAGTCGAAAGCGAGGGCATATCCCTTCCGGTTCGATGCCGAGAAGGCCGAACGGGTATGCCGGTTCATCGAGCTGTTGCCGCACACCAAGGGCAAATGGGCATCGGCTGGCGAGAAGCTGAAGCTTGAACCTTGGCAGTGCTTCAAGACGGTGTGCCTTTTCGGACGGCTGCGGAAATCGGACGGCTATCGTCGCTTCCGCAAGGCTCTGATCCTGGAGCCGAGAAAGAACGGCAAGTCGGCCTGGGCGGCGGCGATCGGTCTCTACATGCTCACCTTCGACGGCGAGCACGGAGCGGAAGTCTATTCCGGCGCGACCAATGAGCGGCAGGCATGGGAAGTCTTCCGGCCGGCGCGCATCATGGCGCTGCGCTCGCCGCAACTATGCTCCGCTGTCGGCCTGACAGTGAACGCTTCGAACCTGCATGTGCTCGGCAACGAAAGTCGCTTCGAACCGATCGTCGGCCGGCCCGGCGATGGCAGTTCGCCGCATTGCGCGATTCACGACGAATATCACGAGCACGACACCGACGATCAGGTGTCGAGCATCGAAACCGGCATGGGTGCGCGGGAACAGCCGTTGCAACTCATTATCACCACGGCCGGCGCGAACGTCTCCGGCCCCTGCTACGCGGCGGTGGTCGAGGCTCGCCGGGTGCTTGAAGGCGTGGTCGAGGAAGACGAGCTGTTCGCCCTCATGTACGGCATCGATCCCGGCGACGACTGGACGACCGAAGCCGCGCTGATCAAGGCCAACCCGAACTATGAGGTTTCGGTGAAGGCTGACTTCCTGTTGCGAGCGCAGCGGGACGCGGTGAACAACGCCCGCAAGGTGTCGGCGTTCAAGACAAAGCACCTCAACGAATGGGTGCAGGCCCGCGAAGCCTATTTCAATATCCAGCGCTGGCACGAATCCGCCGTGCCGGAAATGAAGATCGATAACTTCGCCGGGCAGCGCTGCATCATCGCCCTCGACCTGGCTTCGAAGGTGGACATCGCCGCAATGGTGATCCTGTTCCGGCGCGAGGGCGGCGGCTTCGTCTCATTTGGCCGCTGGTATTTGCCGGAGAAGACCGTCGAGCTGGGCGAAAACCAGCACTATCAGACTTGGGCCACCGAAGGCCGGCTGATCGTCACCGAAGGCGACATGATCGATTTCGGCCGCATCCGCGATGACATCCTCGACCTGTCTAGCAAGTTCCAGATTGAGGAAGTGGCCTTTGATCCGTGGCAGGCCACCATGCTCATGACCGAACTATCCGGGCATGGCGTGCCTTGCGTCGAATATCGGCAAATCGTCAACACCATGTCGGAGCCGCTGAAGGAAGTCGAAGGGCTGATCCGCTCGCGCAAGATCGCTCACGATGGCGATCCGGCGATGACGTGGATGCTGTCGAATGTCGTCGCCAAGCCCGACGCAAAGGATAACGTCTATCCCCGGAAAGAGCGCCCGGAGAACAAGATCGACGGCCCGGTGGCGCTGATCATGGCGATGGGCCGGATGCTGACGAAGGACAATGCGCCGTCACCATACGAGCGGCTTCGCCCGAATGGCTTCCTGTTCGTCTGATCGGCGCTGCTGGTGAGTATTTGGTGAGTGGTGATCCGCTGATTTTTCAGGGACTTCGGCAAACCCTTGGTTTTGTTGGCGCACCCGACAGGATTCGAACCTGTGACCTCTGCCTTCGGAGAAATTTAGAGTAGCCCTCCGAAAAACGCGAGAGGGTACGCCATGGTACGTTATCTGTCTGAAAGCACTCGACTTTCTGACATCGCGCTTCCACGATCATATCCGAACCTACGCTACGATTTCCTCCCGCGTGCTTATGTGGTGCTTACGCGAGAGATTGAGGCCGATCGGACGGAACGCCATGACTAAGATCACCAAGCGGATCGTCGACGCCGCAGGTCCCCGCGAAAAGGACTACGTCATCTGGGATGATGAACTACCCAGTTTTGGCCTCCGCGACTTCACCTCGGGGAAGCGGAGCTATGTGATCCAGTACCGCGCGGCTGGACGCTCGCGACGGTACACGATCGGCCTCCACGGGGTGTGACACCAGACACCGCCCGGCAGGAGGCGAAAGTTCAGTTCGGTCGCGTTGCCAGCGGCGACAACCCAGCAGAGGAACGGCAACTCGACCACAAGGCGATCACGGTGAAGGAACTCTGCGCGCGGTATATCGCCGACCTCGAAGCAGGTCTTATCCTCGGGAAGGGTGGACGTCCGAAGAAGTCTACGACCGTCGGCACCGACACCGGTCGCATCAACCGACACATCATCCCGCTCATCGGCACGAGACGGGTCAAGGACCTCATGAAAGCCGACATCAACAAGGTTCTCAAAGACATCATGGCCGGGAAGACCCGCACCTCCGTCAAGACCGGCAAGCTGCGTGGCAAAGCGATCGTACGGGGTGGCGCGGGTACCGCGACCCGGACTGTCGGGCTGCTTGGCGGCATCCTCACTTACGCCGTCGAGGCCGGCATCATTGAACACAATCCCGCGCACGGTCTGCGCAAACCCAAAGACCAGGTCCGTGACCGCCGGCTCACTGAGGACGAGTATCGAATTCTCGGCAAGATGCTCCGCGAGGCCGCCGTCAATGAAAAATACGCTACGACCGTGCAGATCATTCGCCAGATCGCCCTCACGGGCTGCCGCCGGTCCGAGATCATAGAACTGATGTGGAAGGAGACGGACACCGACTCCAGTTGCTTGCGTCTCGTCGACAGCAAGGAGGGAGCTTCGATCCGTCCGATTGGTCTCCCGGTCGTCGAATACCTCGAGGAGCGACGGAGGGACCATTCCGGCACCTATGTGTTCCCCGGTCCCCGAATGGAGGATGGCGCCTTTGGTGGCTTCGCAAACCACTGGGAACAGATATTCAAAGGCTCTCCGCTGGCGGATGTGACGCCTCATGTCCTCCGCCACAGCTTCGCGAGCATCGCCAACCATCTCGGCTTCACGGAAGTGACGATCGCCGCCCTGGTAGGCCATTCGAAGGGCTCAGTCACGAGCAAGTATATCCACACGCTCGACACCGCCCTTATAATGGCGGCCGATACCATCTCCGGCTACATTCACGGGCTACTGAACGGTGTCCAATTCCAGCAGACGGCCTATGCGCTCGATCGCCACTCACGAAAAGCGGCACTCGCACAATTCTTAAAGGCGGCAGTGGGGACAGCAGGTGAAGCGGATCCCCGCCTCGCTGCATAGAAGCTAGGAATACGCCGAGCCCTGCGGGCTGCCATACGAGTGGGGGGGCATTAGCAAACACGCCGCCGTCTTACAAATTCCCATCTTCTGGCTTGCTAACTAAGCAGCGCGCGGCACGCGCCTGCAGTACAGGCAGAACCCTGCTTTCTTACCCTCCCGCACCACATATTTTTGTTTGCGGTCAGGGCAGCGCTCGACGGTGCACTGCGCCTGGAAGGTTGCCAGCCTGATCCGCTTCGCTACCTCATTCTCGGCGTTCTTTTTGATCGAGCGGATGGTCAATAGTGCACTCCAGCCCGGCTGCTCAGCGATCTCACCGATCCACTCGCCGAACTCGTCCTTAAAAAACGCATCGATGAAAAAGAACGTTCTGGCTAGCAGCACCCGCACTTCGCGATAACCGTATCGCGCGCCGCCATGCTGCAATTTGTTGCGCAGCCGCCGCAGATTGGCAATCGCGTCCAGATCGTCAGTTGCGAGGGTGACGCCCATCGCATTGAGTGCGCTGAGAACGGCTGTATTGTTGAGATGCGTTGTATCCGCCCGTCCACTGAGTTGTTCCAGCCGCACCTTGAGTATCAATTCAAGGGCGTGAAAGAGATGCAGTACCCCTCGCCGTAGAGCGTCACCATCAGTGTGGCTCTCGCCATACGCTTCAGCCGCGGCGTTGAAGGACTGTACCGCATTTTCAGTGATGTCTACGCCGAACAGGTCGGAGGAAAGCTGCGCCGGGAGTAGTGGTGGTGGAGATTTGGCTTGGGTCCAGCCCGCCTCCATGAAATCTTCAATGCTAACTTCGCCTGCGCGCCATTCTGCGACCTTTTCGGGATCGCCACGAGAGAAAAATTCTATGTGCGAACTCATGTTCTCCCATACATCGGTCTCCCACACCTTCTCAGCAGCGTAGATGTCCTGATATTCAATCGTGGGAATGTGAGCGTCATCGTCCAGCAGAACACCGTGCTCATCAAAAAGCGTCCGCCAATGTTGTTCTGTGAAGCCCGCCCCAATGCGCTTTGCAGGGGTGCAGCGAGAACGCAATGCAGTTTGCCGCAGTCCATGCAAATTACTCGTCGAGCCGTCGTGTAGACCACCGCACCCGAGTGACATTGACAATAGTACAACATATCGTAGCGCTTGGCCTCGATTACCGCAAGTGCGCGCTCCGTGCCGCTCAGAAACGGGCGTGGCAGATACGCCCCGAAACAGTATCGATCGTAGGGAACCGGCTCTTCTGAGTACTGATATGGATCGCTTAAGCCCCACAACTCGGTGAAATAGCGGCGCTGTGCATCGCCCCACTCCTGCTTCAAATGTTCAAAAGGTGTCGTCGTTTCCTCATCGAAAAAGGTGTGGACACCCCATTCCTTCCCAATCGGCATCCGAAGAATCTGCCGGTCAGCGAGAATGATTCCGCCTCGCGACCGGATGCGCAGGTTGACGTCTTCTAGAACGGCCTTCAAAGGAACTCCGGCATCGGCAAGGTCACGTCGCACATGCACGTAGATCTCGCTGACCGGCGGTGAGATAATCATCGTGAAAGCTTTCGTTGGCGATTCTCGACGTCGATGACTCGCCCTAACCCTTCCTGATCACCGCCAGTCCTTGGACGCATCGCGACTTTCGCTTCTCCTACGCGAGAACTCACCAGCGAGGGCCGTCCAATAGGGCTCATAGCGCACCAACAATTCGCTGGGCCGTATTATTTCAACACCGAAATCGCTCAAGCGCTCCCGGTGCTTCCAGAATGTCTTCCGATCTGTCGTTAGTACCGCTGGAATATTCGACACGACAGCGTAACCTGCAACACGTCGATCTCCCTCGTCGCCCAGAAATGACAGGGGTCCGTCTTTGGCAAAAACCTCATCTAGCGACCCCACTCCTAAGCCTTTCAGAATGAGTGGAGACACCCGCAACAAACCCGTCGCGGTCAGCATGCCAATGGGCACGCCGGGGTAGGCTTTGTTCGAAATGTCTTGCTGATGCCGTCCGAAAAAACCGACGATGTCGTTAAGCCGCAAACCTCTCGCACCGCCAAAGCGCGACGCTTCTGTGGAATTCACACCGCAAACCAGCCAAGGATACCCGCCGCGATCCTCGAATTCTTTGTAGAGCACACCCAGATCGACAAGGTCATTGGCTATCTCGACACCGTAGTCGTTAGCGAGATTGAGCAGTGCGGCATCGTCCCACACTACCTGCCCCTTGTCTTCCAACTGTCGATCGACCCAGTCGAGGTTTTGGAGAATGCAAGTGTCAAGCAACTGAGGTTCCGGGGGGCGAAGCGCATTGTCGATTAAATCCATTCGCTCGCTCGGGCTGGATATTGCCTCTAGGATTTCGTCTAAAGATGAAACCATGGTCCTTACCTAGAGGCGCCGATCTACCAACACAGGCTAGGCCAAAGCGACCCAGTCCACAAAATCACGTCGCTTGTCATGGACCATGCGCAGTGCGTCCATTACGAACCCCGATTGGGCGTTGATGTTGAGTACGAGGGTATCGATCGCACGTGTGAGCGGGATCATCACCCAGCGGGACGCGTGCTGCGCGGCCGTTTCCTCGGCGGTGCGATAGAGGTCATCAACGACGTGACCTTCGGAGAACCACTGAGTACGCTTGTAGTCCCACAGTGTGTCGAGCTGGAAATTGATGACTGTCCAACCCTCCAGCCCACGGCAGGAGTCGTACTGTACAAACCGCAGTTGATCGCGGTGCGTGGGAAAATGCTCGCGAACGTCCCGGCTCGTTCCGTCCCACACCATGCCGCCGCTGCGCTCGTAGATTGCGGCGGGTCGGCACAATTGGCCTGACGGACCAGGCGGTACCATGACGGGTGAAACGCAGGCGAGCAGGTCGACCGGCGCGTTTCCAAGAGCGCGCGCATCGTCACACCATCCCTGCAAGAGTTCAGGCCGACTGGCCAAATCACCCTCGACGACAATCACCCGACCGCCAGGGGCATCGCTATTCGGTTCGAGATCCCAATCTTCGATACCCAAACTTGCCGCCATGTCGCTGACGAAGGCGGCAAGGTTGGCCTTCATGCGCATGCAGCGAGTCAGCCGCCTTGCTCGCAACGATGTCTTCGGAACACCCTGCGACCAGTCGGCCACCGATTCCCGCACATACTGATCAACGCCATCTGAAACCGTCAGTCGCTCTGGCCCGTACAGATGGCGCAAGATTCCGATCTCGTCGGCCGGCCAGTCTTGCCCTTCGTCG
>JBQCEN010000035.1:0-8501 GCA_051960215.1 Pararhizobium sp.
GCCGACGGCCTCTACAACTCGCCCTCGGAACTGCGCGGGACGGCCGATCCGCATTTCGCCGGCTGGGGCCGCTGCCCGACGAACCTCGAGACCGGCGAGTTCGTCTTCGAGACGATCAAGCCCGGCCGCGTGCCGTTCCCCGACGGCCGGATGATGGCGCCGCACATCTCGTTCTGGATCGTCGCGCGGGGCATCAACCTCGGGCTCAACACGCGCATGTATTTCCCGGACGAGGAGGCTGCGAACGCCGAGGACCCGATCCTCCGCCGCATCGAGCATCGGAACCGCATTCCGACGCTGATCGGCCGGCGTGATGGCGATACGGTGACCTTCGACATCCGCCTGCAGGGCGAGAACGAGACGGTCTTCTTCGACATCTAGAGGGTTTCCAGGAAAAGTGGGAACCGGCTTTCGTTTGAAAATGTGATGAACAAAGACATGGACGCTTTCGCGATTCAACGTACACGAAGACGATCCAGGGGCGGTCGGCATGGCGATATTCGAGACGCTGCATGAGGCGGTGGCGGCAAACCTGAAGGACGGCGACGCCGTCGCCTTCGAGGGCTTCACGCACCTGATCCCTTATGCGGCGGCACATGAGGCGATCCGCCAGGGCCGCAAGGACCTGACGCTGATCCGCATGACGCCGGACATCGTCTACGACCAGATGATCGGCATGGGGATGGCCCGCAAGCTCGTCTTCTCCTACGCCGGCAATCCGGGTGTCGGCCTGCTGCGGCGCCTGCGCGACGCGGTGGAGAACGGCTGGCCGAACCGTCCGGAGATCGAGGAGCACAGCCATGCCGCGATGGCGAATGCCTACGAGGCGGGTGCCGCGGGCCTGCCCTGCGCCGTCTTCCGCGGTTATCTCGGCGCCGGCCTCGCCGACGTCAATCCGAACATCAGGTCGATGACGTGCCCGTTCACGGGGGAGCGCCTCGCGGCGGTCCCGGCACTTCGGCCGGATGTCAGCTTCGTCCATGCGCAGAAGGCGGACCGGAAGGGAAACGTCCTCGTCGAGGGCATCGTCGGCGTGCAGAAGGAGGCGGTGCTCGCCGCCCGCCGCGCCGTCGTGACGGTCGAGGCGGTCGTGGACGATTTCACGGACACCCACCCCAACGCCTGCATCCTGCCGCACTGGACGATCAAGGCCGTGGCCGTCGTGCCGGGGGGTGCGCATCCCTCCTATGCCCACGGTTGCTATGCCCGCGACAATGCCGCGTATCTCGAATGGGACGCGATCTCCGCCGACCGCGAGACCTTCCTCGGCTGGATGAAGCGGAACGTGCTCGACGCGACGCCGGACGTCTTCGCCGAGCGCGTCGCGAACCTGGGGAGCTAGACGATGGACGCCCTCGGCTTCACGCCCGACGAGATGATGACCCTCGCCGCCTCGCGGGCGCTCGGCAATGACGACGTCTGCTTCGTCGGCATCGGCGCGCCGTCGGCGGCGTGCAACGTCGCGCGTCTCACCCATGCGCCCGACATCACGTTGATCTACGAGAGCGGCACGATCGGCACGGCGCCGGACGTGCTGCCGCTCTCGATCGGCGACGGCGAACTGTGCGACACGGCGCTGACGACTGTGTCGGTGCCGGAGATGTTCCGCTACTGGCTGCAGGGCGGGCGTGTCGACGTGGGCTTCCTCGGCGCGGCGCAGGTCGACCGCTTCGGCAACATCAACACGACCGTCATCGGCGACTACGGCCGGCCGAAGACCCGGCTGCCGGGTGGTGGCGGCGCGCCCGAGATCGCCTCGTCCTCCGGCGAGGTCTACATCACGATGAAGCAGTCGCTGCGCGCCATGGTCGAGAAGATCGACTTCTACACCTCCTTCGGCCATGGTGACGGCGGCGACCATCGCCGGCGTCTCGGGATCACGACCAAGGGCCCGACTCTCCTGATCACCGATCTGGCGATCTGGAAGCCGGACCCGGAGACGAAGGAGTTCACGGTCGTCTCGCTCCATCCGGGAGTGACGCGCGAGACCGTGCAGGCAGCCTGCGGCTGGAGAGTGAAGTACGCCGACGAGGTCGAGGCGACACCGGCGCCGAGCGAACGGGAGCTTGCGACCCTGCGCGCGCTCAAGGAGCGGACGAAGGCGGCGCACGCGGCGACAGGAAAGCCGAAGCGATGAGCGACGCCTTCATCTGCGACTATATCCGCACGCCGATCGGCCGCTTCGGCGGCGCGCTCGCATCGGTGCGGGCCGACGACCTCGCCGCCATCCCGCTGAAGGCGCTGATCGAGCGCAATCCGCGCGTCGACTGGGAGGCGGTCGACGACGTCACCTTCGGTGCAGCAAACCAGGCGGGCGAGGACAACCGCAATGTCGGCCGCATGGCCCTGCTGCTTGCCGGGCTGCCGTCACGCGTGCCGGGCAATACGATCAACCGCCTCTGCGGCTCGGGCATGGATGCGGTCGTCCAGGCGGCGCGGGCGATCAAGGCGGGCGAGGCGGAGCTGATCGTTGCCGGCGGCGTGGAGAGCATGTCGCGCGCGCCCTTCGTCATGCCGAAGGCCGAGACCGCCTTCTCGCGCCACGCGGAAATCCACGACACGACGATCGGCTGGCGCTTCGTCAACCCGATCATGAAGCGCCAATACGGCGTTGATTCGATGCCTGAAACAGGCGAGAACGTTGCAGCCGACTCCGGCGTCTCCCGCGCCGACCAGGACGCCTTTGCGCTCCGCTCGCAGGAAAAAGCGGCCGCGGCTCAGGCGAATGGGCGGCTCGGGATGGAGATCGCGCCGGTCTGGATCCCGCAGCGCAAGGGTGAGCCGGTCGTCGTCGAGTGGGACGAGCATCCGCGCGCGACGTCGCTGGAGGCGCTCGCGGCGCTGAAGACGCCGTTCCGTGAAGGCGGCACCGTGACGGCCGGCAATGCCTCCGGCGTCAACGATGGCGCGGCTGCCCTGATCGTCGCCTCGGAAGCGGCGGCGAGGAGGCACGGCCTGACGCCGATCGCCCGCGTCCTCGGCGGAGCTGCGGCCGGGGTGGCGCCTCGCATCATGGGCATGGGTCCTGCGCCGGCCTCGGCGAAGCTGATGGCGCGGCTGAAGCTGCAGCAGGCGGATTTCGACGTCGTCGAGCTGAACGAGGCCTTCGCCAGCCCGGCTCTGGCGGTGCTCCGCGAACTCGGCATCCCTGACGATGATCCGCGCGTCAATGCCAATGGCGGCGCGATCGCGCTCGGGCATCCGCTCGGCATGTCCGGCGCGCGCATCACCGGCACGGCCGCTCTCGAGCTTTCGCTGAGGAAAGCGCGCTACGCCCTTGCTACCATGTGCATCGGCGTCGGGCAGGGCATCGCCGTTGCGTTGGAGCGGGCATAGCGATGTCGGTCTCGGTCTTCGATCATCCCTTTCTCTCGGGCCTCTTCGGCGACGACGCGGCGGCGCGCTATTTCACGGCGGAGGCGGAGCTGCGGCCGATGATCGCCTTCGAGGCGGCGCTCGCTCGCGCCGAGGCGGAGGAAGGCCTCGTCTCGCCTGAGGCGGCCGACGCGATCGCGGATCTTTGCGAACATTTTCGGCCGGATATGGATCGGCTGCGGGAGGCGACGGCCCGCGACGGCGTCGTGGTGCCGGAACTCGTCCGCCAAATGCGGGAAACGATCGGCGAGCCGCACGCGGCGGTGCTGCATTTCGGCGCGACGAGCCAGGACCTCATAGACACGAGCTTTGTCCTGCGGCTGCGGCCCGCGCTGGCGCTCTGCCGCACCCGGCTGGAGGCGCTGGTCGCGACGTTCGAGCGGCTCGAGGCGGAGGAGGGCCGGAAGCCCTTGCTCGCCCGCACCCGCATGCAGGCGGCGATCGCGATCACGGCCGGGGATCGGCTGCGGACATGGCGGGAGCCGCTGCTGCGGCGGCTCGCCGATCTCCCCCTCATCGAGGAATCGGTCGCCGTGGTGCAGTTCGGCGGCGCCGCCGGCACACTCGACAGGCTCGGTGAAAAGGGGCGGGCGGTGCGCCAGCGCCTCGCGGCCGCGCTCGGCCTTCAGCCGCCGCGGACCTCCTGGCACAGCGAGCGCGACCGCTTCGCGCGGCTCGCCGGCTGGCTGTCGACCGTCACCGGCAGCCTCGGCAAGTTCGGTCAGGACGTCGCGCTGATGGCGCAGAACAGCATCGACGAGATCGCAGTGGCCGGCGGCGGCGGGTCGTCCGCCATGGCGCACAAGCGCAATCCGGTGAAGGCGGAAGCGCTCGTCGCGCTGGCGCGGCTCAATGCCGTGCACGTCTCGGGGGCGCATCACGCCATGATTCACGAGCAGGAGCGCTCGGGCGCGGCCTGGTCGCTGGAATGGATGATCCTGCCCCAGATGGTGATGACAACCGCATCGGCGCTTGGGCTCGCCCTCGCGCTCGCCGGGTCCATTCAGCGCGTCGGCTCGGACTCGAGCTGACGCTGCGGCCGCGGCGTGCCCGGGCCGAGCAGCGCGACGGGCGAGCCTGAGATCAGCCGGTTGATGTCGAGGAGCACCTGCGGGATGGCGAGCCCGCGCGGGCAGGCGAGATATTGCGGCGTCCAGACCGGATCGAACTTCTGCTTGAAGGCCCGCAGGCCCTCGAAGTGGTAGAAGTTCTCGCCGTGGCGGAAGAGATAGGTGCCGAGGCGGGCCCAGGTCGAGGCGAGCGGATGCTGCGCCAGACCGGCGAGCGGCGCCGCGCCGAGGTTGAAGTAGGTGTAGCCCTCCGCCTTGCCGTAGAGCATCATGTGGACGAAGAGCCCGTCCATGATGACCTTCGAGACATCCGGCTCGT
The DNA here is from genome assembly GCA_051960215.1 of Pararhizobium sp. Lineage (GTDB taxonomy): Bacteria > Pseudomonadota > Alphaproteobacteria > Rhizobiales > Rhizobiaceae > Pararhizobium_B. The sequence continues at coordinate 4,765 of JBQCEN010000035.1, forward strand.
AACGCATCAGGTCCGCCGAGATTTCGGTGTGGTCGGCGGTCCGCCAGAGGTTGGCGAAGGCGACGATCCGGCCGTCCTTGCGCATCACCGCCGTATCGAAGCGCCTCAGGTAGTCGACGTCGAAGGAGCCGAGCGAGAAGCTCTTCTCCTGTCCCTTCTTGCTCGCGAGCCAATGCTTCGACACATCCGCGAGCTCGCCGGCGATCGTGTCGAAGCGGTCCGCCGGCACCACGTCGAAGGTCAGGCCTTCGCGCTCCAGCCGCTTGACGGCGTAACGGTGCTCCTGGTGCGTGGCGCCCTTGAGCGAGAAGTCGGCGCGGGGCACCCGCGCCACCTCGCCGCGCATGAGGATCGCAAAGCCCATGTCGAGCTAAAGCGGCAGGTTGAGCGGCTTCACGGCATAGAAGACCGCCCGGAGCGCCTGCCGGTCGGCCATCTCGCGGAGCTGCCAGACGAGCTCCTCGTAGGCGCGCGGATCGCCGACCGGGTCGCCCATGCTGACGAGCGACTGGCCGGAGCGGCGGTACATCAGGAACGCCGAGCCGTCCTCGGCGACGAGGAACAGCTTGTCGCCAAGCCAGGCGATGTTCGTCTGCGCGTCGGAAGAGCGCTCGATGATGTCGCGCACGGTGTCCGGCATCGCCGTCGAGACGGGAAGGGCGCGCGCCATCGGCCGGTGGATCAGCGAGGCGAGGCCGACGCAGAAGGCAGCCGTCACGACGCCGACGGCAGCCCGGAGGAAGCGCGGCGCCTCGCCGTGCCAGGCGAACTGCCACCAGAGCTGGTTGGCGTAGGCGACGTGCCGGTAGGAGAAGAAGCCGAGCCAGAGCATCGCGCCGATGGTGACGGCAAGCAGCGCCAGCCACCGCGTCGAGAGGACGAAGAGCCGCTCCGGCCGGCGCCGATAGAAGGCGCTGCGGAAGATGAAGAGGAGCACGAGGGCAACGAGAAGGATGATCGACTCGTCGTAGTCGAGGCCCTTGAGCACGGCGAAGACGGCGCCGGCAGCAAGCATGGCCATTGCCGTCATCCAGGCGGTGTAGAGGCGCCGCCTGAGACCGGAGGCGACGACCAGCAGGCCGAGGCCGATAAGGCTCGCCAGGAAGTTCGACGTCTCGAGCACGCCGAGCGGCACGAAGCGCCGGGCATAGGCGAGTTCCATCGGTTCGTGCGGGATCGAGCCGGAGAAGAGGAGCACGACGCCCGACAGGAAGACGATGACGGCGGCGACCGGCGGCACGAGCGGCCGCATGAAGCGCGACGCCGTGCCGAAATTGGGCCCGAGCCGCTGCTTCAGCCAGCCGGCCTCGGTGATGCCGAGAAGCAGCGCGGCGACGACGAACGGGAAGACGTAGTAGATGGCGCGGTAGGCGATCAGCGCCGCGAAGGCATCGGCCCGCCCGTCGGCTCCAAGCGCGGCGAGCATCGCCACCTCGAAGATGCCGATGCCGCCCGGTACGTGGCTGACGACGGCGATGAGGATCGCCGAGAGGTAGACGACGAGGAAGACGGGAAAACCGGGCTGCAGGTCCGGCGGCATCAGCACGTAGAGCGCATAGGTCGCGCCGATGAGATCGATCAGTCCGGCGACGAGCTGGAAGGTCAGCGGACCGCGGCCGGGCAGGGCGACCCGCCAGCCGGCGAAGACGAACTCCCGGCCGTTGCGGCCGGCATAGACGAAGAGCGCGACCATTCCGGCGAGCGCCACGACGCCGGCCAAGCGATCGACGAAGACGTTGATCACATGGATGAAGGGAATGCCGTAAGGGTTCAGGATCACGGAGCCGGAGACGAGCAGCGTGATCGCAAGCCAGAGCCCCGACCAGGTGAGGACGATGATGCGTGCGATCTCCGCGCCGTCGAGGCCGAGACGGGCATAGATGCGGTAGCGCACGGCCCCGCCCGTCAGGAGATGGAAGCCGAGGAAGTTCGAGAAGGCAAAGCCGGCCATGCCGGCGATCGAGGCGATCTTCCAATCGACGCGGCCCGCCGCGGCGACGCGCGTCGCCATGATGTCGTAGGAGGCGAGCGAGCAGTAGCTGACGGCGGTACCGAGGAAGGAGAGCAGGATCACATGCGTCGGCAGGCTGGCGAAGGCCCGCTTGAGGTCGGCGAGCTTCAGTTCGCCGGACATCTTGTGCAGCATCCAGAAGGCGATGACCGTCACGACGATGGCGATGGCCGGGCCGATATAGCGTGTCGGCAACCGCTGCCAGAGCGAGCGCATCGCTTCGGGGCTGAGGTATCTGCTGATCATCCCCGCCGTGAACCCGCGATCTCGTCGAACAGTTCCAACTGCATCTCCTGAAGTTCCGACAGCCTTTCCCACTGGCTCGTCAAATGATGCTCTATGATTTCATGCAGATGACGGATCTCCAGTTCGGCCTTCAGGTTGACGCGGTAGTCGTTCTCAGACCGGAGGCGGTCCTTCGCTTCCTGCCGGCTCTGGCTCATCATGATCAGCGGCGCCTGAAGCGCTGCGACGCAGGAGAGCACCAGATTGAGGAGAATGAAGGGATAAGGGTCGAAAGCCTTGAAGAGAAGCGGCACGGTGTTGGCGGCCATCCAGAGGAGGAGGATGGCGACGAAGCCGAGGATGAACGTCCACGAGCCCGCGAAGGTCGCCATCCGGTCCGCAAGCCGTTCCGAAAAGGTCAGCCGGTCCTCATAGTTCTGCTGGACGTTCTCGGCGAGGATCTCGTTGCCGGAGACGCTGTCCACCACCAGCCGGTCCAGCTCCGTCAGCTTGCCGCGCTCGCGCCGGAGCATCGCCTCGAGCGCCGTGCGTCGATAGGCGCGCACGTCCTTGCGGCAGATCCAGCCTGTCGCCCTCCAGTCCGGCCGCTCCGCGTCGAGGACCGCCGCGACCGACGGCGTCACCTGCTCGACAGGCATGCAGAAGTTGCGCGCCTTGGTCTCGTGGCAGACGCCGCAGGTCCGGCTGTCTTTCGGCGCGGCGCGTGCTTTCGCCATTGCGGTCCCTTCGGGCGACGGATCGTGCGGTAAGGCGTTCGTTGCGGGCGCCTTCGAACGCGCGTTGGACGCGTCGAAAGACGGACGCCGGGGCGACGCCGGGATATCCGATAATTCCTTGCGATGGAATGCGTAAATAAGGCGAAGCCGCGGCCCGACGTCGCTGCGCCGGGCGCCGGGAAAGACGAAAATGCCCGCCAGGCTGAGGGCCGGGCGGGCATTCTTGTTGTGGGCAGTCCCTGAGGGTCAGGCGTTGCCGAACGGCAGGGCGATGAAGGACTGGCTGCCGTTGCGCTGGATCAGGAGCAGCACCGACTTGCGGCCGTCCTGCTTGGCGGACTTGATCGCCTTCTGGACGTCCTGCGCCGAGGTGACCTTCTGCTGGTTGACCGCAACGATGACGTCGCCTTCGCGCATGCCGTGCTCGCCGGCTGACTTGTTCGGGTCGACGTTGCTGATCACGGCGCCGTTCTCGGAGTCCGGGATCTGGTAGTTCTTGCGCACGTCCGGCGTCAGGTCGGAGAGGCTGAAGCCGAGCGACGGGACGTCCATCCCCTGGTCGGAGTTCTGGCTGCCGTTGTCGTTGCCGAAGTTCTGCGCCGTCGTGTTGTCGTCGTATTTGGCGATGTTGATCGGCATCTCGACGTCCTTGCCGTTGCGCCAGACCGTGATCGAGCTCTTCTCGCCCGGCTGGACGTTGGCGACGCGACGCGCCAGATCGCGCGGATCCTTCACCTTCTCGTGGTTGAACTTCGTGATGACGT
>JBQCEN010000036.1:0-9003 GCA_051960215.1 Pararhizobium sp.
TCCGCACCTATGCCTGGACGCTGGTGATCGGGCAGCGCGGTCTCCTCAACTACCTGCTTCATGCGCTCGGGCTGCAGCCGGTCGAACTGCTGTTCACCAAGGCCGCCGTCATTATCGGCCTTGTCTACATCTACCTGCCCTACATGCTCCTGCCGATCTACGCGGCCTTTGAGCGGCTTGATCCGTCGCTGCTCGAAGCTGCCGAGAACCTGGGGGCCGGACCCTACCGCCGCTTCTTCCGGGTGACGTTGCCGCTCGTCGCTCCGGGCGTGATGGCGGGCTGCGTCATCACCTTCATCCCCTCGGTCGGTGAATATCTCGTGCCCAACCTGCTCGGCGGCCTGAGCGGAACCATGTTTGGCAACCTCATCACCGATGCCTTCGGAAGCTTCAATTGGCCGCTGGGCTCGGCGCTGTCGATGGTGCTTCTCGCAAGCCTGCTGGTGACGCTCCTCGTGCTCGGTTCGCTCGTCGATGTCCGTCGCCTTGTGGGGAGGCCGGAATGACCCACCTGCCTTTGCGTCGCGTCGTACTTATCTGCTTCACAATTCTCGTCTTCGTGCTGATCTACCTGCCGATCGGGCTCGTCGTGTTGATGAGCTTCAACAAGGGCGCGATCAGCAGCTTCCCACTGTCCGGCTTCACCCTGCACTGGTACCGGGCGATGTTCAGCAACGCGAAGACGCTCGACGCGCTGTGGACCAGCCTGATCGTCGCCGTTCCCGCAACGACGATCGCCACAGGCATCGGACTTCTCGCCGCGCTCGTTCTCGTGCGCCACGAATTCGTCGGTAAGCGTGTCTTCCTGGTGCTGACCACGTTGCCGATGCTGGCGCCCGGCATCATCCTCGGGGTGTCGCTGCTGATCTTCGCGCGCACCGTCGGGCTTTCAACCGGCTACGGCGCCATTCTGTGCGGCCACGTGCTCCTCGCCATGCCGTACTGCACCTTCATCCTGATGGCCTCGCTGGCGCGCTTCGACCGTTCGCTCGAAGAGGCTGCCCGCGGCCTCGGCGCATCGGAGGCGCGGGTCTTTTGGCGGGTGACTCTGCCCGGCATCACGTCCGGCATCTTCGGCAGCGCGCTCTTCGCCTTCACCATCTCGATCGGCGAGTTCATCGTCACGTTCTTCCTGACAAGCCCGGGGACCACCACGCTGCCGATCCGCATCTTCTCGATCGTGCGCGTCGGCATCACCCCAGAGATCAACGCCGTCTCCACCCTCATCCTCGCCGCAACCCTGATCCTTGCGATCGGCGGCATCTCGCTGGGTGTGGTGCGCCGGCGGTGATGAGTGAAGTGATAGGAGGAAAGAAGAAATGAAAAATCGCATCTGGCTGGCCGCAGCATTCGCTGCCGCCATGTCCTTGACGACGGGAGCAGCAACGGCCGCAGACAAGATCGGCGGCGAGATCAACGTGCTCGCCTGGGGCGACTATGTCGACTTCGCGATCAAGCCTTTCCAGGACAAGTACGGCACGACGGTCAACATCGACTATTACGGCTCCGAGCAGGAGGCGATCAACAAGATCCACGCCGCCGGGCTCGGAACCTACGACATCGTCTTTCTCGGCGTCGGCTTCGACGACGTCGCCATGAAGCAGAAGATCATCGAGCCGCTCGACGTCAGTCAGGTCTCGACCTTCAAGGACCTCTACGCGCCCTTCCAGAAGGCGAAGCCGGACGGCCGGCACTACTGCATGACCTATGCCTGGGGTGCCAACGGCCTGATCGCCTACCTGCCCGACAAGGTGAAGGCGCCGATCACGTCATGGAAGGACGTCTTCTCCGGCCAGTATGACGGCCGCATCGGGCGGATCGACAAGGCCAACGAGCAGATCTGGCGCGCTGCCTTCATGAACGGCTACAACTATGGTCCGCTCACCGAGGAGCAGTGGGCGAACGTCAAGAAGACGGTCGACAAGACCATCCAGCAGGCACGCACCATCTACCAGCACTACGACCAGATGGCGCAGCTGCTTTCAAACGGCGAGATCTGGATCGCCGATACCGACGATGGCGGCTTCCGCCAGGCGCGCGCCAAGGGCCTGAACGTCAAGCTCGCCTATCCGTCGGAAGGTTTCTGGGGCTGGTCCGACGGGCCTTGCGTCGTCGCGCAGGCGCCGCATCCGAAGGCGGCCTACGCCTTCATCAACTTCGTCACCAGCCCGGAGATGCAGGCGATGCTCGCCAAGAAGCTCGGTTATTCGCCGGCCAATTCCAAGGCCGTCGCCCTGATGGACGCCGAAACCAAGGAGAAGATCAGCGCCGATTCGGCGAGCAAGAACATCGGCAAGCTGCAGTTCCAGTACGACCTCGGCCAGAAGGTGAACGACCGGATGGTCAAGATCTGGGACGAGGCGAAGGCGAAGTACGCACATTGAGCGGGGAGGGCGCCCGCGGCGCGGGCGCCCCTCGCTATTGGCAATCACGATCGGAAGAGACGCGTGACGGTTTCTGTAGAAGCTCTTGGCAAGGAATTCGGCTCGTTCCGAGCTGTCGACCGGGTTTCGTTCGACCTGCAGCGGGGCGAGTTCCTGAGCCTGCTCGGCCCGTCGGGCTGCGGCAAGACGACGACGCTGCGGATGGTGGCAGGCTTCGAACGCCCAAGCGACGGGCGGATCCTGCTGTCAGGTCGCGACGTGACGCGGCTTCCGGCGCGGCGCCGCAACATCGGCATGGTCTTCCAGAACTACGCGCTGTTCCCGCACATGACGGTCTCGCGGAACGTCGCCTTCGGGCTCGAGACCCGCCATGTGGGGCGGGCGGACCGGGACCGGCGCGTTGCAGCCGCGCTCGACATCGTGCGGATGACCGACCATGCCGACAAGCACCCCCGCCAGCTCTCGGGCGGCCAGCAGCAGCGGGTGGCGCTGGCACGTGCGCTGGTCATCGAGCCGGACCTCCTGCTTCTCGACGAGCCGCTCTCGGCGCTCGACCTGAAGCTGCGCGAGGAGATGCGCGACGAGATCTTCCGCATCACGCGCGAGCTCGGCATCACCACCATCTTCGTCACCCACGACCAGGGCGAGGCGCTCGTGCTGTCGAACCGGGTGGCGGTCATGAACAGGGGCCGGGTCGAGCAGCTCGATTCACCGGAGGTCCTCTATCGCCGGCCGCGGACGGCTTTCGTGGCCGACTTCATCGGCGGCGCCAACGTGCTCAGCGGCCGATTGATCCGGAACGGCGCGGAGGGGGCGCTCGAGATCGGCGCGCTGCGCCTGCCGCTCGGCGCGCTGCCCTGCGGCGTCGCGGCCGGCGCCATAACCCTCAGCGTCCGTCCGGAGCACGTGCTGCTGTCGCGCTGCGCCGACGGTGCGGGTTTTGCGGTCGTGCGCCGCCGCTTCCTCGGCAGCGTCGTCGAATATGCGGTGAAGGCCGGCAACCTCGAGCTGACGGTGCGCGAGCACGGCGACCACCACCTCTCCGAAGGCGAGCAGGTTTCGGTGACCTTTCCGCCGGAGCGGCTCATCTTCCTCACGAACGACGGAAAGTGAAGCGCGCCATGAAGATCACGGCGATCGAAACTATCCCGCTGCGCATGGAGATGCCTTATCCGCTCGCCTATGCGCGCGGCCAGTACCAAACCCGCGAGGCGCTCCTCGTCAAGGTGCACACGGACGAGCCGGGGCTGTTCGGTTGGGGCGAGTCGGCGATGTGGGGCGGGCCGCATGCCGTCAGCGCCGCGGTCATCGAGCAGGAGATTGAGCCGCTTGTGGTCGGCGAGGATCCGCGGGCGATCGAATACCTCTGGGAGAAGGTCTACCAGGAGACCTACTATCACGGACGCAAGGGCATCCTGCTCTCCTGTCTTTCCGGCATAGACATCGCGCTCTGGGACATCCTCGGGAAGATCGCCGGCCAGCCGCTCTGGCGGCTTCTCGGCGGCTTCGGCCGGCCGATCAAGGCCTACGCCTCTTCCGGCTACTACCGCCCCGGATACGGCTCATCCGACCTTGCTGCCGACGTCGCGAAGGCGCGCAGCCTCGGCTACCACGCCTTCAAGATGAAGGTCGGCAATATCCCCGCCGCCGTCCATTCCGGCGTCATTCCGTCGACTTCGACGCGGATCGGCTTTGCCGAGGACATCGCGCGCGTCGCCGCCGCCCGCGAGGCGATCGGCGAGGGCGGCGAACTGATGTGCGACGCGACCACCTCACTCGATGCGCCCACCGCGATGGCCTATGCCGACGCCTTCGAACGGCTCGACATCCGCTGGTTCGAAGAGCCGACGCAGCCCGAGAACGTCGACGGCTGCGCGGCGCTTGCGGCGCGCACGCGTATCCCCATCGCCGGGTTCGAGACGGAGACCGGCAAGTTCAGCTTTGCCCGACTGATCGACGCCGGCGCCGTGCAGGTGGTCCAGCCGGATGTCATCCAGGTCGGCGGCATTACGGAGGCGCGCAAGATCGCGGCCTACGCGCAGATGCGCCATCTTGCCTTCAGCAGCAAGAACTACAGCACCGCCGTCAGTCTCGCCGCCACGCTCAACCTGCTCTACGCGACGGTGAACGGCGACTATTTCGAGTGCGACTTCGATCCCAATCCCTGGCAGACCGAAATCCTCCGCCAGTCCCTGTTCACCTTTGAGGATGGGCATGTCCGGCCTGGCGAGAGACCAGGGCTGGGGCTCGATATCGACGAAGACATTTTGAATCGTTGGAGGGTATCCGTGTGATGGCGTCGTCTTTCCGCCCCAACCTTTTCGAGGACTTCCGCGTCCTGGTGACCGGTGCGGCCGGCGGGATTGGCGCCGGCATCGCCGAAGCTTTCGCGGCCCACGGCGCCCACGTCTGCATCCAGGACGTGAAGATCGAGCAAGCCGAGGCGCTGGCGTCGAAGCTATGCTCCAAGGGCTATCAGGCCGATGCAATCGGCGGCGACCTCTCCGTACGCGGGACAGCGGACACGGTATTCGCCGCCGCTCTCCAGCGGCTCGGCCGCATCGACGGCCTCGTCAACAATGCCGGCCGGTCCTGGTCTATCGAAACGGTCGACATCGACGCCGGCCACGCTGATATGATGAACGAGCTGAACCTCATGGCTCCGCTCTTCCTGTCGCAGCATTTCGTGCGCCACGCGCTCGAGCGTGGCGGCGGCGGGTCGCTCATCCAGATCGCCTCGACGGCGGGTGTTGCCGGTTTCCAGCGACGCGCCGTCTATTGCGCGGACAAGCATGCGATGATCGGTTTCATGCGGACGCTGGCGCTCGACCACGCCAAGGACGGGGTGCGGGTGAATGCCGTTCTGCCGCATCTCGTCGACACCGAGATGTTCCGGACGGTGGCGAGCAAAACCGAAGCGGCCTCCTGGAGCGCGGCGATCCCGGCGCAGCGTCCGGCCTCCGTCGAGGATGTGGCGCACCTCGTGCTCTTTCTTTCGTCCCCGAGCGCAAGCTACCTGACGGGCGGCTGCTATCCGGTCGATGGCGGCGCCATGGCCGGTCACTTCGGCGGGTGAAAATGACGACGATCAAGATGAACAATGGCGCCGTAGAGCTCGCGTTCTGGATGATGACTCCGAACGATGCCGCCGCCGACATGGCGACCCTCCTCGGCATGAGCGCGGTGATCATCGACATGGAGCACGGCACTTTCGAAAGCGCCTCGGTGGCGCGTTCGATCGGCTATTGCCGTGCCCGATCGCTCAAGGTGTTCACGCGGGTCGATGCGGCCGAGCGGGTCTCGGTGCAGCACGCGCTCGATTACGGCTCCGACGCGGTCATCCTGCCGCAAATCAGGGATGCGGCGCATGCCCGCGAGGCGACGGCCTATGCCAAGTTCCCGCCGCTCGGCACGCGCGGTTATGGTGGCGGGCGCACCGTCAACTACGTCGCGGCGCCGTCGCGCTTCGTCGCTGCGGAAAACAGCCGTACGCAGTGCTGGGCGATGATCGAAACGGCGGCGGCGCTCGAGGAGATCAACGAGATCGCCGCGCTGCCGACGGTCGATGGCCTGTTCATCGGACCGAACGACCTGTCGCTGGCGCGCGGCCGGGGCGAATATTTCGCTGATGGTGCCGACCATGACGACATCAGGCGGATCGCCGAAGCCGCACATCGTGCCGGCAAGCCTTGGGCGATGCCGGTCGCAAGCCGCAAAGACCGCGACTTCGCGAGCGCGCTTGGTATCGCCTTCTTGGCGGTGACCGACGATCTCTCGGCCTTGCGTTTCGGCCTTGAGCAGGCCGTCCGTGCGATACGCGACGAATAGCAGGGGGCGGAGATGGATCTCGCTGAACTTGCCGATCTGCCGACCGTCTATGCTGGCGGGGAGTTTCAAATCGGCAGCGGCCCGAGTTTCGATGTCGTCAACCCGGCCGACGAGAGCCTCGTCGCCTGCCTCGACCAGGCCGGCGCCGAGGAGATCGACGCGGCGGTGACCGCCGCCCGGAGCGCTGGCGCCGCGTGGGCTCGCGTGCCCGCTCCGGAGCGAGGCGCCGCACTCCGCCGGATCGCAGCGGCGCTCGAGGTCGAGAGGGACAGCATCGCCGAAGCGCTCGTCGCCGAGATCGGCAAGCCGCGGGGCAAGGCCTTCGACGATGTCGGCAACGCCGCGGCCTATCTGCGCTACATGGCCGAATGGGATCGCCGGATCGAAGGCGAGATCGTGCCGGCGGATGCGGCTGGCGAGGCGATCCATCTGACGCGCGTTCCGCTCGGTGTCGTGGCGGCGATCACTGCATGGAACTATCCCGTCGACCTTCTCATCAGGAAGCTCGCGCCGGCGCTGATCACGGGCAACACGATCGTCGTCAAACCGACGGAGCAGGCGCCGCTGAGCGGGCTGGCCGTGGCGCGGGCGATCGACGCGCATGCGGACCTGCCATCGGGCGTCTTCAATCTCGTGACCGGCGGCAGGGCGGTCGGAGAAAGGCTGATCACCCATCCCGACATCGATATGGTGACGATGACGGGCCACCGCGACACCGGCAAGAAGATCATGGCCGCCGCGGCCGAAAACCTGACGCGGGTGGCGCTCGAGCTCGGCGGCTCCGCCCCGGCGCTTGTCTTTCCCGACGCCGATCTCGACCTTGCTGTCGCGGCGCTTCTTTTAGCCCGCTTCGAGAATTCTGGTCAGGTCTGTACCTGCGCTGAACGGATCATTGTGCACAAGGCCGTTCATCGCGCTTTTGTCGAGCGATTTGTCGCCGCGGTGGAAGGCCTCGTGGTGGGGCCTCCGTCGGGCGACCCCGACGTGGGACCACTCGTCAGCCGGGGACAGCGCGACAAGGTGCTGAAAGCGATTGCGCAGGCGGAGGCCTCCGGCGCGCGACGGCTCCTCGGCCGGCCGCTCAGCGGCGCGGCGTTCGAGCGCGGTTGGTGGTGCCCCCCGACCGTGCTCGACGGCATGCCACGGCACGGTCCGCTCGCGGGCGAGGAGATATTCGGCCCGGTCGCCGCGATTTATGTCGCCGACGACGAAGAGGAGATGGTGGCGATCGCGAACGAGACGCGCTACGGGCTCTCCGCCTTCCTGTTCACGGAGAACTACAGGCGGGTGATGCGGCTTTCCGAGCGGATCGCCTGCGGCGAGCTCTATGTCAACCGGACGATGGGCGAGGCCATGCAGGGCTTCCACGGCGGCCACCGCGAGTCCGGCATGGGCGGCGAGGACGGCCGGCACGGCGTGCTGAAATACACCCAGATCCGCACGATCTATCACAGCTACGGCTGACGGCGCCGTGGAGGATTGCGACTACATCATCGTCGGTGCCGGCTCGGCCGGCTGCGTGCTCGCCAATCGCCTGACGGAAGACCCGCATTGCCGCGTGCTCCTCATCGAGGCCGGCGGCAGCGAACGGCATCCGATCATCGCCATGCCGGCTGCGACCGACATCTATGGTCTCGGCAATCCGCGCTGGGACTGGAACTATGAGACGGAGCCCGACCCGACGCGCGGCGGCCGCAAGGACATCTGGCCGCGTGGCAAGGGACTCGGCGGCAGCGGCCTGATCAACGGCATGGTCTATATGCGCGGCCATCCGCGGGACTACGACGCCTGGGAGGCGGAGGGCGCGGCCGGGTGGAACTTCGAGAGCCTGCTCCCATACTTCAGGCGCAGCGAGGACAACGAGCGCGGCGGCGACGCCTTCCGCGGCAGCGGCGGGCCGATGATGGTCTCGGACCTGCGCGACGATCATCCGCTATCCGCGCTCTTCATCGAGGCCGGAGTGAATGCCGGCCTGAGTTACAACGGCGACATTGCCGGGGCGCACCTCGACGGCATTGGACCGGTTCAGGCCACGCAGAAGCGGGGGCGCCGATGGTCGGCGGCGAATGCCTATCTCCGACCGGCGATGAAGCGGCCCAATCTCAGGCTTCTCAGCCACGCGCATGTGACCCGCCTGCTTATCGAGCGCCGGCGGGTGGTCGGCGTCGAATATCGGCACAAGAGCGGGATCGCCACTGTCCGTTGCCGGGCCGAGGTCATTCTTGCGGCCGGTGCCATCGCCTCGCCGCAGATCCTGCTCCTGTCGGGGATCGGCCCCGCCGCCGATCTGCGCCGCCTCGGCATTCGGGTCCAGAAGGACGTGCCGGGGGTCGGACGCAACCTTCGCGACCACGTCGGCGCCTACCAGACCTATGAGGTGGACCTGCCGACATACAACGCCGCGCAGCGCTGGTACCGCAAGCTGCAGTACGGGCTGACGTGGATGTTTACCGGTCGGGGGCCGGCGAGCACGCCGGGCGCCCATTGCGCCGCCTTTGTACGAACCGAATTCGCGGACGACGTGCCGGACGTGCAGATCCTGATGTCTCCCGTCGGCTACGCGCTGCATGCCGACGGTCTGCTGATTCTCAAGGATCAAGCGATCACTTTCGTACCGAACGTGAATCGTCCGGAAAGCCGCGGGCGCATCACCCTGCGCACAGCCGACCCATTCGCACAGCCTTTGATTGACTGCCGCCTTCTCGACGATCCGCGTGACCTCTGGCGCCTGGTCGCAGGGTGCCGGATGACGCGGGACATATGCCGGTGCGATCCGCTCGCCGCTCACATC
>JBQCEN010000037.1:0-3796 GCA_051960215.1 Pararhizobium sp.
CGGGGCTGATGTCGAAGCATCTCGCCCAGCTTTCCGCCTTCCTCGAAGACGCACTCGGCGGCTGACGGGCGGCACATTCGAAACGGGGCGGCCGGTGGCGGTCCCGACGACGCAACGACTGACGATCAGGCAAGAACAAAGCTCGGCGGAGCTTTCCAAGGACTGGAACAATGGCAACAGAAATTCGCGTTCCCACGCTCGGAGAATCGGTGACCGAGGCCACCGTCGGAACCTGGTTCAAGAAGGCGGGCGACACGGTTTCCGCCGACGAGCCACTGCTCGAGCTCGAGACCGACAAGGTGACGCTGGAGGTGCCGGCGCCGGCCGCCGGTGTGCTCTCCGAGGTCGTCGCCAAGGAAGGCGAGACCGTCGAGGTGAATGCGCTTCTCGGCCAGATCGACGCCGATAGCGCCGCGGCGAAGCCGGGCGCTGCGGCCGCCAAGGCGCCCGAGAAGCCCGCTGCCGCCGCTCCGGCGAAGGCTGCGTCCGGCAGGCTCGTCGACGTCAACGTTCCGGCTGCCGGCGAATCGGTGACGCAGGCGACGGTCGGCACGATCTTCAAGAAGATCGGCGACCGCGTGAAGACCGACGAATCGCTGGTCGAGATGGAGACCGACAAGGCGGCGCAGGAAATCCCCTCGCCCGTCACCGGCGTGATCCGGGAGATCGCGGTCAAGGAAGGCGACGACGTCGAGGTCGGCGCACTCCTGATGCGCGTCGAGGAGGGGGCGGGCAATGGCGCGTCCGCTTCGGCTGCCGCCCCCGCCACCCCGTCCGGCCCCGGCGAGGCGCCGGCCCTCCGCGAAGCACCCGCAGCGAAGGCCGGTGACATGCCGCCGGCCCCCTCCGCCCAGAAGCTGATGGCGGAGAAGAACGTCTCGGCCGACCAGGTGTCGGGGTCGGGCAAGCGCGGCCAGGTGCTGAAGGGCGACGTGCTCGAGGCGCTGACGCGGGCGAGCCCCTCGGCGCCCGCCGAGATGCCGAAGGTCGCCCGCGCGCCCTCCTCCGACGAGGATGCCGGCCGCGAGGAGCGCGTGAAGATGACGCGGCTCCGCCAGACGATCGCCCGGCGCCTGAAGGATGCCCAGAGCACCGCCGCCATGCTCACCACCTATAACGAGGTGGACATGAAGGCGGTCATGGACCTCCGCACCCGCTACAAGGAGCTCTTCGAGAAGAAGCACGGCGTCAAGCTCGGCTTCATGGGCTTCTTCACGAAGGCGGTCACCTACGCGCTCAAGGAGCTTCCGGCGGTCAACGCCGAGATCGACGGCACCGACATCATCTACAAGAACTTCGCGCATATCGGCGTCGCCGTCGGCACCGAGAAGGGCCTCGTCGTGCCGGTGGTGCGCAATGCCGATCGCATGTCGATCGCCGAGATCGAGAAGGAGATCGCCCGCCTCGGCCGCGCCGCACGCGACGGCCAGCTGTCGATGGCCGACATGCAGGGCGGCACCTTCACCATCTCCAACGGCGGCGTCTACGGCTCGCTGATGTCCTCGCCCATCCTCAACGCCCCGCAATCCGGCATCCTCGGCATGCACAAGATCCAGGAGCGGCCGGTGGCGATCGGCGGCCAGGTGGTCATCCGGCCGATGATGTATCTCGCCCTCTCCTACGACCACCGCATCGTCGACGGCAAGGAAGCGGTCACCTTCCTCGTCCGTGTCAAGGAGACGCTGGAGGATCCGGAACGGCTGGTGCTCGATTTGTGAGGGCGGGGCCACCTTTGCCCAGCCGTCATTCCGGTGCTTGTCACCGGAATCCATTCCGTTCCGTTCTCCGCACGGTTGCGCCATCGGTGGCATCCCCGAGAGGAGGATGAATAGGAATGGACCCCTGTGACGAGCACAAGGGGTGACGGAGCGAGGGGCCGCGTCAGTGGCTGCCGCGCGTGTACGACCTGAATCGCTGCCCGCAACGACAGGCGCCCCGGCGCCCGAGAAGGAAAGGAACAAGATGGCTTACGACGTCATCGTCATCGGATCGGGGCCGGGCGGCTATGTCTGCGCCATCAAGGCGGCGCAGCTGGGCTTGAAGACCGCGGTCGTCGAGAAGCGGCCGACCTTCGGCGGCACCTGCCTCAACATCGGCTGCATCCCGTCGAAGGCGCTGCTGCACGCCTCAGAGATGTTCGCACAGGCCGGCCACGACTTCGACCGGCTCGGCATCGGCGTCGGCACGCCGAAGCTCGACCTCGCAAAGATGATGGGGCACAAGGACGCGACCGTGAAGGCGAATGTCGACGGCGTCGCCTTCCTCTTCAAGAAGAACAAGATCGACAGCTTCATCGGCACCGGCCGCGTCCTCGGTGAGGGCA
The DNA here is from genome assembly GCA_051960215.1 of Pararhizobium sp. Taxonomy (GTDB): domain Bacteria; phylum Pseudomonadota; class Alphaproteobacteria; order Rhizobiales; family Rhizobiaceae; genus Pararhizobium_B. Next base: position 2,324 of record JBQCEN010000037.1, read on the forward strand.
GGGTCTCCGTCACCGACGACAAGGGCGAGACGAAGGAGCTCGAGACGAAGGCGATCGTCATCGCCACCGGCTCCGACGTCGCCGGCATCCCGGGCGTCGATGTCGAATTCGATGAGAAGGTCATCGTCTCTTCCACCGGCGCGCTGGAATTCGACCGCGTGCCGAAATCGATGGTCGTCGTCGGCGCCGGCGTCATCGGCCTGGAGCTCGGCTCGGTCTGGGCCCGGCTCGGCACGAAGGTCACGGTCGTCGAGTTCCTCGGCACCGTGCTCGGCGGCATGGACGGCGAGGTCTCGAAGCAGTTCCAGCGGATGCTGGGCAAGCAGGGTCTCGACTTCCACCTGGGCTCCAAGGTGACCGGCGTGGCGAAGTCGAAGAAGGGCGCGAGCGTCACCTTCGAGCCGGTCAAGGGCGGCGATGCGCGGACGATCGAAGCCGACGTCGTTCTCGTCGCCACGGGCCGCCGCCCCTACGCCGACGAATCCTTCGCCAAGGCGGGCATCGCGCTCGACAAGCGCGGCCGCATCGAGGTCGACGATCACTTCCGCACCTCGGTTCCGGGCGTCTATGCGATCGGCGACGTCATCCGCGGCCCGATGCTCGCCCACAAGGCCGAGGACGAGGGCGTGGCGGTCGCCGAAATTCTCGCCGGCCAGGCCGGCCACGTGAACTACGAGGTGATCCCGAGCGTCGTCTATACCGAGCCGGAGGTCGCCTCCGTCGGCAAGACTGAAGAGGAACTGAAGGCGGCCGGCATCGACTACAAGGTCGGCAAGTTCCCCTTCACGGCGAACGGTCGGGCGCGCGCGATGCTCGCGACCGACGGCTTCGTCAAGATCCTCGCGGACAAGGCGACGGACCGCGTCCTCGGCGTCCACATCCTCGGCCGCGGCGCCGGCGAGATGATCCACGAAGCCGCCGTCCTGATGGAATTCGGCGGCGCCTCGGAAGACCTGGCCCGCACCTGCCACGCCCACCCGACGATGTCGGAAGCCGTCAAGGAGGCCGCGCTCGCGACCTTCTTCAAGCCGATCCATATCTAGCGGCAAATCAGCCCCTCTCTCCGTCCCGGCTTCGCCGGGCCACCTCTCCCCCACTTTGCGGGGGCGAGGAAGGGTGCCAAGCTTGCGGCCGACCTTTCCTCGCCCCTTCAGGGGGAGGGGTGGCACGCGCAGCGCGACTGAGAGGGGGTGAAGGCTAGGCGCGGAACAAAAGGCCCGGCGTGATGGCCGGGCCTTTTCCTCTGGAGCGGGCGGGATTTAGTCGGTTGCTTCGGCGGGCTTGGTGGCCGGCGCCTTGACGTCCGGATTGGCGAGTTTCTTGGCGACCTCGCCGGTCGCCTTCGACATCGGCGCGGCCTGGTTTATACTCGCGACCGTCATCGGGTCCGGCGTGTCGGCCTTCGCCGAGGCTGACGTGTTGTGGAAATCACAGGCGCTGGCTGCCGCAATCGAGAGACCAAGGCTTGCGGCG
>JBQCEN010000038.1:0-8323 GCA_051960215.1 Pararhizobium sp.
CCATCGAACTCCTGCAGAAGGGTGAGGCGTTGCCGAAGCAGGAGCCGTGGGCATCCATGCCGAACACCGGCGCCTGGTAGGACGGACGCGACATGCGGCCCGGCTCTCCGGGCCGCTCCCGACAGGACATGCTTTCGCCCCATTTACCAAACAACTATCGGGAAATATTCGCCGTTTGGCTTGTTCACAGAAATTTATGAGCGAGATCGAAAGCGCGGGGACACGTCGCGCAGGTCTTGTTCGAAAGCGGGGACGGAGAGTTGCGGGACAGCCGGGGACGAGCGGCCACGCTCAGATCGATCATCGCACCGTCAGGCGGCCTCATCGCCGCGATCGCTCTGGCGGGATGCGTCTCCGGTGCCGACACACTCGCCGATGCAGGAAAGTCGCTTGATCCGGCGCATGCCGCGGTGCGCTCCAGTGCTTCGCCATCCTCCGACGGCGCGGCGAACGGGCAAACCGTCTCTTCCGGCGGGAACGAGGCGCCGCAGACGGCGAAATCCGACAGCCAGACGGCGAGCAAACCCGTCAGCGCGCTTGCACTCGCCGAGCCGCAGGGGTCGACACCGGCGCTCGAAGCAGCGCGGACGATGATCGCGAATACCGGTGAAAGGGTTGGCGTCCCCTCACCGTCTCCGCATGGCACCGCCGACGCATCGGCGGCCACGGGCGGCGCCGGACAGGAGCCGAAGGCGATCGGCGAGGCCTTGCAGACGACCGGCACCGTCATGATGACCGCCAAGGACGCGGCACCCGACCCGATCCATACGGCCGCCATCCAGCCCGCGGCGGCACAGGCGCAAAAAGGCGAGCCGACCTCTCCGCTTGCGCGTCTTTTCTCGAGCAATCAGACAGGCCGCGCAGCGCCCGGCATTTCGCTTCTTTCCCCGCGCAATTCGCAGGCTGCCAGCGCTGCAGCGGACGACGAGGCTTCCGACGAACCGGACGCAGCGGAAAGCGATGCGCATCTCCAGGCGGCGTCCGCGGTCGCCGGCGACGACAACGCGCTGCCGGGCGTCCATCTGCATTCGATCTACGAATTCGGCGGCTCCTCGAACGCAACCGGCGGCGTTCGCCCGGGTGAGATCCAGCTTGCTTCCGCGGCGGGTGCCGCGCGGCTGTCGCCGGATTTCCTCGTCAAGCAGCGCGATACGGTGCAGACGGCCTGCCTGAAGCCGGCCCTGCTCGGCCTCCTGCGGATGGTCGAATACCACTTCGGCAAGCCGGTCGTCATCACCTCGGGCTATCGCGGGCCTGCCCACAACGCCGCCGTCGGCGGCGTCCGGCATTCGGAGCACATGAAGTGCGAGGCCGCCGACATTCAGCTCGACGGCGTCAGCAAGTGGGACATCGCGCGCTATGTCCGAAGCATCCCCGGGCGGGGCGGCGTCGGCACCTACTGTCATACCGATTCCGTCCATGTCGACATCGGCGAACAGCGCGACTGGAACTGGCGCTGCCGGCGCGGCCACTGATCACCTTGCCGGGCGTGGTCGCCTGCGCTGCTGAAATGCATCATCTTTTTCGCGAATTCGCCGGCGGGGCCGCTTGCGGCTCAAGGGCGACCTGACTATAAGCGCCCTGTCTTGGGCGCCCATCGTCTAGCGGTCTAGGACGCCGCCCTTTCACGGCGGAAACACGGGTTCGAGTCCCGTTGGGCGTACCACTTGCCGGATGCCTCGGCGTCGGCTAGGAACAAGCATAACTGCGGTGCGTTTCGATGTGCCGCAGCGGACTGAGCGCCCATCGTCTAGCGGTCCAGGACGCCGCCCTCTCACGGCGGAAACAGGGGTTCGATTCCCCTTGGGCGTACCATCTCCGGGAACGCGGCACGCCGTTCGACTGGTTTCTCAGAGAGAGGTAATAAACGTCCGATGTTTAAGTTGCTTTTCACGATCGCGATCATCGGCGCCTGCGTCAGCGGCTGCTCGCCGCGCATGGGCCATGCCTACAGCACGCTGCCGAACACCTTCGACGACCTTTCCGCCAAGACGGCCGCTGAGCGCGCCGCGCGGGCGCCCGGCGAGGCGACGCCTGCGAACCAGACCTCGCCTGTCGCCACATCGACCGACTGACCTCACGAATTCGCGTCCCGCCGCTGCGGTCAAACGGCCGGCGCGACGTCGAGGAGACGCAGCTGGACGCGGCGCGTGCCCTGCCAGTGATCGGCCGAGAGCGAGCCTGCCGCATGGAAGGCCCTGCCCTGCCCCGTCAGCAGCGCCTCGCCGAGCGCCGTGCCGACGGCCCTGAAGGCGATGCCGTCGATCCGGCCGCGGCCCGGCGCCTCCAACGTCACCTTGAGATGGTTCGCGCCGACCGGGCGCACGCCGACCAGTTGGTGCGCCGGCAGGGCGAAAACCGGCGCGGGGTGGGCGGAGCCGTAGGGTCCTGCCCTCTCGAGCATCTCGACGAGGTCCACCGTCGCTCCGGAGGCCGCGAGCGCACCATCGATCTTCAAGACGTGATTCGCCGTCAGCTGGCCGATCGCCTCGCCGGCATGCTCCTCGAAGAAGGCACGCAGCGCCCCGAGCCGGGCGCGCTCGACGGTGAGGCCGGCCGCCATGGCATGTCCGCCGCCCTTGACCAGATGCCCCGCCTCGACGGCGGCTCGCACCATCCGGCCGAGATCGAAGCCGGGAATGGAGCGGCCCGAACCGCTACCCTTGCCGGACGGATCGAAGGCGATCGCAAAGGCCGGCCGTCGCAGCCGCTCCTTGAGTCGCGCGGCAAGCAGGCCGACGATGCCCGGATGCCAGCCGTCGCGGGCGGTGACGACGATCATCGCCTTGCCGTCTGCCAGAGCCTCGGCTTCCGCCTCCGCCAGCATCGCCGTCTCCAGCGCCTGGCGCTCGCGGTTCAGGAGATCCAATTCGGCGGCGATGAGATCGGCTTCGCCCGGATCGTCGAGCGTCAGAAGACGGCTGCCGAGGGCGGCGTCGCCGATCCGGCCGCCGGCGTTGATGCGCGGGCCGATCAGGAAGCCGAGATGATAGGGCGTAACCGGGCCGCCGATGCCGACGCGGCGGACGAGGGCGGCGAGCCCCGCATTGCCCATCTGCCGGATGGCGATCAGGCCCTTGACGACATAGGCCCGGTTCAGCCCCTTGAGCGGGACGACGTCGCAGACGGTCGCGAGCGCCACGAGGTCGAGCAGGCCGAGAAGATCGAGTGCGCCGACGCGTGGAAAGCGCCTCTCGCGCAGGAGCCGCATGACGGCCACAAGGACCATGAAGACGACGCCTGCGGCGCAGAGATGCCCCTGCCCCGACATGTCGTCCTGGCGGTTCGGATTGACGAGCGCGTGGCAGGGCGGCAGCTCGGAGCCAAGCTGATGGTGGTCGATGACGACGACATCGACGCCGCGTCCGGCCGCAACGGCCAGCGCCTCGTGGCTCGTCGAGCCGCAATCGACCGTGACGATGAGGTCGGCGCCCTTGTCGATCAATTCGCCGATCGCCGCCGGATTGGGGCCGTACCCCTCCAAGATGCGATCGGGGATGTAGATCTCGTGCGGGTTGCCGAAGAATTTGAGCAGCCGCGCCGTCAGGGCGGCCGAGGCGGCGCCGTCGACGTCGTAGTCGCCGAAGATCGCGACCCGCTCCTTCCGGACGATCGCCTCGACGATGCGCGCCGCCGCACGGTCGCAGTCGGTCAGCGTCGACGGGTCCGGCATCAGCGCGCGGATCGTCGGGTCGAGGAAGGCCTCGGCCTCGTCGACCGCGACGCCGCGGCCGACGAGCACGCGGGTGATCAGTTCCGGCAGGCCGGTCGTCTGCGCCATGGCGAGCGCCCGGTTCTGCCCCGCCTGGTCGAGCCGCGGCTGCCAGCGGTTGCCGCCGATCGAGGCTTCGACGCCGAGAAAGGCGCGTTCGACGCCGTCGCTCATCGGCGCCCGCTCCGGGCGCTGCATGCGCCGTCAATCGAACTTGGTGAGGTCCTGATGTCGGGCGCGCACCTCGCGCACGGTGCGCGAGGAGGAGCGCATGACGATGGTGTGGGTGACGATGGCATGGCGCGTAAATCGCACACCCTGAAGCAGGTTTCCATCCGTCACGCCGGTGGCGGAGAAGAGAACGTCGCCGCGCGCCATCTCCTGCGCCGTATAGATCTTGTTCGGGTCCTCGACGCCCATCTTCCGCGCGCGCTCCACCTTCTCCTCGGTGTTGAGCTGCAGCCGGCCTTCCATCTGGCCGCCGATGCAGCGCAGCGCCGCCGCAGCGAGCACGCCCTCGGGCGCGCCGCCGATGCCGAGGTAGATGTCGATGCCCGTCTCGTCGGGATCGGTCGTGTGGATGATGCCCGCGACGTCGCCGTCGCCGATCAGCCGGATCGCCGCGCCGGTGCTGCGCACTTCCTCGATCAGCTTGGCGTGGCGCGGCCGATCGAGGATGCAGGCGGTGATCTCGTTGACCGGGACGCCCTTCGCCTTCGCCACCGAATGGATGTTATCGGTTGGCGAGGCCTCGAGCGCCACCGTCCCCGCCGGGTCGCCGGGTCCGATCGCGATCTTCTCCATGTAGACGTCGGGCGCGTAGAGCAGGCTGCCGGCCTCAGCGATGGCGATGACGGCGAGGGAGTTCGGCAGGTTCTTGGCGCAGATCGTCGTGCCTTCAAGCGGGTCCAGCGCGATATCGACCTTCGGTCCCTCGCGCGTGCCGACCTCTTCGCCGATGTAGAGCATCGGCGCCTCGTCCCGCTCGCCCTCGCCGATGACGACGGTGCCGTCGATCGGAAGCTGGTTCAGCTCGCGGCGCATCGCGTCGACCGCAACCTGATCGACCTCCTTTTCGTCGCCCCGCCCCCGCAGCCGCGCCGCTGCGACCGCCGCGCGCTCCGTGACGCGGGCGATCTCGAGCGTCAGGATGCGATCGAGGCCGCTCGAAGAAAGATGCACCGTCGACATATGATCAGGTCCCCGCTGTTTTCGCGTCTCTTGCTCCTTAGCCCGGAGCCCTCGCGAGACGCAACGTCCGAAACCGGCATTTTGTGCCTGTTTTAAAACGATTTTTTGCGCGTTCCTCAACTAAATCGAGTGTAGCGTGCCCGAGTGCCCCGTCCCCCTTCACGCGATGGATGACGGGCAGACGACACGGGCGCCGCCGGTCAGATCGTCTTCGGCCGCTCGATGCGGATCACCTGCGCCTTGCCGCGGAGGTAGCCTTCCTCGGCGATCCCGGCGACGGCCTTGCGGACCGCCGCCTCCATGGTGGCGTGCGTGACGAGGATCACCGTCTGCGGCTTGTCGGAGGCGACGTGCTCCTTGGAACGCTGGACGATCGATTCGAGCGAGATGCCGTTCGCCGCCATCTTGGTGGCGATGCTCGCGAAGACGCCGGCACGGTCCTCGACGGTCAGGCGGATGAAATAGCCGCCCTCGTGGCTCTTCATCCGCGCGCGTCTGTAGGGCTGGAGCTTGTCCGCCGGCGTGCCGAGCGCCGGCACGTGCTGGATGCCGGGGCGGCTCTTCGCGATGTCGGCAATGTCGCCCATGACGGCCGAGGCCGTGGCGCTGCCGCCGGCGCCGGGACCGGACAGCATCAGCTCGCCGAGCACGTCGGATTCGATCGCGACGGCATTCGTCACCCCGTCGACCTGCGCGATCTCCGATTCGGTCGGCACCATCGTCGGGTGGACGCGCTGCTCGATGCCGCTCTCGGTGCGCTGCGCGACGCCGAGCAGCTTGATGCGATAGCCGAGGTCTTCGGCCGCGCGGATATCCTCGATCGAGATGTTGCTGATGCCTTCGACATAGATGTCGTCGGGCGCGATCGCCGTGCCGAAGGCGAGGCTCGTCAGGATCGCGAGCTTGTGGGCCGTGTCGTGGCCGCCGATGTCGAAGGTCGGGTCGGCCTCGGCATAGCCGAGGCGCTGGGCTTCCTTCAGGCAGTCGGCGAAGGTCGAGCCCTCCTTCTGCATGCGCGTCAGGATGTAGTTGCAGGTGCCGTTCAGGATGCCGTAGACGCGCGAGACGCGGTTGCCGGTCAGCGACTCCCGCATCGCCTTGATGACCGGGATGCCGCCGGCGACGGCCGCCTCGAAATTGAGGAGGACGCCCTTCTCCTCGGCAAGCCGTGCCAGCGCGACGCCGTGGCGGGCGAGCAGCGCCTTGTTCGCGGTGACGACGTGGAGGCCACGGGAAAGCGCCGCGCGCACGGCGGACGCCGCCGGATCGCCCGCGCCGCCGATCAGCTCGACAAAAAGATCGATGTCGCTCTCGTTCGCAAGCGCGACCGGATCATCGAACCAGCGGGCGGATGAGACGTCGCAGCCACGCGGGCGGCTGCGGTCGCGCGCCGAGACGGCCGTGACGACGATCGGCCGGCCGCAGACGTCGGCCAGCATGGCGCCGCGCTCCTCAAGAACGCGCACGAGCGATGCGCCGACCGTGCCGAGGCCGGCGATGCCGATTTTCAGGGCATTCTCCATCAAGTCCACCTGATCGTCGCGTCGGGAAGCAGCGGGGGCGACCGCCCCGCGCGTGCAGCGGCCCGGCCGGATCAGCGGCGGGCGTTCAACGGGACGACGTTGTGCATCGTTTCGTCCGTCGACGCAAGGAAGCGCTTGATGTTGCGGGCCGCCTGGCGGATGCGGTGCTCGTTCTCGACGAGGGCGATGCGCACGAAGTCGTCGCCCTGCTCGCCGAAGCCGAGGCCGGGCGCGACGGCGACGTCGGCCTTCTCGACGAGGAGCTTCGAGAATTCGAGCGAGCCGAGATGGCGGAAGCGTTCCGGGATCGGCGCCCAGGCGAACATGGTCGCGGCCGGCGGCGGCACCTGCCACCCGGCCTTGCCGAAGGCCTCGACCATGACGTCGCGACGCTTGTGATAGGTGCTGCGGACCTCGGCGATTTCCGACCCGTCACCGTTCAGCGCGGCGGTCGCCGCGACCTGGATCGGCGTGAAGGCACCATAGTCGAGATAGGACTTGACCCGCGTCAGAGCGCCGATCAGCCGCTCGTTGCCGACAGCAAATCCCATGCGCCAGCCCGGCATGGAGAACGTCTTCGACATCGACGTGAACTCGACGGCGATGTCGATCGCGCCCGGCACCTCGAGGACCGACGGCGGCGCGACGTCGCCGAAGTAGATTTCGGCATAGGCAAGGTCGGAGAGGATGATGATGTCGTGCTTCTTCGCGAAGGCGACGACGTCCTTGTAGAAATCGAGCGTCGCGACATAGGCCGTCGGATTCGACGGATAGTTCAGGATCAGCGCCAGCGGCTTCGGGATCGAATGGCGCACCGCCCGCTCGAGCGAGGGGAAGAAGGCCTCGTTCGGCTCGACCGCCATGGAGCGGATCACGCCGCCCGACATGATGAAGCCGAAGGCGTGGATCGGGTAGGTCGGGTTCGGGCAGAGCACGACGTCGCCCGGCGCCGTGATCGCCTGCGCCATGTTGGCGAAGCCCTCCTTCGAGCCGAGGGTGGCGACCACCTGGCTCTCCGGATTGAGCTTCACGCCGAAGCGCCGCTCATAGTAGCGCGCCTGTGCCTTGCGCAGTCCCGGAATGCCGCGCGAGGTCGAATAGCGGTGGGTTCGTGGATCCTTGACGACCTCGCAGAGCTTGTCGACGATCGCCTGCGGCGTCGGCAGGTCCGGGTTGCCCATCCCGAGGTCGATGATGTCGGCGCCGCCGGCCCGCGCGCTGGCCTTCAGGCGATTGACCTGTTCGAAGACATAGGGCGGCAGGCGGCGGACCTTGTGAAACTCTTCCATGGGCGTTCCCGATCGTCGGAATTGCGGGCGAAGCAGCGACCAGGGAATCGTTTGCGACCAAACGGGCGCCGAAGCAAGAGGCCGAAGGCCGTCAGTCCTGAATTTGCTTGCGCGGGGTCTTCTTGCCGTTGCCCGCGATCGATTTCAGCGTCGCCTGGCTATGCTGATCGGCGATCGTCTGCATCGCCTTCATGCGGGCGTTGTAGTCGACGGCGTCCGTCGCCGCCTGCGCATCGTTGGCGGAGACGCTCGCCGCCATCCTCGCCTGGAACTGCTGCTTTTCGGCCTCCGTCATCTGCGTCGTCGCCGGTTGCGGCGGCGTGAAGTGCGGATAGACCGTCGCGCGCGCGACGCCCTGCTCCACGAAGGGCGCGTTCGTCGTCGCCGTTCCCCTGCCCGCCTTCTGTGCGGCAGCGGCCGTGGCAGGATCGGGATTGTTCGTCGCGCAGCCGGCGAGACACAGGAGGCCGAGCCCGGCCGCACAGGCGACGATGCGATGCGTCAGGACCATGCGGCGCTCCTCCGACCAGACGAGGCGCGTCTGCCAACGGCAACGCGACTCACGACGCCGCATATTTAGACCGCGGTCGCGCGCGACCGCAATGCTC
>JBQCEN010000039.1:0-7262 GCA_051960215.1 Pararhizobium sp.
CGAAGCTGCGCATCCTCCACCACGAGAGCCCGTCTCCCTTCACGCCGCTCGGCGCCAAGGGTGTCGGCGAAGGCAACTCCATGTCGACGCCGGTCTGTATCGCCAACGCGGTGGCCGACGCGCTCGGAATCGAAGACGTAACGCTGCCGATCACGCCGGCCAAGATCGCCCCCCACGTCCACGGCGCGGAGCCGCAACCGGCGAACCCGCCGGCACAAGCACCCAGGCCGTCGGCGGCGAAGGCCGGCGCGCGCCCGCTCACCGGGTCGGGCAAGGCCGTCGTCGCCGCCCCGCGGCAGAAGATTTGGGACATGCTGCTCGACCCCGACATGCTGATGTCGGTGATCCCCGGTGCACACGGCGTGGAGAAGGTATCGAATACGGAATTCCGGGCCGACGTGACGCTCGGCATCGGTCCGGTGAAGGGCCGCTACAAGGCGAAGATCTCCCTTTCCGACCTGAATGAGCCGGAATCGGTGACGCTTTCCGGCGCAACCGAAGGCGCGCTGGGATCGGGCAGCGGCACAGGCCGCATCACGCTCGCCGAGGAAGACGGCAGGACGACAATCGCTTACGCCTACGAGGCGGAAGTGGGCGGCAAGGTCGCTTCGATCGGCGGCCGGCTGCTCGACGGCGCGGCCAAGGTGGTGATCGGCCGGTTCTTCGACGCGCTGGCGGCGAAGGCTGGCGGCGGCGGTGGGCGCCGTCTGCCCGGATCGTTCCGGCGCCTCCTGGCGATGGCGGGGATCGGCCGATGAAACCGGCGCCGTTCGACTATCTGCGGGCCAGAGATGCCGCCGAGGCGCTCGACGCGTTGCGCTCGGAGGGCGACGACGCGCGCATCGTCGCCGGCGGCCAGTCGCTGATGCCGATGCTTGCGATGCGGCTGGCGCGGCCGAAGCTCCTCGTCGACATCATGCATGTCGAGGAATTCAGTCGTATCGAGGACGACGGCAAGGCGCTGCGCATCGGCGCGGCGGTTCGTCAGGCCACGCTCGAGCGCCATGCGGATCTGTCGCGCCGCCAGCCGATGCTGGCGCGGGCGCTCGCCTGGGTTGGCCATGCGCAGACCCGCGCCCGCGGAACCGTATGCGGCTCGGTCGCCCATGCCGACCCCTCGGCCGAACTCCCGCTTTCGCTGGTGACCCTCGGCGGCAGCGTCCATCTGCGCACGCGCCGGAAACGCCGGACGCTTCCCGCCGCCGAGTTCTTCACCGGCATGATGGCGACCGGAAAGGGCGAGGACGAGATGATCGAGGCGGTGTCTTTTCCCGTCGCCAGGGCCGGCACTGGCTATGCCTTCGACGAAGTCGGCAGGAGCCACGGCGACTTTGCAATCGTCGCTTGTGCAGCGATGGTCGACGGCGATGGGGCCGTGCTTGGCATCGGCGGTGTCGCCGACGTACCGGTCGTGCGGCGGTTGCCGCTGCCGGACGCGGCCGATTTCGAGGCGTCGCTCAACCAGTATGCGTGGGATCTCGGCGCGCGCGACGATCTTCATGCCACGGGTCGCTACCGGCGCGATCTCGTGCGCCGGCTCGGCCGCAAGACGATCGAGGAGGCGATGCGATGCCGCGCCTGAGCGCGAAGGAAGAACACCGCGTGACGTTCACGCTGAACGGCAGGCCTGTCTCGGGCATGGCCGAGCCGCGCATGACGCTGAGCGATTTCCTGCGCCACCGGATCGGAGCGACAGGCACGCATGTGGGCTGCGAGCACGGCGTGTGCGGAGCCTGCACGGTACAGATCGACGGCGGTCTCGCGCGCTCCTGCCTTGCGCTTGCGGTCCAGACGGACGGATGCGACGTGCGCACCGTGGAGGCGCTGTCGCCGGACGGCGGTGCGACGCTCGGCGTCCTCCAGGAGGAGTTCCGCAACCATCATGGCCTGCAATGCGGCTTCTGCACGCCGGGGTTCCTGATGACGCTGGATGCGCTCTTCCGCGACCAGCCGGACGCGAGCGAGGACCGCGTTCGCGAAATGCTTTCGGGGCATCTGTGCCGCTGCACCGGCTATGCCCCCATCATGGAGGCGGCGCTCGCCGCACAGAAACGGTTGCGGGAGGCAAACGCGACGTCCGCCGCCCCCGACGTGACGCAGGAGGACGCAGATGCTTGACCTCGGTACGACCTTCCTGGCCGCTCTCGAGCGCGATCCGGATCGCGAGGCGATCGTCGATGGCGAGGTGCGGCTGAGCTACGCCGAATGGTATGCCCGCATTTCCGCCCTCGTCACCTCGTTGGACGACTTGGGGCTGAAGCCGGGCGACCACCTCGTCAGCGTGCTGCGCAACCGGTGGCAGGCGGCCACGCTGCATTGGGCCTGCCAGTTCTCGGGCATCATCCTGACGCCGATCAACTGGCGTTCGAAATCGGACGAGGTCAGCTACGCCGTCCACGATTCCGAAGCACGCGCGATCATCTATGAGGATTTTCCCGCAAAGGCCGTGCGCGGCGCGGGCCTCGACGGCGGCATCCGGCGCATCAACGTCGACGAGGGACGCGAGGGCGAGTTGAGCTTCCTCGATCTGATCGAGGGCGGCGGGCCTGACGCGGCCCCGCGTGCCGACGCCGAGGCCTGGTCGTTGATGCTCTACACCTCCGGCACGACGTCGAAGCCGAAAGGCGTGCCGCGCCGACAGCGCGCCGAGCGTGCCGCCGCCGTCGCCCATGTCGCGCAGAACCTCTACGGCTACGGCGAACGCACGCTCGGTGTGATGCCGCTCTACCACACGATGGGCGTGCGCTCGCTGCTCGCTTCTGCGCTCATCAACGGCACGTTCGTTTGCATGCCCAAATTCGACGCAGGCGAGGCCATCGGCCTGATCGAGAAGGAGAAGATCGATAATCTCTATCTCGTGCCCACCCTTTACCACGACATCGTTCACCATCCGGACTTCGCCCCCGATCGGGTCCGGTCGGCCCGTAAGCTTGGCTTTGCCGGCGCACCCATGACCGATGGCCTGCTGCGACATCTCGACCGGCTGTTTTCGCCGGACCTTCTCGTCAACCACTACGGCTCGTCGGAGATATACACCTGCACGATCGACCAGAATGCGCGCCACAAGCCTGGCAGTGCCGGAAAGTCCGGCATCAACCAGATCATCCGGGTCGTCGCGCTGGATACGCAGGATCCGGACGACGTCCTGCCGCGCGGTGAGGAAGGCCAGGTCATCGCGCTGCTTGCCGGTGACGAGGCCTTCGAGGGGTACTGGCGCCGTCCCGAGGCGAACGAGAAATCGCTGCACAAGGGTTGGTTCTTCAGTTCCGACACCGGCTATTTCGACGAGGACGGCGATCTGTTCGTCACCGGCCGGCTCGACGACATGATCATCTCCGGCGGCGAGAACGTTTCGCCGGTCGAGGTCGAAAGCCTGCTGTCGCTGCATCCGGCGGTTTCCGAGGTGGCGGTCGTCGGCCTTCCCGATCAACGTTGGGGCAAGATCGTCACCGCCTTCATCGACGCCAGCGCGCCGGTGACGGCGGAAGAACTCGACGCCTATTGCTCGAGTTCTTCGCTTGCCAACTTCAAGCGGCCGAGGACGTTCGTCTTCGTCCGAGAAATTCCGAAGTCTCCCGTCGGCAAGCTGCTCCGCCGCAAGCTCGTCGCCGGCGAATACGAAACCGTTCCATCCGAAGCGAAGGCTGAATAAGTATGTCCGATCCCTATTCCAACCTCGACGGGTTTACGGTCGAGCTCGACGCGGCCGAGCAGCGCGGCGACATCATCCTGGACCGCGGTGACTTCAACACGATCAGCATGAAGCAGCGCGACCAGCTGAAGGCGGCTTTCGAGGCGCTGGATGCAGACGACCGTGTCCGCGTCATCGTGCTTCGCGCGATCGGCCAGCACTTCTCGTCCGGCGGCTACATCATGGGCTTCCTCGAAGCCACGCCCGAGCACGTGTCGAAGCTCGCCTGGAACATCGCCGCGCCGGCGCGCTGCGAGAAGCCGGTGATCGCCGCCAACCGAGGCTACTGCTTCGGCGTCGGCTTTGAAATTTCGCTCGCCTGCGACTTCCGCCTCGTCACCGAGACAACCCAATACGCCCTTCCCGAGCAGAAGCTTGGCCAGATTCCTGGTTCGGGCGGCTCGGCGCGCCTGCAGAAGATCGTCGGCATCACGCGGACCAAGGACATCGTCATGCGCTCGCGCCGCATCAACGGCCAGCAGGCCTACGACTGGGGCATCGCCACCGAGATTGTCCCCGATGGCGGACTGGAGGCGGCGACCGACAAACTGGTGAAGGAACTGGTCGGCTTCTCGCCGCTCGCGCAGCGCACGGCTAAGAAGCTGCTCAACGACACCGAAGACGCGTCGCTTGCAACCGCGATCGAACTCGAAGGCCACTGCTACAGCCGCCTGCGCTCGTCGGAAGACTTCGCCGAAGGCGTGAAGGCGTTCCACGAGAAGCGCAAGCCTGCCTTCAAAGGCCTATAGAGAATGGGGCTGGTGCAGGCGGTTCTGCACCTGCATCTTGTCGCAATGACGCAGCCCGACACGAACTTGAAGCCCGATCGCTATTTCGACGATCTCGCCGTCGGCGAGCGCTGGCAAGGGCGTGACATCCACGTGACCGAGGAGGAGATCGTCCGCTTCGCCCGCGCCTACGATCCGCAGCCGATGCACGCCGACCCCGATGCCGCCGCCGATGGCCGCTTCGGCGGCGTGATCGCCAGCGGATGGAACGTGGCCGCCCTCGTCATGCGTGACAATGTCGATACGAGCCCGACGGGTTCGGCTCCGATGCTCGGCATGGAAGTCGAAAGGCTCCGCTGGCTGCGTCCCGTGCGCGCCGGCGACGTCCTTCGCGCGCAGCGGGAGATCACCGGCCTGCGGTTGTCCCGCAGCAAGCCTGATCGCGGGATCGTGCGGATGAAGACCGACGTCACCAATCAGGAGGGCGACCAGGTCATGACCTTCTCGGTCGTGATGCAGTTGCCGGTGCGCCCAGCCGCGGACTGAATTTCCGCTGCTTTCAGTCCGTCGGACTTTTCCACCGCTTGACGAGCTTGGCATCGATCTCGAAGAGGTCGAGCACGCGTCCGACGGTATGATCGATCATATCTTCCAGGCTTTCCGGCCGGGAATAAAAGGCCGGGACCGGCGGGGCGATGATCGCCCCCATCTCCGACAGTTGCGTCATCGCACGAAGATGCCCGGTATGAAGCGGCGTCTCGCGCGTCATCAGAACAAGCCGGCGGCGCTCCTTCAGCACGACGTCGGCGGCGCGCGTCAGCAGGCCGGACGTCGTGCCGGCGGCAAGCTCGGCCATCGACTTCATCGAACAGGGCGCGACCACCATGCCGCGCGTGCGAAAGGAGCCCGAGGAGATCGAGGCGCCGATATCGGACTGGGCGTGCACATGCGTCGCCAGAGCCTTGATGTCGGCGATCTTGCGGTCGGTCTCGTGCGCGATCGTCACTTCGCCGGACTTGGAAAGGACGAGATGCGTCTCGATGTCCAGGTCGCGCAGCACTTCGAGCATGCGGATGCCGTAGATGACGCCCGACGCTCCCGAGATACCGACGATCAGGGGTCTGGTGCTCATTCCTGCTACACCACGCTCGGCGCCTGATGGATGTGCTTGAGTCCCGTGAAATCGGCGAGCGCGTCGTAGCCGTGAATCCGCCCGATCCCGCGCTGACGAGAGCCGGCCATCTCGGCCTCGGCGAAGAGCTTGTTGTGGCCCACAGCTTCGTCCGTCGCCGGATCGATGCTCTCCGCGTTTGGATCGCCCGATGCCGTCCCGTCGATCCAGTGCTGCGCGATTAATGCCATCGTCGTCTTTCGCTTTCCGATAGGCTTGTATCCAAAGGGCTAGCGTGTCGTCGGCGTCGCGTCGAATAATGTCGGCTTATCGCCGGGATCACCCGGCGTGATGCCGCTTCCGACGGCGATCTCCACGTGCTCGCGCAAGCGCTTGATGAAGGCGTCGGCGGCGGGTGTCAGCGGATGGCGTGGATGATGGATGATCGCCAGCTGACGCGTCATCCGAGGACTGATCGCACGGGCGGCCAGTTCGCCGGCGGCGAGGCCCTTGTAAACGGCCAGGCTCGGCAGGATTGTCGCCCATTCGCTGCGCGCGACGACCTCGCAGATACCCTGGATCGAATCCATCTCAAGCTGCAGGTCGAGGGCGACGTCGCGGGCTTCAAAGTGGCGGTCGAGTTCGGCTCGCAGGCCGTGTCGGCGGGACGGCAGGATCAGCTTGGCCTGCTGCAGCTCCTTGAAGCCGATCGGACCGCCGCCGCTCCCGGGTGCGGCCGCAGTGACGTAGACCATCTGCTCCTCGACCAGCGGCTCGAGGATCGCGCCGAGGCGTCGCGGCGGCTTGTTGATCACCGCGAAGTCGACGGCGTCCTGGTTGACGAGGTCGATGAAGGTCGAGCTGTAACCGTCGACGACCACGACCTCGACTTCCGGAAAGTCGCGCGCGAAGGCTGTCAGCATGTCCGGCACGAGGCTCGCCGCGAGGGATGCGAGCATGCCGATGGTGATGCGGCCGGAAATCACTCCGGAGAGCTTCGCCATGTGCTCGCGCGCCAGCGTCAGATTGCGCAGAACCGGCACGACGAGCCGGTGCAGCGTGCGACCGGCGGCCGTCGGCACCATCGCCTTCGAGCGGCGTTCGAACAGCTTCTGGCCGAGGTCGCCTTCGAGCTTCGCGATCTGCATCGAGACGGCAGGCTGGACGACGTTCAGCCGATTGGCCGCCCGCGTGACGCTGCCCTCTTCGTAAAGCGCGACGAAATAGCTGATCTGACGGAAATCCATTGCCCGTGCTCCCATCATGCGAACTGATATCAGTCATCATGATTTCTTACTTAGAATTATAGCACTTCGTCGTAGAGTGCGGCAAACATCTCCGTGCCGGATAAGGACGACCGCATGAACGTTCCAACCCACGCCCTGTCGTTGCGCGAATGGCTCGACCGCCTGCAGCGGACCGGCCGCCTGGCGATCGCCAAGCCGGAACTGTCGCTGCGCCATGAGATCGCCGGCGTCGCCAACCGCATGGACGGGATCAAGGCGACGCTGTTTCCGCGCGCCGGCGGCCAGGACGGTACCGTGATCTCCGGGCTCGTCTCCGACCGCAACTGGATGGCCGAGGCGCTCGGCATCGCGCCCGAGGACATGCTGGCTCGCTTCGAGGAAGCCTCGACGCAGCCGGTTCCGTGGAACGAGGTCGAGAATGCACCGGCCCAGGAGGTCGTCCACCGCGACGTCGACATCCTGACGCAACTGCCCGTCCCGACCCA
>JBQCEN010000040.1:0-16904 GCA_051960215.1 Pararhizobium sp.
AGCGAGGAGACGACGCCCATGCCGGTGACCGCGACGAGCGGCCGGCCGAAGTGATCGGTATAGCGGGATGCGCCTTGTCTGCTGTTCATGGCCAACCTCTTTTCCAGCTTTCGGCCTCAGTAATCACGTGCGTCTGTAAAACGACGGCTATGACGCCGCTGGCCCGACGACCTCTCCTCCCCGTCATTCCTGTGCTCGCCACAGGAATCCATGCCGTTCCGCGTTCACCACGGGCACGCTCTCGATGGCGTCCCCGAGCCGACAGCCGCTAGGAATGGACTCCTGTGACGAGCACAGGAGTGACGGAGCGAAAGGTGGTCACCATGGCCAAAGCCTCGCGCCTCCTGAGCCCTCTCAGTCTTCCGCCTTCAGCACCGCGACGCCTTCGCCCCGGAGATGGCCGACGGTGGTGACGACGGCGACGGCCGACGGCCCCTCCATCGCCTGCTCCGCCGCCGGATCGAAGGGCGGGACCGAGGCCCTTGTCTGCAGCGCCAGGGCGGCGAGCGCCAGGCCCATCGGGAACTGCGCTTCCACCGTGTGGCCCGTCACGCCGCCATAGCCGCGAACGGCGCTTCCGGGCAGGATTTCGCCGAGCAGGTGGTGTTCGCGGGCGCTGACGTCAATGAGGCCGCTGGCGCCGCTCATGACGAGCGGCTTGTCGGCCGCCGTTGCCCCGGTTTCCTCGGCAAGCCGCTGCAGGCGCTTGGCCATCCGGCCTTCGCCGCGCGGGCCGCGGTCGCTGGCAATCGCCGCAAGCGTCGCATAGGCCGACGCCCCGCGCGCCTCCGCGTGCCCGCGCTGCTCGAGAACGAGGAAGGCGGAGCCGGAGCCGAGGATGATGCCGCCGCCCTTTTCCGGATCGCGCGACCAGAGCGGCGTCCAGTCGCCGGTGGTGCAGGCCTGCATGCCTTCCAGAAGCAGGATGATGTCGCGGCGCTCGGCGTTGAAGGCAGCGCCGACGATCGCATGCGTCGACTGGCCGGCGCGGATGCGCGCGAAGGCCGTCTCGACGGCGGAGATGCCGGCGCCTTCCTCGCCCATGACGGTGCGTGAGGAGCCGGTGACCTTGTGGACGATCGAGATGTTGCCGGCGAGCAGGTTCGAGAGCTGCGCCAGGAAGAGGGTGGGGCGCAGCTCGGTCGTCAGCTTCTCGTTGAGTGCGACCTCGGGATCGTTGCGCGCTTCCGCTTCCTCGACGATCGCCGAATCGACGGCCTGGTCGCGCTCGCCGCCGCCGGCGGCCACGATCATGTCCATCGAACCGCAGGCATCGAGGTCGTCCTTGAGGCCTGCATCGTCGAGCGCAAGCCCGGCGGCGAAGACGCCGAGGCGCTGCCAGTTCTCCATCTGCCGCTGGTCGCCGCGCCGCGGGATCTGCTCGGACCAGTCGATCTCCGGCATCGGGTGGACGGGATAGGGCGCGAAGCGCTCGTTCTCGATCCGGCGCGAAGGCGCCCGCTCGCCCTTGAGCAGCGCCTCGTGCGGCGCCCGGCCGATGCCTTCGGACGTGACGATGCCGATGCCGGTGATGACGACGTCGTTTGCGGCCTTCGTCATGCGGAAGCTCCTGCCTTGCCTGCCGCGATCGCGCCGAGGAGCCCGACTTCCGCCGCGCGCGCCTTGACGACGTCGGCCAGCGGCACCTCGGAGAAGGGCAGCGTCTTCAGCTTCAGTTGCGCGTCGCAGATCTTCTTCCCGCCGCTCTCGATCCGCGCCTTGGTGACGGCATAGCCGGAGCCGAGATGCTCCAGCGTCGCCGCGATCGTGAGGTCGGTCGACGGCTCGACGAAGGTGCGAAGCTTGGCGCCGTCGACGGAGATCAGGAACGGCATCGCGGCGAAGTCTGACTGCGCGAGCAGCAGGAAGCCGGAGGCCTGCGCCATCGTCTCGATGAGGAGCACGCCCGGCACGAGCGGCATGCCGGGGAAGTGCCCCTGGAAAACGGGGCTTTCGGCCGGCGTCCGGGCGCGAGCGGTCAGATGACCGGCGTCAAGGTCGACGGCGTCGACCCGGTCGATCATCTGGAAATATTCGAGAAGCATACGGCCCCTAGCGGCCCGCGCGAAGGGCTCAGCCCTTGGCGGCCTTCAGCTCGTCGATCTTGGCGCAGAGGTTCTTGAGGACGAAGTATTCCTCGGTCGAGACCTTGCCGTCGTTGACTTCCTGCGTCCACTGCTCGAGCGGGATCTTAATGCCGAATTCCTTGTCGATCGCGAAGACGATGTCGAGGAAGTCGAGGCTGTCGATGCCGAGGTCGTCGATCGTATGGCTCTCGGGCGTGATGGTGTCGCGATCGATCTCGCTCGTCTCGGCGATGATGTCGGCGACTTTGTCGAATGTTTCGGACACTCTCTATCCCCGTTGGATGTGCTGGTCGCGCGCAGCTATAGAAAAGTCCGCCGCAAAAGCCAATGGCTTGCAGCCGGCGAGGCCGCCTCGCCGGCGACGGGGCATCCGTGGCAGGCGGGGCCGGTTTTAACGGATGGCGGAGGAGGGGCGAGGGGAGCCGCTTGCCGTCCGTGGTCCGCGGTGCCAAATAGGCGGACTTTCTGAAGGAGCGGAGGCGTCGGATGTCTGAAGCTGAAATCGGCCTGATCGGCCTTGGCGTGATGGGCGCGAACCTCGCCCTCAACATCGCCGAAAAGGGCAACACGATTGCCGTCTTCAACCGGACGACGTCCAAGACCAGGGAATTCCACGAGGGCGCGGGCGAGCTCAAGTCGCGGATCGTGCCGTGCGACAGCCTCGAAGACTTCGTCAAGGCGATCCGACCGCCGCGGCCGGTGATCATCATGGTGAAGGCGGGTGACCCGGTCGACGAGCAGATCGCCCATCTGAAGCCGCTCCTCGAGAAGAACGACATCATCATCGACGCCGGCAACGCCAATTTCCGCGATACGATGCGCCGCTTCGATGCGCTGAAGGACAGCGGGCTCACCTTCATCGGCATGGGCGTCTCGGGCGGCGAGGAGGGCGCGCGCCACGGCCCCTCGATCATGGTCGGCGGTACGCAGGCCTCCTACCGGCGCGTCGAGAAGGTGCTGACGTCGATCGCCGCGAAGTTCCATGGCGAACCGTGCTGCGCCTGGCTCGGCGAGAACGGCGCCGGCCATTTCGTCAAGACCATCCACAACGGCATCGAATATGCCGACATGCAGATGATCGCCGAAGTCTACGGCATCCTGCGCGACGGCCTCCGGATGGAGGCGAAGGCGATCGGCACGGTCTTCGAGACCTGGAACACCGGCCGGCTCAATTCATACCTGATCGAGATCACCGGCAAGGTGCTTGCCGCCGACGATCCCGAGACCGGCAGTCCGATGGTCGACATGATCCTCGATTCGGCCGGCCCGAAGGGCACCGGCCGCTGGGCCGTCATCGAAAGCCAGATGATGGGCATTCCGGCGACGGCGATCGAGGCTGCCGTCGCCGCGCGCAGCCTCTCGGCCATGAAGGAGGAGCGGCTGGCGGCGGAAGACCTCTTCGGCCTGCCGGATTCCTCCACGATCGGTGCGATGGACGCACACCGCATCATCGACGCGCTGGAACTGGCGCTGCTCGCCGGCAAGGTCGGCGCCTATGCGCAGGGCTTCGCAGTGATGGCGGGCGCCTCGCGCGAGTTCGGCTGGAACCTGCCGATGCCGACGATCGCCAAGATCTGGCGGGCGGGCTGCATCATCCGATCGATCTTCCTCGACGAGATCGCCAAGGCCTTCGAGGACACGCCCGACGCCGCCAACCTGGCGACGACGCCGAAGTTCGCCGCGGTCCTCGAAGAGACCGACGCTGCGCTGCGCTTCGTCGTCTCCTCGGCCGTCAATGCGGGCCTGCCGGTCCCGGCTCTTTCAAGCGCGCTCTCCTATTTCGACAGCTATCGCCGCGGGCGCGGCACGGCGAACCTCATCCAGGCGCAGCGCGACTTCTTCGGCGCCCACGGCTTCAGGCGCATCGATGGCGGCGAAGACGGCCAGCACGGGCCCTGGGGCAGCGGCGCGTAGCGGGAGCGGCTCGTCAGAACAGCCGGAAGCCCGGGCGATTCGGCTCTTCATCCTGCCCCCAGGAACCTCGCAGGGTCTGCGGCGTTTTGTCCGGATGGAGGATGCGCCGATGGCCGCTGATAACCCCCAATCGACCGTCCGGATCGCCCGGCACCCGATCCATCCGATGCTCGTGCCGTTTCCGATCGTGTGCTTCGTCGGCACATTGATCTCCGACGTGGTCTACTGGAAGACCGCCGAGATGATGTGGTCGGATTTCTCCGCCTGGCTCGTGACGATCGGCGTGATCCTCGGCATCCTTGCCGCCATCGCCGGCCTCATCGACTTCCTGAGCAATCGCGCGGTGCGGGCGCAGTGGCCTGCCTGGCCGCACCTGATCGGTAATCTGGCGGTGCTGGTGATCGCGATCTTCAACATGCTGATCCACACGCACGATGCCTGGACCTCCGTCGTGCCCTGGGGGCTCATCCTTTCGGCGGCGACCGTCGTGCTGCTTCTCTTCACCGGCTGGTTCGGCTGGTCGATGGTCTATCGCTATCGCGTGGGAGTGAGCGGATGATCCGTCAACCGAAGCTTTCCGTGGCGCTGGGCTCGGTCGCGGCTCTCGCCATACTTGTCGCGCCCACGCTCGCGGCGTCGGACGACAGCAGCTTCGACGTCAGCAGCCAGATCGGGCCGAACCCGAAGCTGCCGGAGCTGCAGCAATATCTCTTCCCGCCGATGCATCTTGCCTCCGTCGTCGGCTGGAAGAAGGGCGAGACGCCGACGGTCGCCAAGGGACTGAAGATCGACGCGCTCGCGACGGGGCTGCAGCACCCGCGCTCGCTCTACGTCCTGCCGAACGGCGACATCCTCGTCGTCGAATCGAAGGCGCCTCCGACCGAGACGCTGCGGCGCCCGAAGGACATCGTGACGGGTTGGATCGAGGGCTGGGTGACGTCGGGCGGCGACACCGGGCCGAGCAACCGCATCACGCTGCTGCGCGACACCAACGGCGACGGCCAGCCGGACCTGCGCAATATCTTCCTCGATCACCTGAATTCGCCCTTCGGCGTGGCGCTCGTCGGCAGCGACCTCTACGTCGCCAACACCGATTCGATCATGCACTACCACTATACGAACGGGGCGACGAAGATCGATGATCCGGGCACGCCGCTGACGCCGCTTCCCGGCGGCCCGATCGACCACCACTGGACGAAAAGCCTCGTCACCAGCCGCGACGGCTCACGGCTCTACGTCGGGGTCGGCTCGAACAGCAACATCACCGAAAACGGCATGGAGGCGGAGAAAAATCGCGCCGACATTCTGGAGGTGGACCGGGCTTCCGGCCGCTGGCGGATCTTCGCGAGCGGCCTGCGCAATCCGAACGGCCTCAGCCTCGAGCCGACGACGGGGGCGCTCTGGACGGTCGTCAACGAGCGCGACGAGCTCGGGCCGAACCTCGTTCCCGACTACCTCACCTCGGTCAAGGAGGGAGCGTTCTACGGCTGGCCCTACAGCTATTACGGACAGCATGTCGATCCGCGCGTCCATCCGCAGCGGCCGGACCTCGTCGCCAAGGCGATCCCGCCTGACTATGCGCTGAGCTCTCATGTCGCGCCGCTCGGCCTTGCCTTCTATACCGGCACCAGCCTGCCGCAGGTCTATCGGGGCGGCGCCTTCATCGGCGAGCATGGGAGCTGGGACCGGCAGAAGTTCAACGGCTATAAGGTCGTCTTCGTGCCCTTCAGCGGCGGCAAGCCGAACGGCAAGGCCGTCGACGTCGTCACCGGCTTCCTCAATTCCGACGGCAAGGCGCGGGGCCGCCCCGTCGGCGTCGCGATCGACAAGACGGGCGCCCTTCTTATCGCCGACGACGTCGGCAATACGGTCTGGCGCGTCACCGCCGCATCCGGCTCGCAGGCGAGCCGCTAACCGAGCAAGATCGAGGAAAGCGGCGGCTATCGCCGCATTGTGTGCGCCTGGCATCCGGCAGGCGCAGCATTTTGCCGATTCGACCTGATTTCAGCCCAATTCACTTGCGAAAGCCCTTTTAAAGCCTTTGGGGTCGCGATTGCGGCGCGACGTAAACGGGTTGGTTACCAACTTCGCCGATTCTTGCTATGGAAATCGGCAAACAAAGCAGCGGGCGGTGAGACACGGCCTGAGGGCGGCCGGTTCGTTCGCAAAGATGAAGAGGCCTTGAGAAGGCCGGTCGGGTAGGGAAAGTCATTTGACCGAGGCGTACTATGGCGGCTTTGCCGCCGGGGGATCGATTTCGCGTCCAATGAAAAGTCGTCGCAAGGCGGCGGCTGGCAAGCCGGGCATCGGCGTCGGGCTTGCTGCGGGCCTCTGTCTGGCCGCCACGTTCGCGATCGTGCAGACGGCGGGACTGTCGCTTTCGTCGGATGCTGACGGCGGACCGCAGGCGTGGATGGCGCCGGAGCCGGATTCTCCGTTCCTCCAGTCGGTGAGGGACCTCCTCGCGGAGGCGAAAAGCTCTGTCCGACTGCCCGGTACCAGCCCGGACGTCGCTTCGACCCCCGCCGTACCGGCTGCCGATGCGGTCGTCGCACAGGCCGGCGCGATGCCCACGGTCGCGGTCGAGCGCTCGTCGCGCTTTGCCGTCGCCGGCAGCGCGCCGATCGCCGTGCGTGGCGGGCGCTTCGTCGCGAGCCACGAGATGGCTGCGGCCTCTCCGGCAGGGCGCATCGCTTCGCGCCCGCATGCGGCTGGTGCGGCCAAGCTGCCGCATCCGAGCGACCAGGCGGTCCACTCGACGCTGATGGCGGCGCTCTCGGCGCCGTCGGACGCAGCACCGCCCCGTCCGGCGCTCGCGCCGGCCTCGCAGGTGCCGCCGATCAACGCTGCCGTTGCCAAACCCCTGCCGCTTCCGAGTCATACGAATGCCGCGACGGCGCTCGCCGAGGCGGCATCGAAGCCGGCTGCCGCGGACGGGGCGATCGCCGTCGCATCGGCCGAGCCGCTGCCGAAGGCGGCCGTCGCCGTCGCCGCACCGCTTCCGCCTCATGCTGCCGTGCCGGCGCCGCGCCCCGAGATGCAGGCGGACGCGGCCGAGGCGCCGATGGTCGTCGCCTCGGCGGAACCGGTTGCGCCGCTTGATACGCCGCAGGCGATCGCGCCGCTGCCGACGGCACGGCCGGAAGCGGCGACCGAGGTCGAGGCCTCCAACCCGGCCGTTCAGGCAGGCGATTCGTCGGCCGTTGCGGCCGTTCCGCCGGCCGATGACGCCTTGCCCGGCAACGTGCCCCTGCCGATCGTGCGGCCGGAGCGGCCGACCGCCATTGCCCGCGTCGCGCCGCAACCGACGGCCGAGCCCGCGCCGGCGCCACCGCAGCCCGTCACTCCGCGCGCGCCGCAGACGGAGCTTGCCTATGCGAAGCCCGAGCAGCCGACCTTCAGCTGGGGCAACATCTTCGGCCGGCGGCCGGCAACCGCCGCGCTTCCCGGCGTCGGCAGCGGCATCGCCGTCTACGACATCGATGCCGCGACGGTCTACATGCCGAACGGCGCGCACCTCGAGGCCCATTCCGGCCTCGGTGCGATGGTCGACGATCCGCGCTACGTGAAGAAGAAGAACCGGGGGCCGACGCCGCCCGGCCGCTACAACCTCGTCATGCGCGAGCATCCGTTCCACGGCGTGGAAGCCGTGCGCCTGCTGCCGGTCGACGGCGTCAACACCTTCGGGCGCGACGGCCTGCTCGCCCACACCTACATGTTCCGCGGCGGCAAGGCCGAGTCGAACGGCTGCGTCGTCTTCAAGGACTACAAGAAGTTCCTGAAGGCGTTCAAAGCCGGGCGCGTCAACCAGATCGTCGTCGTGGCGCGGCTTTCGGACCTGCCGGAGATGATGGCCTCGCGCTGACGCGTCTCACGCCGCCTGCCGGAGGAGCATCGTCAGCTTGACGTCGGGCTGGCCGGCGAGCGTGAAGGTCGCCTGCTCGTAAACGAGGAAGCCGTCGCGGGGGTGGTCGAATTCCCGCCGCCCGCCGTCGCGCGAAAGCACGGCGTGCTCGGCCCAGAGCGATGCAAAGAGCGGGCTCTCCGCCTGCAACTCTCCGATCAGGCGGATCACGTCCGGATCGTCGAGTCGCCGGCTGACGTCGGCGCGGAACTCCGCCACGTTGCGCCTTATGCGCGCCTCGACATCGCGGATGAGACGGTGCGCGGTCTCGCTCAGCAGGATGTAGCGCAGCAGGTTGCGATCGTTGTCGCCGTCGAGCCAGCCGACGAAGAGCGCTTCGGCGGCTGCGTTCCAGGCCAGCGCGTTCCACGTCCGGTCGAGGATATAGGCTGGGGCGGCGATGGCGTCGACGCAGTCGCGCGCCACTTGCGGCAGCGCTGCGGCGGGTCCTTGGGCGGCGGCTGGATCGCGCTTGCCTGCCATCTCGAACAGATAGGCGCGCTCGGCGCGGCTGAGCTGCAGCGTTGCGGCCAACCGGCCGACGGCTGCCGGCGAGACGGAGACCTCGCGACCCTGCTCGAGCCAGGTATACCAGGTGGTGCTGAGGCCGGCGAGCTGCGCGACCTCCTCGCGGCGCAGGCCCGGCGTGCGCCGCCGCATGCCCGCCGGCAGGCCGAGAGCGGCGGGCGCAAGGCGTTCGCGGCAGGCGCGGACGAAATCGCCGAGCTCGCGTTGCCGGCCGGCAGGAGTGGGGCTCGCCATGGTGGAATTGGTACCAGTATAAGATTGCCTCTGAAACCAGTGTCGCACGGGTGGTAGAGCTTCACCAGTTCCTTGAACGAAGAGGCAGGAGACATGTCCACAAACCGAAGTCATGAAAGCGTCGTCGGCGGCCAGTTCGGCGTGCGCGCCGACGCGTATCTGAAGAGCAGCGTGCATGCGAGCGGCGCCGATCTGCAGGCGCTCGTCGCGCTCGTGGCCGAAAAGCCGGGCGCGCGCGTGCTCGACCTCGGCTGCGGTGGCGGCCACGTCGCCTTCAACGCGGCCCCCCACGCCGGCGCGGTGACGGCTTACGACCTGTCGCCGCAAATGCTTTCCGTGGTGGCGGAGGAGGCGCGGCGGCGCGGCCTCTCGAACCTCGTGACGCGGGAAGGCGTGGCGGAGAAGATGCCCTTCGACGACGCGAGCTTCGACGTCGTGCTCAGCCGCTACAGCGCCCATCACTGGCAGGATTTCGAGATCGGTCTCAGGGAGGCCGCACGCGTTCTCAAGCCGGGCGGCATCGCGGGCTTCGTCGATTCGGTCGCGCCCGGCCGGCCGCTCCTCGACACCTACGACCAGACGATCGAGATGCTGCGCGCCTGCTCGCTTGTTCGCAACTACCCGCGCGCCGAATGGGAGAGGGCGATCGCCCGCGCCGGCCTCGACGCGGGCGAGACGCGAAGCTTCCGGCTGCGGCTGGAATT
Organism: Pararhizobium sp.; assembly: GCA_051960215.1. Classification (GTDB taxonomy): domain Bacteria; phylum Pseudomonadota; class Alphaproteobacteria; order Rhizobiales; family Rhizobiaceae; genus Pararhizobium_B. The sequence continues at coordinate 9,372 of JBQCEN010000040.1, forward strand.
CTCGTCCTGGGTGGCGCGGATCGGAACGCCGCAGGTGCAGGTCGATGCGATCCGTGCGTTGCAGAAGAGCGTGTCCTCGTCCGTCACCGGCTATTTCGAGACCGAGGAGGACGGCAGCTTCACCTTCGACATCGGCTTTTTCCAGGCGACGAAGCCGGTTTCATAAGCCTTCCTCTTGCGCCTGCCGCAGCATCCAGGGGCGGGGAGAGAGGAAATAGCCTGCTCTCCACGCCGTGCCGGCACGGCAGATCCTCGGGACGAGGCCCGAGGATGACGTTAGGAGGGAATGGCGCGTGCCGCAACTGGTCGATGCCGGCGCTTCGCAAACTCGTCATCCTCGCCCTTGCGGCGAGGATCTGCGGAGTCGATGCCCGGGTGCGGCGCCAGAAGCGAAGGCCGTCGGGCTCATCTCCACCCGAAGCGGCCATCCGGCTTCAAGCCTTCAGCTCTCCTTCCGCCTGCCGGCGATTGGCTGCGGCGCGGTCGCCTTCGCCCGCACGAAGAAGGCGGCGCGGTCGCGCTCCTCCGAGCGAACCTTCGTGCGCACCCGCATCAGGTCCTTCCAGCCGACATAGCCGACGAGGCGTTGGTCGTCGCGCGAGACGACCGGCATGTGGGCGACATTCGCGTTCATCAGCCGGTCGGCGAGGCTCGCAAGGTACTCGTCCTCATAGGCGACCGGCGTCTTCTGTCCGGCAAGCAGTTGCCCGAGCGTCGCATCGCGCTTCTTGCCGGCGCGGCGCCAGCCGATCACCGTCGGGGGATCGATGACGCCGATGACGCGGCCGGCCTCGTCGACGACGGGGAAGCTCGGATGCCGCGTCGCGGGCGAGCTCAGATGCGCGGCTGCGCCATGCAGCGTCATCGACGCCAGCACCGTCTGGACCTCCTTCGTCATCACCGTGCCGACGAGGGTCAGCACGAAGGGATCGACGCGATACTCGCGCACGATGTGGTGACCGCGCCGGGCAATCTTCTCCGTCAGGATCGAGCGCTTCATGAGCAGCACCGTGACGGCGTGAGCGGTGGCGCAGGCGGTGATCAGCGGCAGGAGAACGTGGGTGTTGCCGGTGAGCTCGACGGCGAAGAACGTCGCCGTCAGCGGTGCGCGCATCGTGCCGCCCATGGTCGCGGCCATGGCGATCAGCGTCCAGAAGCCGGGGCTTGCCGCCGGCATGAAGCCGGCGAGGCAGGCGCCCATCGCGCCGCCCATGATCAGCAGCGGCGCGAGGACGCCGCCCGACGTGCCCGAACCGAGCGCCACGGCCCAGATGATCGCCTTGACGAGAAGGAGGACGATCGCGACATGCGCCACCGCGCTTCCGTCCAGCATGCGGGCGATGTTGTCATAGCCGACGCCGAGCGCGTGCGGCTCGATCAGGCCGCCGATGCCGACGACGAGGCCGCCGATCATCGGCCACCACATCCAGTGGATCGGCAGCTTCAGGAAGCCGTCCTCGCAGGCATAGACGAGCTGGGTGAGCAGGCTCGAGAGCAGGCCGCCGGCAATGCCGATGAAGATCCAGGCGGCGAGGCCGACGAGGCTCACGTCCATCGAGCCGTGGAACGGGAAGATCGGCGAGGGCAGGTGGAGCAGGGTGCGCTCGACCTCGGCGATGATCGCCGCGACGACGACCGGGATGAAGCTCCGCGGCGTCCACTCGAAGAGCAGGAGCTCGACGGCGAGCATCACGGCTGCGATCGGCGTGCCGAACACGGTCGTCATGCCGGCGGTCGCGCCTGCGACGAGCAGCGTCTTGCGCTCGCTGTCGCTGACCGGCAGCGCCTGCGCGATCAGCGAGCCGATCGCGCCGCCGGTCATGATGATCGGACCTTCGGCGCCGAACGGGCCGCCGGTGCCGATCGCCACCGCCGAGGAAAGCGGCTTCAGGATCGCCACCTTCGCGTCGAGCCGCGAGCGGCCGAGCAGGATCGCCTCGATCGCCTCCGGAATGCCGTGGCCGCGGATCTTGTCGCTGCCGTAGCGCGCCATCAGGCCGACGATGAGCGAGCCGACGACGGGGACGAGCACGGCGGCGACGCCGAGGGGCGTGTTCGCGAGGTTCAGGTCCGCCGTCGTGAACCGGCCGAAATAGGCGAGGTTGGTGCAGAGCTTGATGAGCTCGAGGAGGAAGATGCCTGCGACGACGCCGCCGCTCGCCACGACAACGGCAACGGCGGCAATGAACAGAACGCGGGCATCAGTGGTGAAGTCACCGAGACGATGATGATCGGGGTTGGTTGTCATGATCTTTTCTTTGTCCTGAAGGAGCGCGCGCGAACGCCGGACGCGTCCGGATAGGAGAGTCGCGCGACTTATATCGTGTTACGATATAATTTCAAGCTGGTGAGTCTGCCAGTCCACGGGGCCTGAAGGCACGCCGATCCGGGCCGGCCAATCCGGAACCGGCGGTCGCGCCGGACCATGTCGCGAGAGGTGAGGATAGAGCATGAAGCGTTCGAAGCTCCGGCAAGCGGATTACGTCGCGCTCGCCGAATTCCGCTACCTGATCCGGCGCTTCGTCGAATTCAGCGAAAGGGCGGCGCGGGAGGTCGGCCTGACGCCGCGCCACCATCAGGCCCTGCTGGCGATCCAGGGCTTTACGGCCGGCGGCCCGATGTCGGTCGGCGAGCTCGCGGAGCGGCTCCGGATCCGCCACCACAGTGCGGTCGAACTCGCCAACAGGCTCTGCGAGAACGGCCTCGTCAGCCGGTCGCACGACAGCGAGGACCAGCGCCGCGTGCTCCTCAGCCTGACGGAGCGCGCCGAGGAGCATCTGGCCGACCTCTCGCTCGCCCATCTCGACGAGCTGTCACGCATCGAGCCGATGCTGAAACGCGTGCTTGTGCGCGAGGCCGAATGACTGCCGGAAGTTGCGTGCAAGGGGCGCGTTGCCGGCATTCATCATGTCTCTTCCCTGTATAGAACCGCCAATATTCTGGACTTGCTTCAAATCGGGGCATAATCTCTGAAGTCTTCGCTCGGGGGAGCGATCGGATGGGACAGTTGAGATGACGATTCAAGGAGCGTCGCCGGCTCTCTATAACGAGGACCTCGCGCCGGCCGAGGTGCGCAATTGGGGGCCGTTCTCGATCTTCAATGTCTGGACGTCGGACGTCCACAGTCTCTGGGGATACTATCTCGCCGCGAGCCTCTTCCTGTTCTGCGGCGGGTTCGTGAACTTCATCATCGCGATCGGCATCGGCTCCCTGATCATCTACGGCCTGATGAACCTGATCGGCTATGCCGGCGTGAAGACCGGCGTGCCTTATCCGGTGCTCGCTCGCGCCTCCTTCGGCATCTGGGGCGCAAACGTGCCGGCGCTCGTCAGGGCGATCGTCGCCTGCTTCTGGTACGGCGCCCAGACGGCGGCCGCCTCCGGCGCGCTGGTCGCGCTCCTGACGCGGATGCCGTGGTTCGCCCACTTCCACCAGACGACGCACATCCTCGGCCATTCCGGGCTCGACGTGATCTGCTTCCTCGTCATGTGGGCTCTGCAACTCCTCATCATCCAGCGCGGCATGGAGACGGTCCGCCGGTTCCAGGACTGGGCCGGACCGGCCGTCTGGGTGATGATGCTGATCCTCGCCGTCTTCCTCTGCATCAAGTCGGGCAGCTTCGCCTTCCGCAGCGACATCCCGATGAACGTGCTCCTCGACAAGACGAAGGACGCCGGCGTGCCGGGCACGCCAGGGTCCTGGACCTCGCTCTTCGCGGTCGCGGCGATCTGGGTGACCTACTTCTCCGCGCTCTACCTGAACTTCTGCGACTTCGCGCGCTACGCGCCGAACAAGGAGGCGGTCCGCACCGGCAACATCTGGGGCCTGCCCGTGAACCTGATCCTCTTCTCGCTGGTCGCGGGCGTGACGACGATCGCCGCCTTCGACGTCTATCACGAGGTGCTGCTGCATCCCGACCAGATCTCGGCGAAGTTCGACAGCTGGTTCCTGGCGATGCTCGCAGCCGTCACCTTCGCCGTCGCGACGCTCGGCATCAACGTCGTCGCGAACTTCGTGTCCCCGGCCTTCGACTTCGCCAACGTCTTTCCGAGGCAGGTCAATTTCAAGAGGGGCGGCTATATCGCGGCGCTGATCGCGCTCGTCCTCTACCCGTTCTCGCCCTGGGACGGCTCGGCGGCGGCCTTCGTCGGCGTCATCGGCGCGACCATGGGACCGATCCTCGGCGTGCTCCTCGTCGACTACTACCTGATCCGCAAGGGCGAGATCGACGTCGCCGCGCTCTACCGCGAGGACGGCGAGTTCCGCTTCCAGTCCGGCTGGCACGTCAATGCCTTCATCGCCGCCGGCATCGGGGCGCTCTTCTCGTCGATCCTGCCGAACCTGACCAACTGGCTGCCCTCATGGTGGGGCGTCTACGGCTGGTTCTTCGGCGTCGCGATCTCCGGCGTCGTCTACTACGTGCTCCGCACCGCCAAGGCCGGCGCCACGACCCGACTCGCCCATACGTAAGCGCCAAGGTCCACGCTCCGCCGCTGTTTCCTCTCCCCAACGCCAGTGGGGAGAGGTGCTGAGCGCAGCGAGGCGGAGAGGGGAACAGCTTGACCACAGGCGAGCGCGGTGGAAGTTGGGCCGCCGCGTGCGGCGGATTTGCGCGGCCGCGACTCCATTCGTCGCTGAGCCGCCGTTCCCCCTCTCCAACCCGCTTCGCGGGCCACCTCTCCCCCACCTTCGTGGGGGCGAGGAAAGGTGCTGCGTCCGCTGCGGCGCGGCGCCTCAGGCGAAGACGACGGTCTTGTGGCCGTTCAGCATGACGCGGGATTCGAGGTGGTGCTTGACGGCGCGGGCGAGCACGCGGGCCTCGATGTCGCGGCCGGTGGCGACGAAATCGTCGGCGCTCATCGCGTGGGTGACGCGCTCGGTCTCCTGGTCGATGATCGGGCCTTCGTCGAGGTCGGGCGTGACGTAATGCGCCGTCGCGCCGATCAGCTTGACGCCGCGCTCATGCGCCTGGTGATAGGGCTTGGCGCCCTTGAAGGACGGCAGGAACGAGTGGTGGATGTTGATCACCTTGCCGTAGAGGCGCTTCGAGAGGTTGTCGGAGAGCACCTGCATGTAGCGGGCGAGCACGACGAGGTCTGCGCCGGTCTCCTTGACGAGGTCGAGGAGCTTCTGCTCCTGCTCGGCCTTGTTCTCCTTCGTCACTTTCAGGACGTGGTAGGGGATTCCCTCGGCTTCCGCCGTGGCGCGGCTGTCCTCGTGGTTCGAGACGATCGCAACCACCTTGGCGTCGAGCCAGCCGACCCGGATCTGGTAGAGAAGGTGCAGCATCGCATGGTCGAACTTCGAGACCATGATGATCATCTTCGGCATCTTCGACTGGTCGACGATCGCCGGCTTGATCGAGTAGCGCTCGGCGGCGGGCCTCAGCGACCGCTCGTCGTCGTCCTTCGTCGTGCCGTCGGGCGCCGCGAAGGCGATGCGCATGAAGAACTGGTTGGTCTGCCGGTCCCAGAACTGGTTGCTCTCGGCGATATTGGCGCCGAGCGCGGCAAGCTCCGTGGTGATCGCGGCGACGATGCCCGGCTGATCGACGCAGGTCAGCGTCAGGACGAAATTCGAGTGCATCATGGCGGGCGTTCCGTTCTTGCGAGGCGGGGCCGGCGCGGGCCGGGTCGGCGACCGTTCTAGCGTCGGAAGGCGCGGCGGGGCATTGTCATTTGCGACATGGCGCCCGCGCCAAAGCGGTGTCGGCAACCCCATCAGGCAGGGCGGCTGATCGACTGGAGTTCCTCGACGGGCCGGCCTTCGATGCGGGCGAGCACGGCCCGCGCAAGCTCGCGTCCGGCGAGGCGGAAGTCCTCGAAGGTGACGATGATCTCCGGCCGGTACCATTGCAGGATCTCGGTCGACTGCTTGGCGGCGAGGTCGACGTCGCGGCCGAGCCTGAGGCCGGCGCTCTCGATTCCCGCGGCGATCGCGATCGCGCTGGCGCCCGAGCCGCTGACCAGGCCGTCCGGGCGGTTGGGCCGCCGCATGACGCGCGCGACGTAATCCTCGATCTCGGCAAGCGTATTGTCGATCGTGACGCCGGAAAGCGTCACCTCCTCGACGCCCGCCTCGGCGACGGCATCGGAAAAGCCGGACTGCATGTGGCCGTAATAGGTGAGGTGCTTCGGCGGGCCGATCAGCGCCAGCCGCCGCCGCCCGCGCGCGACGAGGCGGCGCACCGCATCGGCCGCGAAGGCGTGGTTGTCGAAATCGTGATAGGGATGCGCCGTGCCGCTGGCGGTCCGCCCGTGGGTGGCGAAGGGGAATCCGCGCTCCAGCATGTAGCGCACGCGCGGGTCGTCCGGCTCGGTGCGCGAGATGATGATGCCGTCGGCCGAGCCCGTCTCGATCACGTAGCGCACCGGCTCCATCGGGTCCTTGCCGCTGCGGTAGGGCGTGACGATCAGGTGGTACTGCGTCTCGGAAAGGACGTCGGAGATGCCGCAGATGATCTCCGTCGTCAGCCCCATCACCTCTTCCTCGGTGTTGAGGATGAGGCTGATGACGTTGGTCTTGCCGGTCCTCAGCCGCACGCCGGCGCGGTTCGGGCGGTAGCCGATCTGCCGGGCGATCATGCGCACGCGCCGCTTCGTCTCGGCGCCGATGTCGGGCGCGTCCTTCAGCGCCCGCGAGACGGTCGTCACGCCAAGTCCGGTCATGTAGGCGATCGTCTTCAGCGTCGGGCGCTCGTTCCTCGGCTCGTTCGCGCTGCCCGTGTCCATGTCGTTCCCGATGTCGGCCATGATTGTCCTGTCGCTCCGATCCGGCCCGCTGGCAAGAGCCTGCGGCAGGGTCTGCCGAGTCGCGGCGCATGATACACCTGTATCGTTGCAGGAAAAGCGGGTTGGGCGCGAAGCCTTACAGGGGTGGTTGGGACGTCCGGATGGTGCGTTGCAGCATTCCAAGGGCGCAGAAAGACCAATCGCTGCGGTTGCGCCCTGCCGCACTTTTGACTACCGTCTTCCGGCAACGTTTCAGTTCGGGAGGAGAATAGATGCGTTCGATCGTGAAGTGGGCGCTTGCGGGCGCAGCCGTCATGTTCTTCGCCGGCCAGGCCGGGGCGGCGGAGAAGGCCGAGGTCATCCACTGGTGGACCTCCGGCGGCGAGTCCGCCGCGGTGAAGGAATTCAAGAAGGCTTTCGACGCGCAGGGCGGCCAGTGGGTGGACGCGGCGGTCGCCGGCGGCGGCGGAGACGCGGCGCGCACGGCCGGCATCAACCGCATCGTCGGCGGCAATCCGCCGACAGCGATGCAGTTCAACACCGGCAAGCAGTTCGACGAGCTCGTCCAGCAGGGCCTGCTCTCCCCCCTCGACGAGGTCGCCGAGAAGGACGGCTGGAAGAAGGTCGTCAACCCGGTGGTGCTGCAGGCCGTCACCGAGAACGGACACATCTACGCCGCGCCCGTCAACATCCACTCCAACACCTGGCTCTGGTTCTCACCCGACGCGCTGAAGAAGGCGGGCGTCGAGGTGCGGCTCATCACCCTGGAGGGGGCCGGCCACGGCGGCGAGGCGTTCGGCAA
>JBQCEN010000041.1:0-5816 GCA_051960215.1 Pararhizobium sp.
GACGAACGCGTCGATCTCGCTGCGTTCAAGCGTCGCCGCCATCATCGCCTCCTCGCTGTGCTCCGGCGAAGCCGGCGCCTATCCCGGCAGGCGCGCACCCTCGTCGGCCGGACGGGCGTCGGACCGCCCGGAGAGCAGCGGATATTCCTCCTCGACCACATACGGGCCGCCACCCGTCGATTCGCGCGCCGACATGAGAACGAACCGGCCGACGCGGAAGGGATTGACTCGGAAGTTGCCGCGTCCCGCCAGGTAGAGCGCGACGTCGTCGATCCGCGCCTGGCGGAGCCGCGCGATCGTCACGTGCGGCGTGAACTTGCGCGCGTCGGCAGGCAGGCCGAGGCGCTGGCAGATCCGCTCGATATCGCCCTGCAGCGCCATCAGTTCCGGCGAGGCGACGACGCCTGCATAGATCGAATGTGGCTTCTTCGATCCGAAAGCGCCGACACCGGCGAGCGCCAGGGAGAATTCCGGCCGGCGCACCCGGTCGAGCGCGTTCGCAACCTCGTCGGCGGTCGGCGCGTCGATGTCGCCGATGAAGCGCAGCGTGATGTGATGGTTCTCGACATCGACCCAGCGCGCTCCGGGAACGCCGCCGCGCAGCAGGGAAAGGCTGAGGGCGGCATCGCGTGGGATCTCGAGGGCGGTGAACAGTCGTGGCATGGCCAGCTCCCCGATTCGATGCGTTGGGAACAGCGAATCACGGCCCGTGTTTCAGGGCAATCGAAAAAACCTGTCCTTCACCGGTTCTCGGCCGAAGCCTTCGCGCCGTCGATCAGCCTTTCGGCGTAGGGCAGGAAGCGCTTGACCATGACGGCCACGCCCTTGGCGTTCGGATGAATGCCGTCGTCGAGCTGCAGCCCGGGATGGGTCGCGACGCCGTCGAGGAAGAACGGATAGAAGACGAGATGGTTCTCCTCGGCGATCTCCTTGAAGATCGGGTCGAAGGCGTTGGCGTAGGCCTCGCCCATGTTCGGCGGCGCGAGGATGCCGATCATGAGGACGGCGATGCCGCGCTGCTTCAGGCGCGAGACCATCGCCTGCAGGTTCTTCCGGGTCTTCTCCGGCGGGATGCCGCGAAGCGCATCGTTGCCGCCGAGTTCGAGGAGGACGGCGTCGGTCCCGTCGGGTACGGACCAGTCGATCCGGGCGAGGCCGTCCGACGTCGTATCGCCGGAGACGCCGGCGTCGGTCACGGCGACGTCGTAGCCCTTGGCCTTGAGCGCCGCCTGGAGCTGGCCGGTGAAGTCGTCCGAGGCCGGCAGCCGGTAGCCCGCCATGAGGCTGTCCCCGAGCCCGACGATGGTGAACGGTCGCGCGGCCGCCGGCAGGGCGAACAGCGCCGCCGCGAGCAGCGACAACAAAAGCGTGACCGGAGCTTTGAAACGCATCGCCGCTCTCCTAAATCCGGGGGGCGAGCGCCGGCTGCCCTTCTCATGTCCCGGGATGGCCGCCCTTCGCCATGTTCGGGATATAGGACCGCCGCCTCGTGCCGAAAAGCATCATCGAACTGAAGAAGGCCGATCTGACCCTCGGCCGCGGCGCTTCCGCCGTGCACGTTCTGAAGGGCATCGACCTCGAAGTGACCGCCGGCGAGGCTGTCGGCATCGTCGGCCCCTCGGGCTCGGGCAAGTCGACGCTCCTCATGGTGCTCGCCGGCCTCGAACGGCTCGACAGCGGCGAGATCGTTATCGCCGGGGAGCCGCTGCATGCGATGAGCGAGGACGCGGTGGCCTCCTTCCGCGGCCGCACGATCGGCATCGTCTTCCAGTCCTTCCACCTGATCCCGAACATGACGGCGCTCGAGAACGTCGCCGTGCCGCTGGAGCTCGCCGGCGTCGCCGACGCCTTCCCGCGCGCCCGCGCCGAACTCGCCTCGGTCGGCCTCTCCGACCGGGGGCATCACTATCCGGGGGAGCTTTCGGGCGGCGAGCAGCAGCGCGTCGCGATCGCCCGGGCGCTCGCTCCCGCGCCCGCCCTCCTGATCGCCGACGAGCCGACCGGCAACCTCGATGCCGAGACCGGCCGGCAGGTCGCAGACCTCCTCTTCGCCAAGCAGAAGGAGAAGGCGATGACGCTGGTGCTCGTCACCCACGACACGACGCTCGCCGCCCGCTGCTCGCGGCAGATCGGCGTCCGCTCCGGACTGATCGTCTCCGACACGCGGGAAGCCGTCGCGTCCGCCCGGCAGGCGCGCGCATGAGAGCGGCCGCAGCGCCCGGCGGACGCGGGCTTCGCCTGGCGCTCACCTTCGCGCTGCGCGAGATGCGCGGCGGTCTCTCCGGCTTCTACATTTTCCTCGGCTGCATCGCGCTCGGCACGGCGGCGATCGCCGGCGTCAATTCGCTCGCCGCCTCGATTACCGATTCGATCGCCGCCGAAGGGCAGACGCTGCTGGCCGGCGACGTGCGCTTCGAGGTCAACAACCGCCCCGCGACCGGCGAGGAACGCGCCTATATCGACAGCCTCGGAAAGGTTGCAGTCTCGATGGGCTTGCGCTCCATGGCGCGGCTGCCGGACGGCTCCGACCAGGCGCTGGTCGACGTCAAGGCGGTCGACCCCGACTACCCGCTCTACGGCCGCCTCAAGACGACGCCCGCGCTCGACTATGACGCGCTCTATGGCGAGCGGAACGGCACCTTTGGCGCGGCCGTCGCGCCGATCCTGCTCCAGCGCCTGTCGCTCAAGGTCGGCGACGTCCTCCTCCTCGGCCACGCGAAGATCGCGATCCGCGCCGTCGTCGACGACGAGCCCGACGTCGTCTCGGATGGCTTCAGCTTCGCGCCGCGGCTGATGACGTCGCTCGACGCACTGAAGGCGTCGGGGCTGGTCACGACCGGAAGCCTCTTCGAGTACGCCTACAAGGTGCGCCTGAAGGGCCCGATCACGAAAGCGCGCCTCGACGGGATCGAGAAGGCGGCGAAGGACAGGCTCGCAAAGGACGGCTGGTCGGTGCGCACCAGCGCCAATGCCGCGCCGGCGCTGACCGGCAACATCACCCGCTTCTCGCAGTTCCTGACGCTGGTCGGGCTGACGGCGCTGATCGTCGGCGGCGTCGGCGTCGCCAATGCCGTGCGCGCCTTCCTCGATTCGAAGCGGAGCGTCATCGCGACGTTCAAGTGCCTCGGCGCGCCGGGCAGGCTCATCTTCCTCGTCTACCTGGCGCAGATCATGATGATCGCGCTGATCGGCATCTTCGTCGGCCTCGCGATCGGCATCGTCATCCCCTATGTGGCGATCGGCTTCCTCAAGGGCCTGCTGCCCGTCGCCGCCCACGCCTCGATCTATCCGGCAGCCCTCGGCCTCGCCGCGCTCTTCGGCATCCTGACGGCGCTCGCCTTCACCGTGCTGCCGATCGGGCGCACCCGCGACGTGCCGCCGACGACGCTCTTCCGCGACCAGGGCTTCGAGCTCAGGACATGGCCGCGCCGCTCCTACCTCGCCGCGACGGCGGCGCTCGTGCTTCTCCTGGCGCCGCTCGCGATCGCGACGGCCGACGACCGGACGCTGGCGCTGGTCTTCGTCGGCGGCATCGCGGCCGCCTTCGTCTTGCTCCGCGCCGTCTCCGAACTCATCCAGCGCGCCGCACGACACGCGCCGGCCGTCCGTTCGACGCCGCTCAGGCTTGCGATCGGCAATATTCACCGTCCCGGCGCGCTGACGCCGTCCGTCGTGCTCTCGCTCGGGCTCGGGCTCGCCCTCCTCGTCGCGCTGGCGCTGATCGACGGCAATCTCCGCCGCGAGGTCGCCGACGCCATCCCGGCGCGTGCGCCAAGCTTCTTCTTCGTCGACATTCAAGGCAGCGAGGTCGGCCCGTTCAAGGCGCTGCTCGCGCGTGAGGCGCCGAAGGGCAAGGTCGAGACGGTGCCGATGCTGCGCGGCCGCATCGTCGCGCTGAACGGCGTCGACGTGACGAAGCTCAAGAACGTGCCGCCCGGCGGCCGCTGGGTGCTGCGCGGCGACCGCGGCCTCACCTACGCCGCGACGGCGCCGGAGAACGCCCAGATCACCGCCGGCACATGGTGGGACGCCGACTACAAGGGAAAGCCGCTCGTCTCCTTCTCCGCCGACGAGGCGCACGACCTCGGCCTGAAGATCGGCGACACGCTGACCGTCAACGTGCTCGGCCGCAAGATCACCGCGACGATCGCCAACTTCCGCCGCGTGAAGTGGGAGACGATGGGCATCAACTTCGTCATGATCTTCTCGCCGGAGACCTTTGCGGGCGCGCCGCACGCCTGGCTCGCGACGCTGACGGATCCCTCCGCCACGACGGCTCGTGAAGGCGCGATCCTGCGCGCGGTCACGAACCGCTTCCCGACGATCACCTCGATCCGGGTCAAGGACGCGATCGACGTCGTCAACCGGCTGATCGGCGAGCTTGCGACCGCGATCCGCGCCGCGTCCAGCGTCGCGCTCATCGCCTCCGTGCTGGTGCTCGCAGGCGCGCTCGCCGCCGGCAACCGGGCGCGCACCCATGACGCGGTCGTGCTGAAGACGCTCGGGGCGACGCGTGCCATCCTGATCCGGGCCTTCAGCTACGAGTACCTCATCCTCGGCCTCGTGACGGCCGCCTTCTCGCTCTTTGCCGGTGGCGTGGCCGCCTGGTACGTGGTCGCCCACGTCATGGAATTGCCTTCGCATTTCCTGCCGCGGGTCGCCGTCGTCACCGCCGCGATTGCCCTCCTTGTCACCGTCGGCGTCGGCCTCGCCGGCACGTGGCGCATCCTCGGCCAGAAGGCCGCCCCGGTCCTGCGCGCCCTCTGAGGCTCCCTCGAAAGGCGGTAGCCGGCAGGCATCAAGATGAAATTTCGTCCATCTTCGGCGGAATCGGCGGCCGGTCCGGACGACGAGGCTTGCGGCCAAGGCCTTGAAACCTCATATTTGCGCTAGGCATGCTGGAGCTCCGCAGCGGCGCCCGGGGTCCAACCCCGACACCGTGACCAACGAACCGGAGCTTGAAAGAGGAAAAGATGGCTGACCTTCGCAACTACCAGTCCCGCGTGGGTGCCGGCGCACGCACAGGGGCCGGTGCCGTCGTCGACCAGGGCCTCCGCGCCTACATGCTCCGGGTCTACAACCTGATGGCGCTCGGCCTGGCCGTCACCGGCTTCGCCGCGCTCGGAACGATCATGGTGACGACGACGAACGACCCGTCGGCCGCCGCCGCCACGCTCGGCAACGGGATGATGCTGACGCATGCGGGCGTCGCGCTCTTCACCTCGCCGCTCCGCTGGATCGTGATGCTGGCTCCGCTCGCCCTCGTCTTCTACATGGGCTTCCGGATCCAGAGCATGAGCGTTTCGGCCGCCCAATGGACTTTCGCCGTCTATGCGGCGCTGATGGGCATCTCGCTGTCGTCGATCTTCCTGGTCTTCACCGGGGCATCGATCACGCAGACCTTCTTCATCACTGCCGCCTCGTTCGGGGCCCTGTCTCTCTACGGATACACGACGAAGCGTGACCTGTCGGCGATCGGCTCGTTCCTGGTGATGGGCCTCTTCGGCCTGATCATCGCCTCGCTGGTCAACATCTTCCTGCAGTCGAGCGCGCTCGCCTTCGCCGTCTCGGTCATCGGCGTCTTCATCTTCGCCGGCCTGACGGCCTGGGACACGCAGCAGATCAAGGAGATGTACTACGAGGGCGATTCGGACGTCGTCGCCGGCCACAAGGCCATCATGGGCGCGCTCCGGCTCTACCTCGACTTCATCAACCTGTTCATGTTCCTGCTGCAGTTCCTCGGCAACCGCCGCTGACCGCGCACGAACGGCGGAATATGGGAAAGGCGGCCTTGGGGCCGCCTTTTTCGTTCGACG
>JBQCEN010000042.1:0-14554 GCA_051960215.1 Pararhizobium sp.
CCAGGCCGTCGGCGGCAATCCCGCGGCGGCACACCTCGCCGGCATCAATGTGGACCGCATCAAGATTCTCGGTTTCATGATCTCCGGAACCTGTGCCGCGCTGACGGGCATCCTGCTCGCCTCCCGGCTCGGGAGCGGCACGACGGGCGCCGCCGATTCCTACCTGCTGACGGCCTTCGCCGCCGTCTTCCTCGGCTCGGCGACGCTGCGTGACGGCGAATTCCACGTCATCGGCACCTTCGTCGGCGCCCTCATCATCGCGACCGGCTTCAACGGCCTCAACATCTTCGGCGCCCCGACCTTCTCGCAGTATATCTTCCAGGGCGCGATCCTCATCGTCGCCGTCGGGCTTGCGAGCCTCGGCCGGATGATGGCCAAGACCTAACCGGAGGAGAGACATTTATGGCGGACCAGGCGAACCTGTGGGACGTCTACGTTCTCGAATACGCGCGTGCGGAGAAGCAGCCCGTCGTCGATCTCGTCAACGGCGCGCACGACCAGGGGCTGATGAACACCCCTTTCTCCTTCGTGCTGGCGAAGAACGGCTCCCGCCACGTCCTGATCGACACCGGATTCATGCAGGAGGGTATCGGCGCCGAGATGAGCCGCAAGTTCGGCGTTCCGAACTGGATCTCGCCGCTGCGCCTGCTCGACGCGCTGGATGTCGCGCCGGAATCGGTGACCGACATCGTGCTCAGCCACGCCCATTTCGATCACATGGGCTCGATCCACAAGTTCCCGAATGCCCGCCTTTTCATCCAGAAGAGCGAGTTCCTCTCCTGGCACGAGGCGATGGCCCTGCCGCCGCAGTTCGGCTACCTGACCGCGATCATCAACCCGGATGACTTGAGAGCGATGTTCGACGCCTCGGTCGAGCATCGCGTCACGCTGCTCGACGGCGACCGCGACGACGTCGTGCCCGGCATCCACGCCCGCTTCGGCCCTGGCCATACGATCGGGCAGCAGTTCATCGTCGTGGAGACCGCGAAGGGCCGTATCGTCGTCTCGGGTGACTGCGTCTATTCCGCAACGAACATCCTCGGCCACAAGCACGACGGCTGCTACGTGCCGCTCAACAACGCGATCGGCAGCGTCTGGGATCAGCTCAGGACGATGGATCGCATCAATGCCGAGATCGCCGGGGACATGAGCCGCCTGATCATCCTGCACGACATCGATCGCTGGGCCGGCCTTCCCGTGGTGCGCGAGATCGACGGCTTCAAGATCGCCAAGGCGGCGTGAGAGAAGGGCCGGCCGAGGCGCGCATCACCAGATCATTTCCGCGTTTCGTTGAATGGAAACAACGATCCACGTTTTTGATCTGTCGCGCTCCCGGACGGAAAGCCGGTTCCCCGGAAACGCTCTAGGCTACGGCGCGTCTTCCCGTCAGCTTCGCCTGGAGCAGGATGACGACCAGCAGGAACAGCCCGCGTATGACCGATTGCCAGTAGGCGGAGAGCGAGATCCAGCCCATGCCGTTCTCGAAGTTGAGGACGGTGAAGAGCGTGCCGAGCAGGAGCACGCCGGCGAGCGTGGTCACCACCGAGCCCGAACCGCCGGTGAGCAGCGTGCCGCCGACGACGACGGCGGCGATGGCGAAGAGTTCCCAGCCCTTGCCCTCGATCGGCTGGCCGGCGCCGAACTGCGAGGCGAGGATGACGCCGGCGAGCCCGGCCAGGGCGCCGCTTGCGAGATAGACGGCGAACTTGATCAGGTCCGTCCTCAGCCCCATCAGCCGCGAGGCGTCCTCGCCGCCGCCGATCGCCAGCACGGCGCGGCCGAAGGCGGTGTAGTTGAGAACCACCGAACCGGCGACGTAGGCGGCCGCGGCGATCAGCGCCGGCACCGGCAGGATCCAGAGGTTGCCCTGGCCGATCGTGGTGAAGCCGCTGTCGTAGGAGACGGACACGGTCCCGTTGCCGGAAAGAAGAAGTGCGGCGCCGCTCGCCGCGAGCATCATCGCAAGTGTCGCGATGAAGGGTGCGAGACCGGCGCGCGTGACGAGGAGGCCGTTGATGGCTCCGGCGACGAGCCCCGCGGCGACGCCGGCAGCGAGCCCTGCCGCGATGCCGTAGGGGCTGGCGAGCGCCGCGGCCACGCTTCCCAGCGCCGCCACCGAGCCGACCGAAAGGTCGATGCCGCCGGTCATGATGACGAAGCACATGCCGAGCGCCACCAGCGCGAACATCGAGTTGTAGCGCAGGACCGACATGACGTTGAACAGGCTGAGGAAATGGTCGTAGCGCAGGAAGCCGAACAGGATCAGCGCCGCCAGCGCGACGACCACGCCATAGGCACCGATCACGCGGATGAAGCGGGCGCTGTCCATCAGGCGGTCCTGTTCTGCTGCTGCAACCAGACGGCGACCGCGATGATCGCGGCCTTGACGACGAGGGCGGCGGCATCGGGCACGCCGTTGGCGAGCAGCGTGTAGCGCACGAGCTGGATCGTCAGCGCGCCGAGGAGGGTGCCGACGATCGTCGCGCGCCCGCCGGCAAGGAGCGTGCCGCCGACGGCGACGGCGGCGATCGCGTCGAGCTCCATGTTGAGGCCGACGAGGTTGGCGTCGCTGGACGAGTTGATGGCGATGACGATCAGCCCCGCCACGCCGGCGCAGAGGCCGCTGATCGCGTAGACGGCGAGCTTGATGCGCGAGACGCCGATGCCCGAAAGCTCGGCCGCCTTCTCGTTGCCGCCGACGGCGAGGATGCGGCGGCCGAAGGCGGTGCGGCGCAGCGCCCAGGCCGCGACGACGACGATCACCGCCATGACGACGACCTGCGCCGGGATGCCGAACGGCCGGGCAAGGCCGATCCACTGGAACTCCGGCACACGGAAGGTCTGCAGGTTGCCGTTGGTCATCACCTGAGCGATGCCCCGCCCGGCGATGAAGAGCACCAGCGTGGCGACGATCGGCTGGATGCGGAAGCGCGCGACCAGCCAGCCGTTGAAGACGCCCAGCAGCCCGGCAACAAGGACCGAGACGACCATCGCCACGGCGACGGCCACATAGACGTTGCCGAACGGCACGATCTTGCCAAGGAAGATCATCGGCGCCAGCGCACCCGAGATCGCCATCAGCGAGCCGACGGAGAGGTCGATGCCTCCGGTGGCGATGACGAGCGTCATGCCGACGGCGACGATGACGGTGGTGCAGACCTGGGTCAGGTTGACGTTGAGCGTCTGCAGCGTCGCGAAATTGCGCGTCACCGCGAGGTTGAAGAGGATCAGCAGCGCCAGCGCGATCAGCGTGCCATAGCGCGCAAGGAAGTCGAAGGGGTCGAACTGCGGCTTCGCATTCTCGCCTGCGGGTTCGCGGACGGCCTCGCTCATCGCACCTGCTCCACCGGCGCGTCGAGGCCGTGCGCCATCGCCGCGAGCACGTTTTCTTCGGTCGCCGCCTCGCCCTCGAGCTCGGCGACGCTCCTGCCTTCGCGCAGGACGAAGATGCGGTCGGCGCCTTCGATGACCTCCTCGAGTTCCGACGAGATCATCAGCACACCCAGCCCCTCGTCCGCGAGCCTGCGGATCAGGCGCTGGATCTCGGCCTTGGCGCCGACGTCGATGCCACGCGTCGGCTCGTCGAGGATGAGCAGCCGCGGGTCCATCGCCAGCCACCGCCCGAGCAGCACCTTCTGCTGGTTGCCCCCCGACAGTTCGCGCACTTTCTGGTTCGGCCCCGAACATTTGATGCCGAGTTCGCGGATGAAGCGCTCGACGATCTCGCGCTGCTTTTCCTCGTCGAGGATGCCGTTGCGGCTCATGCGGGGCAGCAGCGCCAGCGTCAGGTTCTCCGCGACGCTCATGTCGGGGACGATGCCCTCGGCCTTGCGGTCCTCGGTGCAGAAGCCCATGCCGGCGGCGATCGCGTCGACGGGCCGCGCCGGCCGGTAGTCCGCGCCGTCGACCTTCATGTCGCCACCGCGCGGCCGGTCGACGCCGAAGACGAGGCGGGCCGTCTCGGTGCGGCCGGCCCCGAGAAGGCCGGCGAAGCCGGCTATCTCGCCGCGCCGGATCTCGAAGCTGACGTCGCGTACGGCCTGGCCGGCGGAAAGCCCGCGCGCAGCGAAGAGCACGTCGCCGTCGCGGTGGCGATGCTCGCCGAAGGCCGTGGCATGTCCCTCGACGGCGGCGACCTCGCGCCCGAGCATCGCCGAGACGAGTTCGAGGCGGGAGATGTCGGCCATGTCCGAGACCCGCACGGTCCGCCCGTCGCGCATGACGGTGACACGGTCGCAGACCTCGTAGAGCTCGTCGAGCTTGTGGCTGACGAAGATGACGGAAACGCCGTCCGATTTCAGCTGGCGGATGACCTTGAACAGCACCTCCACCTCACGCTCGTCGAGCGAGGAGGTCGGCTCGTCCATGATGACGAGCCGGGCGGAAAAGCCGATGGCGCGCGCGATCGCCACCATCTGCTGCGTCGCCGTCGGGTAGTCGTCGAGCGGCCGGCGAACGTCGATGCGGATCGAGAAGCGGTGGAGCAGCCGCTCCGCCTCCGCGTGCATGGCGCTCCAGTCGAGAAGGCCGAAGCGGCGCTTCTCCCGCCCGAGGCAGATGTTCTCCGTCACCGTGCGCAGCGGGACGAGATTGATCTCCTGGTAGATCGTGCTGATGCCGCCGGCCTGCGCCTCGTGCGGCGAGCCGGCATCGAAGGGGCTCCCTTCGAAGAGGATGACGCCGCCGTCCTTGCGGTGATAACCCGTCAGGACCTTGATCAGGGTGGATTTGCCGGCCCCGTTCTGGCCGATCAAGGCATGCACCTCGCCGGGGCGCACCTCGAGGGAGGCTTCCGCGAGGGCGTGGATGCCGGCAAACCGCTTGGTGATGCCGCGCATCTCCAGCAAAGGCGGCGCAGGGACTGCTGTGGACTCGACGCTCATGTAAGGCTCCGAACGGCCGCCCCGCCAGAACATCGGACCGAGAAGCGGAAACCCGCTTTCGGCACAATCCGATGATCGCTCGAAGCTCCGGGTCGCCGTGCATCCGGTTGGACGCACCGCGGCCCGGTGGCGGGGCGGGTCTCGATCATGCTATCCGATCAGAAGGCCAGCGCCAGGTCCTTCTGCGCGTTGGACGCGTCGAAGAACGCGTCCTCGTTCTTGATGAAGGGCGGAATCTGCTTTCCTGCCGCATAGTCCGCCATCGTCTGGAAGGCCTTCGGCCCGAACAGCGGGCTGCAGGCGCAGATGGCGCCGATCTTCCCGTCGATGATCACCTGCACGCCTTCCTTCTCGCCGTCGATGGACACGATCAGCACGTCCTTGCCCGGCTTCTTGCCGGCGGCTTCGAGCGCCGCGATCGCGCCCAGCGCCATCTCGTCATTGTGGGCGTAGATGATGTCGGCGTCGGGATGGGCCTGCAGCAGCGTCTCGGCCACCTGGCGCCCCTTGTCGCGGGTGAAGTCGCCGTCCTGCGAGGCGAGGATCTTGAACTCCGGATGCTTGGCGATGAAATCGTCGAAGCCCTTCTTGCGGTCGGTGGCGGCCGAAGCGCCGGTCGTTCCCTCGAGCTCGATGATCTTGGACTTGCCGTTGGCGTTCTTGACGAGCCACTGGCCGATACGGGTCGCTTCCTCGATGAAGTCGGAGCCGATGAAGGTGACGTAGTCCTGGCCGGGCTTGGCCATGGAATGGTCGACGTCGCGGTCGATCAGGAACACCGGGATGCCGGCATTCTTCGCGGCGAGGATCACGGGGACGAGCGGCTTGTCCTCGCGCGGCGGCAGGAAGATGGCGTCGACGCCCTGCGCGATCATGGAATTGACGTCGGAAGCCTGCTTGGCGGCCGAGCTCGCGGCGTCGGTGTAGATCAGCTGATAGCCGAGCCGGGCCGCCTCGTCCTTCATGCTCTTCGTTTCGGCGAGACGCCACGGATTGTTGCTCTCGGTCTGCGCGAAGCCGACCTTGTACTTGTCCTTCTTCTCCAGCTTCGGCGGTGCGGCGAAGGCCCGCGAGCCGAAAGCGAGCGCGGCAGCACCGGCGGCCGAGCCGGCAAGCAGTATACGACGGGTAATGATCATGCTCTTTCCTCCACATTAGCGCATTGTGCGACAGTTCATAGTCTACGCGATTTCACCCTCGATCCCGGCCTCCTCCAATCAGGTCCGGATCATACGCATTCCCAGCTCGTCCGTCCGGTCGACACCATTGCCGCCATCGGGGGAAGAGCCGGTTTCATCCCGGAACGCATCACGCCGCCTCCAGAACGAAACCGGCGCAGCGGTCCCCGAGCATCATGGCCGGAGCGGCGGTGTTGCCGGCGTTGATATTGGGGCAGGCCGACATGTCGGCGACGCGCAGGTTGTCGACGCCGCGCACGCGCATGGCGGCGTCCAGCACCGCCATGCGGTCGCTGTCGGAGCCCATGCGGCAGGTGCCGGCCGGATGGTAGTTCGTCTTGACGAAACGCCGGCAGTGGGTCGCCAAGGCCTCGTCGGAGAGTTCGTCCGGCCTCGGCACCGCCACGGCCTTGATGCGATCAGCGAGCGGCCGCGTCTGGAACGCCTGGAGGAAGTACCGCTGTCCGGCGATCATGTCCTTCATGTCGTCCGGATGCTTGAGCAGGTGAGGAGAGACGATCGGCATGTCCTTCGGGTCGGCCGAGCGCAGCTTCACGAAGCCGCGTGACTTCGGCTTGACGACCACGGTGGTGACGGTCAGCCCGTAAGTGTTCTCGACCAGGGTGAGGATGTCGCGGTCGAGATAGACATGCGGCACGCAGAAGGCCTGGATGGTCGGCTCGCCCTCGGGATCGGCGGGGTTTACGAAGGCGCCCGCCTCGACGCCGGCGGACAGGATCGTGCCGGCGCCGAACAGCTTGAAGTGCAGGCCGTTCTTGATCATGCGCCAGCCTTCGCCCTGCTTGTAGTAGCCGTAAGGGCCATTGGCCGTGGCGATGATCGGCACCTCCGGATGGTCGATCAGGTTCTGGCCGACGCCGGGCAGGTCGACGGCGCAGGCAATTCCATGGCCGGCCAGTTCGTCGGCGGGTCCGATGCCCGACAGCATCAGGAGCTTGGGCGAGACGAGTGCGCCGGAGGAAACGATGACGTCGGCCTCGGCATAGGCGGTATGCTCGGCGCCCGTGGAATCGGCGTAGACGACGCCCTTGGCCCGCTCGTTCTCGACCAGCAGCCTGCTTGCCACGGCATTCAGCTTCAAGGTGAGCCGGGGATCCTTCGCCAGCGGCTCGATGAAGGCATAGGCGGCGCTGCTGCGCTTTCCGCGCCGGTTCATGAACTGATAGAAGCCGACGCCGCGTTGCGAGGATCCGTTGAAATCGTGGTTGTAGGGCAGGCCGAGCGCCTGCATGGCCTGCACGAACCAGCGCGACAGGTCGTCGATATGGCCGGGATCGGAGACCAGCAGCGGTCCGTCGCTGCCGTGCAGATCGCCGCCCAGCCGGTTGTTGCCTTCCATGCCCGTGAAGTGCGGCAGCACCGACTGCCAGTTCCAGCGGATACCGGCATTGTTGCCGCGCAGGAGTTCGTCCCACTCGTCATAATCGGCAGGACGGCCGCGCATATAGACCTGCGCGTTCACCGAGGTGCCGCCGCCGAGCACGTTGCCCTGCGAGATCTCGTGCACCCGCCCGTCCAGGTGCTCCTGCGGTTCCGTGCGGTGGTAGCGCATGAACTTCGAGCCGTTGATCATCTTGAAGATGCCCGGCGGCATGTCGAGCAGCGGGTGATGGTGCGAGTGGCCGGCCTCGAGAAGCAGGACCCGCCGACCGGCGCC
The DNA here is from genome assembly GCA_051960215.1 of Pararhizobium sp. Taxonomy (GTDB): domain Bacteria; phylum Pseudomonadota; class Alphaproteobacteria; order Rhizobiales; family Rhizobiaceae; genus Pararhizobium_B. Next base: position 7,740 of record JBQCEN010000042.1, read on the forward strand.
GACCAGCCGCGCCGCGGCAACGCAACCCGCCGCGCCACCCCCGACGACGATATGATCGTAGCTCTCCGTCATGCTGCCGTCCCCTCCCGCCGGCGTCAGGCTTCCTCGAACGTGCCGCGGACATATTCCCACGCGGCCGAAAGATGCTTCACCAGAGCCTGCTCCGCGCCCTCGGGATCGCGTTCGACGATCGCCGCAAAGATGACGCGATGGCTGAGATAGTTCACCCGGTTGCGTTCCGGCGAGCGCGGCATGCGCAGCCAGTGCGGCGACAGCCATGCGGTGAACGCCTTGTGGACGGCCGGCAGGATGGGATTGCGCGCGATCTCGTAGAGCGCGGCATGGAAGGCGACGTCGGTCGTATAGAAGGTCTCTGAATCCGCTATGGCCGCCTCGTTGGCGGCCAGGGCGGAACGCAACGCCGCGATGTCGTCCTTGCGGGCATTGATCGCCGCGTTCCGGGCAAGGGCCGCCTCGAGGAAGACGCGGGCGTCATAGAGGTTTTTCACGCCCGTCTGGTCACCGAGCAGGTGGCCGACGACGCCTTCGAGCGCACCGAGCGCGGCCTCGAGTCCCGGCCGGCGCACCACCGGGCGGAAACGCGGCCGAGCTTCGACCAGGCCGCGGCTGGCGAGCCGCACGATTGCCTCCCGCACGACGCCGCGGCTGACGCCGTATTCCGCCATGAGCTCGCGCTCTGCCGGCAGGAAACCGCCGTCGGCCAGCTTGCCGGACAGGATGTCGGCCTCGATGTCGACGACCATCGCATCGGCCGCACGCGCCGCCGCGATCGCTGCCCGCATCCCTGGATGCTCTCCTGCCCTCAGCACGCGCCGCTCCCATTGCCGCGGCCATTAACGCGGAAATCGGACGAAAGCGCAAGAGGCGCGGAAATTTTGTCCATCCAAAATTCCCGATATCGACGCGGAGGGATCCGAAATCGCTTCCGATGTTGCCTCTCCGCGGCTTCTGGTGCAATTATGGCCGGACCAAAATTCGGCGCCAGCTCCTGTCTGCGCCCAACCAGCTGGAGAAGACCGTGGCTAGCACCGGGATCAGGGATGTTCGGACCCAGCTTTTCCGGGTGCCGCTGCGCGAGGTGATGGCCGACGCCCGGCACGGCGACCACACGCATTTCGGGCTGGTCACGGTGACGCTCCGGTTGGAAGACGGCAGCGAAGGAACCGGCTACACCTACACCGGCGGCAAGGGAGGCCACGCGATCAGGGCGATGATCGAGCGCGATCTCGCGCCGTTCCTGATCGGCCGCGACGGCAGCCGGATCGACGAGTTCTACGACGCCATGCTCTGGCATATCCATTACGTCGGGCGCGGCGGCATCGCCTCCTTCGCCATCTCCGCCGTCGACATCGCGCTGTGGGACCTCAAGGGCCGGCGCGAGGGCCTGCCGCTCTGGAAGATGGCCGGCGGCGCCGGCAGCACCGCCAAGGCCTATCGCGGCGGCATCGACCTCAATTTCTCGCTCGACCAGTTGCTGGCGAGCATCGACGGCTATCTCGCCGCCGGCTTCAAGGCCGTGAAGATCAAGGTGGGACGGGACGAACTCGCCGACGACGTGGCGCGCGTGAGAGCCGTGCGTGAGCGCATCGGCCCCGAGATCGCCTTCATGGTCGATGCCAACTATGCGCTCGACATCCCCCGCGCGGTCGAGGCGGCAAGAGCCTTCGCGCCATTCGACCTGCTCTGGTTCGAGGAGCCGATCATTCCGGACGACTATCGGGGCTACGGCGCCATCGCCGAGGCCACCGGCATGCCGCTCGCCATGGGCGAGAACCTGCATGTGATCGAGGAATTCGAGCATGCCCTCGCCTGGTCGAAGCTCGCCTTTATCCAGCCCGACGCCTCCAACTGCGGCGGCGTCACCGGCTGGCTGCGCGTCGCGGACCTGTCGCGCAAGGCCGGAATCCCGGTATGCAGCCACGGCATGCAGGAACTGCATGTCAGCCTCGTCGCCGGCCAGCCCAACGCCGGCTGGGTGGAGGCCCATAGTTTCGACATCGACGCCTATACGACGAGGCCGCTGACGCTTCGCGACGGCTTGGCCGTGGCACCCGACGAGCCGGGGGTGGGCGTGGTCTTCGACCGGGAGAAACTGGCCGGCGCCGGCGTCGAGCGCTTCGGCTGATCCCCGCCGGTTGGAGCAGGCAGCACCGTCCGTCGCGCTGAACCGCCGAAGACCGATCCGACGAATGATCCTCGGATAGCGGCCTCGACCGGAAGCGCACGCTGCCCGTTGGACGGGACGGCGTCCCGTTTCGACGGAAGCGGCCCCTCAAACTCAAGTCGCCATACCAATCTTGTAGCGGGTCAGCCCGCCATAGCCGAAGTCTGTCCACAAGGACGACGTTCGGCCGATCGGCATTGACGCCGGCGGCACCATGGCGCTGCGGAAGGTGTCGCGCTCGATGCATCCTTCATCGGATGTGCGGCAGCTTGGATAATACGCGCCACTGAAATGATCATAACGATCAATCTAGGCAGCAATGCACGATCATTATTGACAGTGGAAAGTTCATCCGCCTGAATAAGCTCCGACCACCAGTACAAATGAGCAATATGATCAAATCAGATCGCCAGGCACGGATCATGTCGATCCTCGATGAATGCGACCAGCTCACCGTTCACGAGCTGGCCCGCTGCATCGGGAGGGTGTCGAGCGTCACGATCAGGCGCGACGTGGCGGAACTCGCCGCGACGGGGTTGATCGAACGCACGCATGGCGGCGTGGCGCGACTGCACGACGACCGCGCGCCCGAGCCGGACGCCGCCGACATGACGATCCAGGACCAGATCGGCGATGTCGACGCGATCGTCCTGCCGCCGATCGAAGGCCGGGGCGCCGACAAGATGCGCAGCATGGCGCGCCGGCGCCGGATACCCTTTCTCGCGGAATCCTCGGAACAGGAAGGCGGCGTCTACATCGGGCCCGACAATTTCGCCGCCGGGCGCGAGCTTGGCCATTGCGCCGCCCGCGCGCTCGCCGGCAAGATCGACGAAGCGCGGATCCTGCTCGTCTCGCTCGAAAGGTTGCCGAACACACGCAGCCGCTGTGACGGTTTCCTCAAGGGCTTCTCGGAGAGCTTCAAGGGACCGATCCATACCTGGCGCGTGGACGGTCGTGGCCGCTTCCGCGTCGCCCTCAGCGCCGCGCTGGACGCCTTCACCGTCCATCCGGACATCAACGTCGTCTTCGGCGTCAACGACCACTCGGTGCTGGCCGCACTCGAGGCCTCCGACCGGTGCGGGGTCGAGGCGGTTCACGGCTTCTGCGTCGGCGGCGAGGGCGGCCAGCTCTTCGACCTGCTGAAATTGAACCGCAAGCTTCACGCCTGCGCCGCGCTGTTCCCCGAGATCGTCGGCATCCTCTCGGTGGATTTCCTCGCCAGTGCCCTTGGCGGACAGCCGCTTCCGGCGGAAATCCGGACGCCGCGCGTGATCCTGACGTCCGAGAACCTGTCCCACTACTATCGCCGCGAGCCGGAAGGCTGGATGCTCCAGCCGCAGGCCGAAGCAAGCCTCCTGCCGGCGCGACCCGAGGCGGCTCCGGCGGCGAGAGCGCCGCGGGCGATCGGCTTTGTCCCGCACTATCCCGCGCACGATTGGTACCGCAACATGATCCGCGCGATGCGGCAGCGCGCCGATGCGCTCGGCTATGAAATGCGCGTCGCGGCTCCGCAGGCAGGCATTGCCCGCGAAATTCAAACGCTCCGCCGCCAGATCGCCGGTGCCGCAGCAGGACGGATCACGCCCGGCGACACGATCATCCTCGATGCCGGCGAGATCAGTCTGATGGTGGCGGACGAGTTGCTCGACGTGCGGGACATCACCGTCGTCACCAACTCCCTCGACGTCATGGAGCGCCTGAGCTCGAAACCACACCTCAAGGTCATCCTGACCAGCGGCGAATACCAGGCCAGGCACCGATGCCTCGTCGGCCCCAGCCTCGGCGCGCTGTTCGAGACGCTGCGTGTCGACAAGGCCTTCCTCTCCGTCGACGGCATCACCGCACGTTTCGGCCCTTCATCGGCCGATGAAAGGCTGGCGCTCGCGGCGCGGCGCTTCGTCGCCGCCTCGAAGGAGGTCTTCGTGCTGGCCGACCATTCGATCATCGGCGTCGACGCCAACAACCGGATCGCTCCGCTCGGCAGCGTCACCGAGATCATCACCGATTCCGGCTCGCTTCCCGCCGACCGTCTGACGCTGACGGCATCGGGAACGGCCGTCACCGTCGCCGGCAGTGCGGAGACCGATGAAGACGCCATGACGGACCTGTCCGCTTCGGGAGGTGCCCGCGAACCGGCGGCTGTCTGACAACAGGAATTTTCCACGGGAGGAAGAGCAATGAGACTGACTTCATTTCTGGCCGCAACGACATTGGCGCTGACGACAGGCCAGGCTTTTGCGGCCGATACGATCACGCTCAATTTCTGGGACAACCAGCAGACCGAGTCCGGCCTCAGCCAATATCAGAAGGAGGCGGTGGCGCGGTTCGAGAAGGAAAATCCCGACATCAAGGTCAATGTGACCACCGTCCCGTACCCCGAATACCAGCAGCGCCTGCTGACCGCCGTGCAGGGCGGTAACGCGCCCGATGTGGCGACGCTCGACCAGATCTGGGTGGCGGCCTTTGCCGAGGCCGGCGCCATCGACCAGCTCGACGATCGCGCCAAGCAGGCCGGCATCAAGGCTTCGACGTTCTTCAAGGGCGCCTGGGACTCGGCCAACTACAACGGCCACCTCTGGGGTATCCCCTTCAATGTCGATGCCTGGTCTTTCACCTACTACAACAAGAAGCTGCTCGACGCCGCCGGCGTCGATCCGCAAAGCCTCACGACCTGGAAGGGCCTCGCCGCCGCCGGCAAGAAGCTCACCGGAAACGGCAAGTTCGGCATCGGCCTTTTCGCGCACAAGGGCGAGGATACGACCGTCGTCCTCGACAGCTTCATCTTCTCCAACGGCGGCCATGTCCTCAAGCCGGACGGCTCCTGCGGACTGACGGACAAGGCCTCGATCGAGGCGCTGCAATACCTCCAGTCGCTGGCGCCTTACGCGCCCGAGGGCATCCTCAATGCCTCCTCCGGCGACATGCGCCAGCTCTTCCTCAACGGTTCGCTCGCCATGGAATTCTGGCCTGCGCTCGAACAGCCGACGCTGCAGAAATCGAAGCTCGACTGGGACTTCGTCGGCGGCACCGCACCGGAGGGCAAGACGCCCGTCGGCACCTCTGGCGGCTGGAACCTGGCGATCCTGAAGACCTCGCAGCACAAGGAGGCCGCCTGGAAATTCATCCAGTTCCTGACGCGACCCGACGTCAACGGCGACGTCGTCGACCTCATCCCGGCCAATGTCGAGGCGGCCAAGGCCTTCCTGCAGAAGAACCGCAAGGGACCGGACCGGATCATGGCCTACCTGGAGCACGCTGCCCCGAGGCCGCTCTCGCCGCGCTATCTCGAGGTCTCCGACATCGAGGTCCGGCTCGCCCAGGACATCTACTCCGGCAAGGACGTGACGCAGGCCGCCCAGGCCGCCTGCCAGGCGATCGACGCGCTGCAATAAGACGCCCCCACACCGACCGCCAGGGTCCGACGCGCCGTGGCTGTCGCCCGCTGGAAAAGGAACGGGAGCACCCGTGTTGAAACAAGCGCGCTGGATGATCTGGCTGTTCATTGCGCCTGCCGTCATCCTGGTGGCAGTGCTCCTCTACTACCCGATGATCGGCACGATCATCGAAAGCTTCTATTCGACCTCCTTCATCAATCCCAATCCCGAATTCGTCGGGCTCAAGCTCTACCGGCAGATGCTTTCGGGCCCCGATTTCACGAACGTCGTGTGGAACTCCTGCGTCTGGACGATCGGCGTCGTCATCCTGCAGAACCTCTTCGGCTTCCTGGCGGCGTTGCTTCTCAACCAGCGCCTGCCGGGCCAGGGACTGATGCGCTCGCTCGTGCTGCTCCCCTGGGTGCTGCCGGGCGTCGTCGCGGCGATCCTCTGGCGCTTCATGTACGACCCGCAGCTCGGTCTCATCAATTCCTTCCTCGTGAGCCTCGGACTTGCCGATCACGGCATCGCCTGGCTCGGACAGGCCTCGACGGCCATGGGAGCCGCGATCATCGCCGCCGTCTGGAAGGGCTTTCCCTTCTCCACCGTCGTCTATCTCGCCGGCCTGCAGAACGTCGACCAGGAGCAGATCGAGGCCGCGACGATCGACGGCGCGGGGCGGCTCCGCCGGCTTTTCGACATCGTCCTGCCGGCCATGAAGGAGATCATCGCGCTCAACGTGGTGCTGACGACGATCCTGACCTTCAACTATTTCGACATGATCTGGGTGCTGACGCGCGGCGGACCGCTCGACGCGACGCATATCTTCCCGACCAAGATCTATGAGCTCGGTTTCGGCCAGTTCCGTTTCGGACAGGCCGCCGTCTATGGCGTCTTCTCGATCATCGTGCTGGCCCTACTCATTTCGCTCTATTTCATCGCCCAGCGCGGCGGCCGTTCGCGGAGGGCCGCGGTATGAAGACGCGGCGTTTGAGGAAGGGCCGGTTCGGCCTGTTCGTCCTGCAGGTGGTGCTGGCAATCGTGATCCTGCTACCGTTCTTCTGGATGGTGTCCGTGTCGCTCAAGCCGGATACGGAGCCGTTCGCGATCCCCGCGCGGCTCTGGCCCGAGCATCCGACGCTGGACAACTACATCCACGCCTTCCGGCCCGAATTCCGCACCTATTTCATGAACTCCGTGATCGTGTCGCTGTCGACGGTCGTCATCAGCGTGACGCTCGGCCTTCTTGCCGCCTA
>JBQCEN010000043.1:0-11962 GCA_051960215.1 Pararhizobium sp.
GGCGATCGCCGCGATGCCTATGGCGGGCCGGTCCCGCCGGGCGATGTCGGTGACGGCGGCTATTACCGTCGTGTCTATCGCGAACCGCGGCGCAACTCGATCCTCGACGTCATCCTCGGCCGCTGACGCCGCCCGTCAGCCGACGGTAATCGCCACCTTGTCCGGATAGAAGGCGACGTGGCCGGCGATCTCCGCCACGTCGTCATAGGGATCGTCGTAGGCCTACGCCGCGTTCTCCGCGACGTTGCCCTTCGCCGAGACCGTCCAGTAGCGGGCCTTGCCCTTGAACGGGCAGCGGGTCTCGAGCTCGGTCGGCGTCAGGTGATCGCGCGTGACGTCGGTCATCGGATGTAGAGGACCGGCGGGTATGTCGCCTCGTGCAGCGTGATCGCCTCGGTCGTCTCGGCGACCGTCTCGCCCGCGAGCGTGACGCGCACCCGCTCGCCCGTCCGTTCGAGCCGGATCGTGTGTTCCGGATGGGCCTTCGCGCCCGGCGAGGGATTGGCCATTGATCGTCTCCGCGAGCTGTTTCCACAACGGAGATAGGCCGCTCGGCGGCCGCGGGAAGACATCTGGGCGCGCCTACCGGTCGACGTGGCCGAGATCGCGCTCCGGCCAGATGCGGTCGCGCAGCCGTTGCTTGATCGCCTTGGCGTCGGGAAAGCCACCGTCGGCCTTGCGCTCCCAGACGACGGCGCCGTCGAGGCTGATCTCGTAGACGCCGCCGGTGCCGGGCACGAGCGTCACGCCGCCGAGATCGCTGCCGAAGGTGCCGAGCAGCTCCTGGGCGATCCACGCGGCGCGAAGCATCCAGTTGCACTGCGTGCAATAGGTGATGGTGATTAGGGGCTTGGCTGCGGCTTCGCTCATGGCCGGCATCTACCGCGAAACGGGCCGAAGTTGAAGGTTCTCAGGAGGACTTGCCGCGTTCGCTGGCGACGAGCACGATCGGCCCGCGGCAGCGCCGCAGCACCTCCGACGTCGTATCGCCGAAGAAGAGCTCGTCGCCAGGACGCTGCGTCACGCCCATGACGATCATCGCGATGCCCTTGGCGGCTTCGCGGGTGATGGCCGCGTCAGGGCTGCCGCGCGTGCGCATCGCCGTCTCGATCGGCACGCCGTAGCGCTCGGCGAGATCGGCGATGTCCTTCAGCACCGCCTCCTCGCGCTGGTGCGAGATCGAGGGGCTGCGCCCTTTGCTGGCGCGCGAGACGTAGAGGACGCGGACGCGCGCGTGGTGCGGCCGCGCGAGCGCCAGCGCGAAATCTGCCGCCCGGCGGGAGACTTCCGTGCCGTTCACCGGGACGAGGATTTTTGCGCGGGCGCCGAGCTCCGGCATCGTGTCGCCGCCCTTCGCGCCGTTCAGCACCAGGCAGAGCGGCCCGTCGAAGCCGTTTGCGATCTTGTCGAGCTCCGGCGCGAAGCCGCCCTTCGGCGTGAGCATCTTGTCGAGGCCGACGAAGAGCATGCCGTAGCCCTTGCGCGCCTCGTCGGCGATCGCCTCGGTCGTCACCTCGCTCTCGGTGCGCGCCGTCAGGTGCACCTTGTCGACCGGCGTCGCCTCGCGGCGCTTGACGGCGGCCGCACTCGCCTTGGCGCCCTTGCGGATCTCGTCGAGATGCTTCTGCTGGCCCTCCTCGGCAGCCTCGCCTTCCACCGGTTCCACGTTCATTTGCAGGAGCGTGGTCGGCATGCCGCTGCTGCCGCCGATCAGGCCCGAGATGTAGGCGGCGAAGCGGCCGATCGGCGTATCGTCGGCGACGAGGAGCAGCCGCTCCAGCTTCGAGACGAAGCCGCGCTCGTCCAGCGCCTCGCGCTCGATGCGCGCCTTTTCCGCATCCTCGAGCGGCAGCCGGCCGAGGGCCCAGCGGAGCATTGGCGGCATGATCAGCGTCGTGATGACCGCCATCGTCACGATCATCGTGAAGAGGTTGTGCGACAGGATGTTCATCGAAAGCCCGATGCTGGCGATGATCACCTCGGTGGAGCCGCGTGCGTTCATGGCGCTGCCGACGGCGGTCGCCTCGTTCCAGTTCATCCCGCCGATCTTTCCGCCGGCGAAGGCGCCGGTGAACTTGCCGATGCTGGCGACGAGCACCAGCACGCCCGTCAGCATGGCAAGCGTCGGGTCGGCGAGCACCGTCAGGTTCGCCGACAGGCCGGCCGTGCCGAAGAAGACTGGCATGAAGAGCGCCGTGATGACGCCACGCAACTGGCCTTCGATATGCTCCGAAAGGATCGGCGATTCGCCGACCAGAATGCCGGCGACGAAGGCGCCGAGGACGGTATGGACGCCGATCGCATCGGTGATCAGCGCCATGACGCCCATGATGACGATGATCGTGGTGATGACGGCATATTCGCTGCGGAACGCGTCATTCGTCCAGCGGATCAGCGTGAAGACGATCCGGCGGCCGATCGTCAGGCTGAGCGCCATGAAGAGGAGCACCTCGCCGACCGTGGCGAGCAGCGGCCAGAGCTCGATCCGCCCGGTCTTGGCGATGCCGAAGGTGATGGCGATGACGATCCACCCGATCGTGTCCTCGATGATCGCGGAGGAGACGATGATCTGGCCGAGGTCGCGCCGCATGAAATCCATCTCGCGCACGACCATGGCGACGATCTTGACCGACGAGATCGACAGCGCCGTGCCGAGGAAAAGCCCGGCGACCACGCGCTCGCTCGTCTCGGGCAGCAGCGACTGCGGCAGCACCTGCGCAAGCGCAAAACCGCAGACGAAGGGGACGAGCACGCCGGTTGCCGAGATCGAGATGCAGGCCCCGCCGACGCGGCGCACCAGGCGCAAGTCGGTCTCCATGCCGGTGAGCAGGAGGAGGAGCAGGACGCCGAGCTGCGAGACGGCGTCGATCATGCTCTTCTTCTCCGGGTCGGCGGAGAAGATCAGGTGCTGGGCCGAAGGCCAGAGCCAGCCGAAGAGCGAGGGCCCGAGCAGGATGCCGCCGATCAGCTGGCCCATGATCGCCGGCTGCCCCAGACGCTGCAGCACCTCGCCGAGGCCGCGCCCGACGACGAGGAGGAGCACGATCTCGGCGACGAAAGTGCCTTCCGACGAACCGCCCATGCCGGAGGCCTTGGCGTGCGCGGCGGCTGCGACGCCATGGGCCGTCATCGCGAGCAGCAGGAAGGCCGCGGCCACGGGCAGGGATCGGCGTAAGCGCGGCAGCGGAGTGGGATCCATCGAACGACCGGGGCCGAGGAGACTATCCGCCATAACGCCGCGACCCCCTCCGCCGTTTCAGCGCCGCGCTTTGCCCGCGGCGCGGCGGATGCCGGCGAAGCTCGCGTCCGCGGGCGGCGCTCAGCTCAGATGTCCAGGTTGGCGACGGAGAGCGCGTTGTCCTGGATGAACTCGCGGCGCGGCTCCACCTCGTCGCCCATCAGCCGCGAGAACAGTCCGTCGGCGTTCGTCGCGTCGTTGACGCGGACCTGGAGCAGCGAGCGCGCATGCGGATCGAGCGTCGTCTCCCAGAGCTGCTCGGCATTCATTTCGCCGAGGCCCTTGTAGCGCTGCATGGTCAGCCCCTTGCGGCCGGTCGCGAAGATCTGGTCGAGCAGCGCCCGCGGGCCGGTGATCGGCACGCTCGCCTCCTTGCGGCGGAGCACCGGGGGCGCGCCGTAGAGCTCCTTCAGCCGCGGCGTCATCTGGTCGATGTAGCGCGCGTCGGACGAGCCGATCAGGCCGGCATCGATCAGGAAGGACTCGCGCACGCCGCGCACCGTGCGCTCGAAGCGCAGGCTGCCGTTGTCGGTCACGGTGCCGTGCCAGCCGCGCTCGGTCTCTTCGGAGATCAGGTCGAGGCGGCGCGCGACCTCCGCCGCCGTCGCGGCCGCGGCTTCGGCGTTGGCCGTCAGTTCCGGATTGAGCGCGCCGGCGATCGCCGCCTGCTCGATCACCGAGCGGTCGTAGCGCGAATGCAGCCCGTCGAGGAGGCCGCGGAGCCGCAGCGCGTCCTGGATCACCCCGCGCAGGTCGGCGCCGGCGCGCACCTCGCCCGAGCCAAGCTCGAGGGCCGCTTCCTCGAGCCCCATGTCGACGAGGTAGTCCTCGAGCGCCTTCTCGTCCTTCAGGTACTGGGCGGACTTTCCGCGCGAGACCTTATAGAGCGGCGGCTGCGCGATATAGAGATGGCCGCGCTCGATCAGCGACGGCATCTGCCGGAAGAAGAAGGTGAGCAGCAGCGTTCGGATGTGGGCGCCGTCGACGTCGGCATCCGTCATGATGATGATCTTGTGGTAGCGCAGCTTCTCGGCGTTGAATTCGTCTTTTCCGATGCCGGTGCCGAGCGCGGTGATCAGCGTGCCGATCTCCTGGGAGGAGAGCATCTTGTCGAAGCGGGCCCGCTCGACATTGAGGATCTTGCCGCGCAGCGGCAGGATCGCCTGGTTCTCGCGCGAGCGTCCCTGCTTGGCGGAGCCACCGGCCGAGTCGCCCTCGACGAGGAAGAGCTCGGATTTCGACGGGTCGCGCTCGGAGCAGTCGGCGAGCTTGCCGGGGAGGGAGGCGATGTCGAGCGCGCCCTTGCGCCGCGTCAGCTCGCGCGCCTTGCGCGCCGCCTCGCGGGCCGCCGCCGCCTCGACGACCTTGCCGACCAGCACCTTCGATTCGGCCGGGTGCTCCTCGAGCCAGGCGCTCAGCGCCTCGTTGACGAGGCTTTCGACGACCGGGCGGACCTCGGAGGAGACGAGCTTGTCCTTCGTCTGCGAGGAGAACTTCGGGTCCGGCACCTTGACGGAGAGAACCGCGGTCAATCCCTCGCGGCAGTCGTCGCCGGTCAGCGACACCTTCTCCTTCTTCGTCAGCCCGGCGGTGTCGGCATAGGAAACGATCTGACGCGTCAGCGCGCCGCGGAAGCCCGCCATGTGCGTGCCGCCGTCGCGCTGCGGGATGTTGTTCGTGAAGGCCAGCACGTTCTCGTGGTAGCTGTCGTTCCACCACATCGCGACCTCGACGGTGATCCCCTCCTTCTCGCCCTTCATCGCGATCGGCTTGTCGACCAGCGGCTTCTTGTTGCGGTCGAGATAGCGGACATAGGCTTCGAGGCCGCCCTCGTAGAGCATCTCCTCTTCCCTCACGTCGGAGTGCCGCTTGTCGGTGAGCAGGATACGGACGCCGGAATTGAGGAAGGCGAGCTCGCGCAGCCGGTTCTCGAGCGTCGGATAGTCGAATTCGGTCTTGGTGAAAGTCTCCGGGCTCGGCAGGAAGGTGACTTCCGTGCCGGTCTCGCCGCGCGCGTCGCCCGTGACGGTGAGCGGTCCGTCGGCGACGCCGTGGGTGAAGCCCATCTCGTGGATCTTGCCCTGGCGGCGGATCTTGAGGCGGAGCTTCGTCGAGAGCGCGTTGACGACCGAGACGCCGACGCCGTGGAGGCCGCCCGAGACCTTGTAGGCGTTCTGGTCGAATTTGCCGCCGGCGTGGAGCTGCGTCATGATGACTTCCGCCGCCGAGACGCCCTCGCCGCTGTGGATGTCGGTCGGGATGCCGCGGCCGTTGTCGGTGACGGTCACGGAGCCGTCGGCATTGAGCGTGACGGTGACGAGGTCCGCATGGCCGGCAAGCGCCTCGTCGATCGCGTTGTCGACGACCTCGTAGACCATGTGGTGCAGGCCCGAGCCGTCGTCGGTGTCGCCGATATACATGCCCGGACGCTTGCGGACGGCGTCGAGGCCCTTCAGGACCTTGATGGAATCCGCGCCATATTCGACGCTCAGGTCGGTTTCCTGTTCAGGCAGATCGCTCATTCAGATGAAGTCTTTCCTGGTGTCGGCAAGGTGCGCGCGGGAAGAGGCGAATCGCGCGCTCAGGTCTTCGTGAATATAGTCATTGCGGCCTGTCTTTCCAAATGCCGGCGCGCCGCGGCTGGGGAAAGCCGGGCCCGCCGCAGGGCCGGCCACGCCGCCGGGACGGAACCATGCTGGCAATCGCCGGCGCAATGGCCATATTCGGGCGACGCCCGAAAGCTTCAGGGTGCGCGAAAGAGGACGAAACCAATGGACCAGCGAGCTGCCGCCTTCGAGCCGCCGGCACCGATCCCGCGCAACACGCCGCCCTCGCGCATCGAGATCATCCGCACGGTGATGCGCAACCCGCTCGAGCTCTGGGGCGAGCCCTCCTACACGATGCGCTGGATTCATACGAAGTTCTTCAACGAGCGCTCGCTGATCGTCAACGATCCCGGCCTGATCCGCTATGTCCTCGTCGAGAACGTCAGGAACTACAAGCTGGCCGTCGTCCGGCAGCTGATCCTCAGGCCGATCCTGCGCGACGGGCTGCTGACGGCGGAAGGCGAGGTCTGGCGCCGCTCGCGCAAGGCGATGGCGCCGGTCTTCACGCCGCGCCACGCCCAGGGCTTCGCCCGGCAGATGCTCGCGAAGACCGAGGAGTACGCCGCGAAGTACGAGGCAGGCGGGGTTGACGGCGTCCACGACATCTCCGTCGACATGACCGAGCTCACCTACGAGATCCTGGCCGAGACGCTCTTTTCCGGCGACATCGTCCGCTCGACCGACGACTTCGCCGGCGACATCGACCGGCTTCTCTCGACCATGGGCCGCGTCGATCCGCTCGACCTGCTCAAGGCGCCGCGCTGGATCCCGCGCCCGACGCGGATCGGCGGCCGGCCCGTCCTCGACAAGTTCCGGGCGATCGTGCGCGAGACGATGCTGGCGCGGAAGGCGAAGATGGCGCGCGACCCGGAGGCCGTGCCCGAGGATTTCCTGACCCTGCTGCTCAGGCGCGAGGGAGCGGACGGGCTGACCGAAGCGGAGATCGAGGACAACATCATCACCTTCATCGGCGCCGGCCACGAGACGACCGCCCGGGCGCTCGGCTGGACGCTCTACTGCCTTGCCAATTCGCCGGCCGACCGGGCCGCCGTCGAGGCCGAGGTCGACGCGGCGACGGCCCGTGAGAGCGACCCGGTGAAATGGCTCGACCTGATGCCGTTTACGCGCGCTGCCTTCGAGGAGGCGATGCGGCTCTATCCGCCGGCGCCCTCGATCAACCGCGCAGCGATCGCCGACGACCGCTGGACGGCGCCGGACGGCAAGACGGTCGACATCCCGAAGGGGACGACGGTGCTCGTCATGCCCTGGACGCTGCATCGCCACAGGAGCCTGTGGGAGGAGCCGCGCGCCTATATCCCGGCGCGCTTCCTGCCGGAGAACCGTGGCCGGATCGACCGATTCCAGTATCTGCCCTTCGGCGCCGGTCCGCGCGTCTGCATCGGCGCCACCTTCGCGCTGCAGGAGGCGGTGATCGCGCTCGCCGTGTTGATGGGGCGCTACCGCTTCGAATGCACGGAGAGGACCAATCCCTGGCCGGTGCAGAAGCTGACGACGCAGCCCCGCGGCGGCCTGCCGATGCGCGTGACGCCGCGGCGCGCCGCCGTGCCGGATCGGCTCGCTTCCTGAGGCGGCGCGACGGACCCTGGTCGCGGCCGGAATGGCAACGGCCGTCGAAATCGACTATCAGCGCGGCAGCTTGTTTCCCGGGTCGTCCGGCCACGGCCCCTCATCGTTCGGAATTCCGCTGTGCTTTCTCCATCGCCCTCCCTCCTTTCCCTCGGCATCGACACGGGCGGCACCTATACCGACGCCGTCGTCTACTCCGATCAACGCGGCGTCCTCGCCAAGGCCAAGGCGCTGACGACGCGCCACGACCTCGCCGTCGGCATCGCGGCCGCCGTCGAGGCGGTGCTCGCCGAGGCCGCCGTTCCGCCTTCGGCGATCGGCCTGGTCTCGCTCTCGACGACGCTGGCGACGAACGCCCTCGTCGAAGGCCATGGCGGCCGGGCCGGCCTCGTCATGATCGGCTTCACGGAGCGCGACCTCAAGCGCGACGGCCTTGCGGCGGCCCTCGGCGGCGATCCCGTCCTCTTCCTGCCCGGCGGCCACGACGTCCACGGCAATGAAGCGCCGCTCGAGCTTTTCACGCTGGAGGAGGCGCTGCCGCGCCTGAAGCACGAGGTCTCCGCTGTCGCCGTCGCCGGCTATTTCGCAGTCCGCAACCCGGCGCACGAGATCCGCGCGCGGGCGCTGATCCATCAGAAGACCGCGCTGCCGGTGACCTGCAGCCACGAGCTCTCCTCCAGGCTCGGCGGGCCGCGCCGGGCGCTGACGACCCTGCTCAACGCCCGCCTGGTGACGACCATCGACCGGCTGATCGGCGCCTGCGCCCGCTATCTGGAGCAGAGGGGTATTGCGGCGCGGCTGATGGTGGTGCGCGGCGACGGCGCGCTGATCTCGGCCGACGAGGCGTTGCTGCGGCCGATCGAGACGATCCTCTCCGGCCCGGCTGCGAGGCTCGTCGGCGCCCGGCACCTGACGGGCCTTGCGAATGCCGTCGTCTCCGACATCGGCGGCACGACGACCGACGTCGCGGTGCTCGAGGCCGGACGCCCGCGCCTCGATGCCGAGGGGGCGCTGGTCGGCGGCCACCGCACCATGGTGGAGGCCGTCGCGATGCGCACCTTCGGCCTCGGCGGCGATTCCGAGGTGCGGCTCGACGACCGGCAGATGCCGGCCCGCCTCGTGCTCGGGCCGCGCCGCGTCCTGCCGCTCAGCCTTGCCGCCCATCTCGATCCGGACGCCGTCCTGCCCGTTCTGGAAGCGCAGCTGCGCGCCCCGCAGGCCGGCCGCCTCGACGGCCGCTTCGCCTGCCGCAGCGGCCTCCCGGATGCGCTGGCGACGGGGCTCCAGCCGCAGGAGCGGGCGCTCTACGACCGGCTCCCGCGCGCCCCCGTCGCGCTCGCGGCGCTGCTCGCCTCGACGTCGCAGCGCGCCACGCTCGACCGGCTGGTGGAGCGTGGCCTTGCCCACCACGTCGGCTTCACGCCTTCCGACGCCCTGCACGTGCTCGGCCGCCAGGGCCACTGGAATGCCGAGGCCGCCCGCCTTGGGGCGCTGCTCGTCGCCCGCCGGAAGGATGGCGCCGGCAACCCCTTCGCGGCGACGCCCGAGGCGGCGGCCGAGGCGGTCGTCGCACAGCTCACGCGGCAGTCGGCCGAGGCCGTATTGTCGGCGGCGCTGGCCGAAGACGGAACCGCGATCGACCCGGCCGCCTCCGTCAGCGTCGACCGGGCGCTGAGGCGGACGCCCGGCATCGTGCGCTTCGCGCTCTCCCTCGACAGGCCGCTGATCGGCCTCGGCGCGGCGGCGGGTGCCTATTATCCGGCGATCGCCGCGATGGTCGGCGCCGAGAGCGTCGTGCCGGACGACGCCGACGTCGCGAATGCCATCGGCGCCGTCGTCGGCCATGTCCGCGAGACCGCGACCGTCGTCGTCACCTCGCCGGAAGACGGCATCTTCATGGCCGGCGGCGCCGAGATCAGCGAGCGCTTCCTCGACGAGCAGCAGGCGCTCGGCTTTGCCCGCGCGCACGCCCGCCGCTCGGCGGGGGAGGCCGCCGCGCGCAGCGGTGCCGAGGAGCCGCTGGTCGAACTCGTGGAGACGGTCGAGGCGCCGGTGATCAAGGGGCTGCGGAAGTTCATCGAGGCGCGGATCGTCGCCGTCGCCAGCGGCCGGCCGGCCATCGCCGCCCCCGCTTTTTCCGATTCGGAATAAATCATTCAAACCTGTGCCCGATTGACAGGTATGGAGGCCGGTGGTGTTTTCGCCACCAATCGGCGCCTCCGGCGCCGGAGCAAGTTGGAGAGACTGATGGCAACGATCGACAAACACGGGCTTTCGCTCGACGGCGAACTTTATGGTTTCCTCGTGAAGGAGGCCCTGCTGGGCACGGGCGTCGATCCGGAAGGGTTCTTCGAGGCCTTCGCGGTGATCGTCCATGATCTGGCGCCGAAGAACCGTGCGCTGCTTGCCGAGCGCGACCGCCTGCAGGCGCGGATCGACGCCTGGCACCGCGAGAATGGCGCACCGAGCGACATGGGCGCCTACAAGGCGTTCCTTTCGGAGGTCGGCTACCTGCTGCCGGAGGGCCCCGGCTTCCGCATCGAGACGGCGAATGTCGATCCGGAGATCGCGACGGTCGCCGGCCCGCAGCTCGTCGTCCCGGTCAACAATGCGCGCTATGCCCTGAACGCCGCCAATGCCCGCCTCGGTTCGCTCTATGACGCGCTCTACGGCACCGACGCCATCCCCGAGGCCGATGGCGCCGAGAAGGGCCGGGGCTATAACCCGAAGCGCGGCGAGAAGGTGATCGCCTGGGCGCGCGACTTCCTCGACGCCTCCGCGCCCCTCGTCGCAGGAAGCTGGCGCGACGCGACGGGCCTCTCGGTCGAGAGCGGCGGCCTTGTCGTCACCCTCGGAAGCGGCCGCACCGGACTGAAGGAGCCGGCGCAGTTCGATGGCTACAAGGGCGAAGCCGGTCATCCCGATTCCGTCATCCTCGTCCGCAACCGCCTGCATGTGATGATCGTCGTCGACCGGAACCATCCGATCGGCAGGACGGACAAGGCGGGAATCGCCGACGTCGTCATCGAATCGGCCGTCACGACCATCATGGACTGCGAGGATTCCGTCACCGCCGTCGACGCCGCCGACAAGGTGCTCGTCTACCGCAACTGGCTCGGCCTGATGACGGGCGATCTCGTCGAGACCTTCGACAAGGGCGGCGAGACGGTCACCCGCAGGCTCAATCCGGACCAGGCCTATACCGGCGCCGACGGCTCGGCAAAGACGCTGCGCGCCCGCTCGCTGATGCTGGTGCGCAACGTCGGGCACCTGATGACCAACCCGGCGATCCGCGACCGCGACGGCAACGACGTCCCGGAAGGCATCATGGACGCGATGATCACGGCGCTGATCGCGCTGCACGATATCGGCCCGAACGGCCGGCACCTGAACTCGCCGGCGGGCTCCATGTACGTCGTCAAGCCGAAGATGCACGGACCGGAGGAGGTCGCCTTCGCCTGCCTCATCTTCGACCGGGTCGAGGAGGCGCTCGGCATGGCGAAGAACACGATCAAGATGGGCATCATGGACGAGGAGCGGCGCACGACCGTCAACCTCAAGGAGGCGATCCGCGCGGCGAAGCACCGCGTCGTCTTCATCAACACCGGCTTCCTCGACCGCACCGGCGACGAGATCCATACCTCGATGGAAGCCGGACCGATGATCCGCAAGGGCGACATGAAGCAGGCGACCTGGATTTCCGCCTACGAGAACTGGAACGTCGACGTCGGCCTCGAATGCGGGCTCTCCGGCCACGCCCAGATCGGCAAGGGCATGTGGGCGATGCCCGACATGATGGCGGCGATGATCGAGCAGAAGATCGGTCATCCGAAGGCCGGCGCCAACACCGCCTGGGTGCCTTCGCCGACGGCCGCGACACTGCACGCGACCCACTACCACCGCGTGAACGTCGCCGAGGTCCAGGCGAAGCTGAAGAGCCGCGGGCGGGCGAAGCTGGAGGATATTCTCTCCGTCCCGGTCGCGAACCGGCCGAACTGGACGCCGGAGGACATCCAGAGCGAGCTCGACAACAACGCGCAGGGGATTCTCGGCTACGTCGTGCGCTGGGTCGACCAGGGCGTCGGCTGCTCGAAGGTGCCGGACATCCACGACGTCGCGCTGATGGAGGACCGCGCGACGCTCAGGATCTCCTCGCAGCACATGGCGAACTGGCTGCGCCACGGCGTGACGAACAAGGAACAGATCGTCGAGACGATGAAGCGCATGGCGAAGGTCGTCGACGAACAGAACGCCGGCGATGCGAACTACCGGCCGATGGCACCGGACTATGAGGCTTCGGTCGCCTTCCAGGCCGCACTCGACCTCGTGCTCGAGGGGCTGAACCAGCCGAACGGCTACACCGAGCCGATCCTCCACGCCCGCCGGCGCGAGCGCAAGGCAAAGGACGCCGCCTGAGGACGAAAGGAAGGCGCCCGAGCCCGCTGCTCGGGCGCTGACAAAATGCAAACCCGCCCGGCGGGGGTGGGGGGGGGGGGGCCGCCCAGAGCGCCGCCGCGGGTTTGGGGGGGTG
>JBQCEN010000044.1:0-14182 GCA_051960215.1 Pararhizobium sp.
CGTGCGCCAGGAATTGGTGGATATAGCCGAAGGTCCGGAGCGCGACCGGCGCATCGCCGAGATCAAGGAGCAGGTCGAGCGGTTGAAGCAGAAGGCGCTCGGCGCCGGCGGGCTCTATGTGCTCGGCACGGAACGGCACGAGAGCCGGCGCATCGACAACCAGCTGCGCGGCCGGTCCGGCCGTCAGGGCGACCCGGGCGCGAGCCGCTTCTTCCTCAGCCTCGAAGACGACCTGATGCGCATCTTCGGGTCGGACCGTATGGGCGGCATGCTGCAGCGGCTCGGCTTGAAGGACGGCGAGGCGATCGTCCACCCCTGGATCAACAAGGCGGTCGAACGGGCGCAGAAGAAGGTCGAGGCGCGGAACTTCGATATCCGAAAGAACCTGCTCAAATACGACGACGTGATGAATGACCAGCGCAAGGTCATCTTCGAGCAGCGCATCGAGCTGATGGACGCCGAGGACATCGGCGAGACCGTGGCCGACATGCGCGCCGAGGTGATCGACGACATGGTCGCCAAGCACATCCCCGAGAACGCCTATGCCGAGCAGTGGGATACGCAGGGGCTGAAGGAAGACGTCCAGCAGTTCCTCAACCTCGACCTGCCGGTGGTCGAATGGGCAGCCGAGGAAGGCATCGCCGAGGACGACATCCATCAGCGCCTGACGGAAGCGGCGAACGGGGCGGCCGCCGAGCGGGCGGAGCGGATGGGCCCGGAGATCGTCTCCTATGTGGAGAAGTCGCTCGTCCTGCAGACCCTCGACCACCTCTGGCGCGAGCACCTCGTCAACCTTGATCACCTGCGTTCGGTGATCGGCTTCCGCGGCTACGGCCAGCGTGATCCGCTGCAGGAATACAAGGCCGAGGCCTTCGAGCTCTTCCAGGCGCTGCTCGTCAACCTGCGCCAGGCGGTGACGGCGCAACTGATGCGCGTCGAGCTCGTCCGCGAGGAAGAGCCGCAGGAGCCGGCGCCGCCGGCGGCCTTCCAGGCGCATCACTTCGACCCGGATACCGGCGAGGACGATTTCGCCGACGGCGAGACGCTGACGCGCCCGGCCATTGCGAACGCGATCGTGGCGCCGGAGCAGCGCGACCCGAAGAACCCGGCCACCTGGGGCAAGGTCGGTCGTAACGAGCCATGTCCCTGCGGCTCGGGCAAGAAGTACAAGCACTGCCACGGCGCCTACGTCTGACGCCGAAGAGGCCGCAATGCGCGGCCTCTTCCTTTTCACGGGCGCCCAACCGTTTCTTAACGCCGGGGTGGCATCTTCCGCGGGTGAACCGATCGGACGAAGCGCTGCGGCGACCATGACCCATTCCAGCAGAGCGAAAGCCGGAACGCCCGCGCCGCTTGGCCCGCGAGCGCACCTGCGCGTGCTTGGATCTTCGGCCGAAGACAGCCGCCCTGTCGGGACCGCTTGATATGGTGTCGGAGCCGCTGTTCGATCCGCCACAGGAGAGCCAGGCGGGAGCCCTCGTCGGAGCACTGGCGAAGACCGCGCCCGCGCGGCCGGCCGCCGAAGCCAATCTGGCGATCGGCCGCCCCGGCCGCTCCCTGTCGCTCTATCCCGCCTCCGCCGGATACGATCTGCAGCCCGAGCTCGACTTCCTGACGAACCGGGCGCTCGAGCCGAATGTCTTCTTCACCGGCGCCTTCCTGGCGCCGGCGATGCCGCGGCTCGAGGACCGCCTCGTCCGGCTCATGGTGATGCGGGACGAGGACGAGGCGCGCAGCCGCCTGCGCTTCCTGATGCCGTTCTCCGTGGAGCGGCCGGGGATTGCCGTCGGACCCTCGATCCTCCGCGTCTGGGCACATTCCTTCGGGCCGCTCGGGACGCCGCTCCTCGACCGGGAGGACGCGGCGGAAACGCTGGACACGCTGCTCGACGGCCTGGGACGGCGCACGCTCGGCCTGCCCTCGGTGATGATGCTTCCGGACCTGCGCCTTGACGGCGCTTTCGCACGGCTGCTCCGGGCGGTGGCGATGTCGCGCAACCTCGCCGTCGCCGAGGTCGGCCGCACGACCCGCGCCATGCTCGAAAGCCGGCTCGACGGGCCCGCTTACCTGGCGCGCACGCTGTCACGCAAGGCGCTGCACGAGATGGAGCGCCAATGGCGGCGCTTGTCCGAAGGCGGCACGCTCGATTACGCGGTGGCGCGGCAGCCGGAGGTGATCGGCCGGCGGCTGGAGGAGTTCCTGCTCCTCGAAGGCGCCGGCTGGAAGGGCCGTGAGCGCACCGCCATCGCCTCCGACCGCTACCGCGCCGCCTTCGCCCGCGAGGCGGTGATGAACCTCGCGGAAGCGGACGCCGTGCGCATCCATACCCTCGACCTCGACGGGCGGGCGATCGCCGCCATGGTCGTCTTCGTCGTCTCCGGCGAGGCCTTCACCTGGAAGACCGCCTACGACGAGGCGTTCGCCGGCTACTCACCCGGCAAGCTCCTGATGATGCGCCTGACGGAATGGCATCTCGACGACCCCAATATCATGCGCACCGATTCCTGCGCGGTGCCGGATCATCCGATCATGGACCGCTTCTGGAACGAGCGCGCCGCCGTCGGCACGCTGGTCGTCGGGCTCGACCCGGCGCGCGACCGCGACGTCCGGCAGGTGGCGACGCAGGTGCATCTCTACCGCAACACGCGCCAGATCGCCCGGCTGATCCGCGAGCGGGTGCTTTCCATGGCGCGGCTCCGGCGCGGCCGCTGACCGGCCCTTTCCTCCAGAGCTTCGATCCGGTTTGATGCCGTGGCCAGGCATGAGGACGGCCGGAGGAACATGACGCTCGAACAACTTCGCATCTTCGTCGCGGTCGCCGAGCGGGAGCATGTCACGCGCGCCGCCGAGGCCCTGCACCTGACGCAATCGGCGACGAGCGCCGCCGTCGCCGCGCTGGAAAACCGCTACGCGACCGCGCTCTTCCACCGTGTCGGCCGCCGCATCGAACTGACGGCGGCAGGCCGTGCCTTCCTCGTCGAGGCGCGAGCGGTGCTGGCGCGCGCCGCAAGCGCCGAATCGGTTCTCGCCGATCTCGCCGGTCTGAAGCGTGGCACGCTGCGCCTGGCGGCGAGCCAGACTGTCGGCAACTACTGGCTGCCTCCGAGGATGGCCCGCTTCCACGCCGCCTATCCCGAGATCGCCCTGCCGTTCACGATCGGCAATACGGAGCAGGCGGCGCACCGCGTGCTCGACGGCCTGGCGGACGTCGGCTTCGTCGAGGGCGGCATCGACGATCCGTCCCTTGCGACGGAGGACGTCGCCGAGGACCGGCTGGTGCTGATCGTCGCCGCCGGCCATCCGTGGGCGGACGCAAGCTCTGTCGACTGGTCGGATCTGGCCGGCGGCCGCTTTGTGCTGCGGGAAGCGGGCTCCGGCACGCGCGCCATGCTCGAGGCGGCGTTGCGGGAGCACGGCCTCGCCGCTGCAGACCTCGCCGTTGCGATGGAACTCCCCTCCAACGAGGCGGTGATTGCCGCCGTTTGCGCCGGGGCCGGCGCCACGGTCGTCTCCCAGGTTGCGGCCGCGGCAGCCCTCGCGGTCGGCGCGGCGCGGGAGGTGGCGCTCGACCTTCCGGCCCGCCGCTTCACGCTCGTCCGTCACCGGGAACGCCATGCGAGCGCCGCCGAAACCGCCTTCCGCGCGATGCTCGGCTGAATCCGCCACACCAGCCGAAAGCGGCACTTGAAGGCCGCCGCCCCTCCTCCATTTTGTATCGCAACGTTGCTGGAGGAGGCCGCGAAACGTTGCGTTGCAAGAAATGACGCATCTTGCCTGCATGAGCCTGTAGAGACGTCCTCGACCGCTGCCGCAGAGGGCCCGTGCCAAGCCTCGCTCGGTGAAGGTCGCATTCATGCTGCGCGCGTCGCGGATGCATCGGATCCTTGCAAGCCCCGGAACGGGAACGTCATGAAGCTCCAGGCCGCCAAAGCCGTCGCCCTCGCCGTCCTTCTGCTGCCGGCCGCCTCGCTGGCGGGCTGCAACGACGCCCCCCAGAGCGCCAAGGCCCAGTCGGCGCCGCCGGCGCCCGTCAAGGTCGGCGTCGTCCAGCTCAAGAAGCAGAACGTTCCTTACACCGTCGAGCTTCCCGGTCGCGTCGTCGCCTACCGGACGGCGGAGATACGGCCTCAGGTCGACGGCCTCGTGCGCAAGCGCGTCTTTACCGAGGGCAAGGAGGTGAAGGCCGGCGACGTCCTCTACCAGCTCGACCCGACGACCTTCGTGGCGGCGAAAGCGGCCGCCGCCGCCTCGGTTGAGAAGGCCGAGGCGACCGTCGCCAATGCGCAGGGCAAATACGACCGGACGAAGCAGCTCGGCAAGACCAATGCGGTGAGCACGCAGAACGTCGAGGACGCCCATGCCACCCTTCTCCAGGCCCAGGCCGACCGCGCCTCGGCGAAGGCCGACCTGCAGACGGCGCAGATCAACCTCAACCACGCCACGATCACGGCGCCGATCGGCGGGCTGATCGGCAAGTCGTCGATCAGCGACGGCGCACTCGTGACCGCCAACCAGACCGACGCGCTGGCGACGATCCGCCAGCTCGACCCCGTCTATGTCGACCTCGTCCAGAGCGCCGCGAGCCTGCTCAGGATCCGCGCCAAGGTGAAGGCCGGCTATCTCGGCAAGGAGAACGAGGGCCCGCCGCCGGTCAAGCTGACGCTCGACGATGGCTCGACCTACGACAAGACCGGCCGCGTCGACCTCGCCGACGTGAACGTCAGCCTGACCACCGGCACGTTCTCGCTGCGCTCGACCTTCGCCAATCCGGACCGCATCCTGCTGCCCGGCATGTTCGTGCGCGCGACGATCGACCTCGGCGATACGCCGAATGCCTATCTCGTGCCCGAGCAGGCGGTCGACCATGACGCCAGCGGCAACACCACGGTCTATGTCGTCGACAAGAACAGCACGATCGCGACGCGCACGATCGACACGGATCGCATCTACAACAACAGCTGGGTGGTGACGGCCGGGCTGCAACCGGGCGACCAGATCGTGGTCGACGGACTGCAGTATATCTCCAACGGCACGAAGGTGGCGCCGTCGCCGGTGTCGATCGACAAGAACGGCGCCGTCAAGAACGTCCCCGGCCCGAACGAGATGTCGAAGGCGGACGAGCCGGAGGCCGGCAAATGAGCGTCGAGGCCGCGGGCGTCCCACGGGAACCGTCGGGCCGGCGCGGCTCGCTCGCGAGCTTCTTCATCGCGCGGCCCGTCTTCGCCATGGTGCTGGCGATCGCGACGATGCTCGCCGGCATCATGTCGATCTATTTCCTGTCGATCTCGCAGTATCCGGAGATCGCGCCGACGTCGGTGCGCATCCGCGCGACCTATACCGGCGCCACCGCCGACACGGTCGAGAACTCCGTCACCAAGCCGATCGAGGACGCCATGACGGGCCTCGACGGCCTGCTCTACATGAACTCGCGCTCGACGAACGGCCAGTCGGACCTGACGCTGACCTTCGACGGCTCGATCGATCCGGAGATCGCCCAGGTCGAGGTGCAGAACAAGCTGTCGCCGGTGGAAACCAAGCTGCCGGATGCCGTGCAGCAGCAGGGCGTGACGGTCACGCACTCGACCACCGACATCCTGATGATCGGCAGCATCATCTCGACCGACGGCAAGTACACCTCGGGCCAGCTCGCCAATATCGAGACCAGCGTCATCGAGGACCCGATCCAGCGCGTCGACGGCGTCGGCGCGATCCAGTCCTTCGTCTCGAGCTACGCGATGCGCGTCTGGCTCGACCCGATGAAGCTGCAGCAGTACCAGCTGACGCCGACCGACGTGGTCAACGCCATCAAGGCGCAGAACGTCAACGTCTCGGCCGGCGCCGTCGGCGCCTCGCCCGCCGAAAGCGGCCAGCGCTTCACCGCCAACGTGACGGCGCAGAGCGAGCTGACCAATCCGGACCAGTTCAAGGCGATCGTCATCAAATACGCCTCCGACGGCTCGACCGTGCGTGTCGACGACGACGCCCGCGTCGAACTCGGGATGGAGACCTACGCCCGCACCTCCTCCTATGACGGCCAGCCTGCGGCGGGCTTCGGCGTGCAGCTCGCGAGCGGCGCCAACGCCGTCTCCACCGCACAGGCCGTGCACAAGGAGCTCGACACGCTGCAGGCGAGCCTGCCGCCCGGCGTCAAGATCATCACCGCCTACGAGACGACGCCCTTCGTGCTGCTCTCGATCGAGAAGGTGGTCGAGACGCTGGTCGAGGCGATCGTCCTCGTCTTCTTCATCCTGCTCCTCTTCCTGCAGAACCTGCGCGCGACGCTGATCCCGATGATCGCGGTGCCGGTCGTGCTGATGGGCACCTTCGGCGTGCTCGCCGGCCTCGGCTACTCGATCAACACGCTGACCATGTTCGCGATGGTGCTGGCGATCGGCCTGCTCGTCGACGACGCGATCGTCGTCGTCGAGAACGTCGAGCGCATCATGGACGAGGAGGGGCTGTCGGCGCGCGAGGCGACCGAGAAGTCGATGAGCGAGATAACCAGCGCCCTGATCGGCATCGCCCTGGTGCTGACGGCCGTCTTCATCCCGAGGGCCTTCTTCTCCGGCTCCGTCGGCGTGATCTACCGACAGTTCTCCGTGACGATCGTCAGCGCCATGATCCTGTCGGTGCTGGTCGCCATCATCCTGACGCCGGCGCTCTGCGCGATGATGCTCAAGCCGTCGCGGGACAGCCGCGCGCGGCGCTGGTTCGGCTGGTTCAACCATGGCGTCGATGCCGCGACGAACGGTTACGTGCGCACGGTCGGCTATCTCGTCCTGCGTCCGCTCCGGCTTCTCGTGATCTATGCCGCCATCTGCGGCGGCGCCTACTGGCTCTACACCAACCTGCCGACCTCCTTCCTGCCGCAGGAGGACCAGGGCGTGCTGATGACGCAGATCCAGCTTCCCGACAACGCCAATGCCGTGCGCACGCAGCGGGTGCTTGATCAGGTGCTGAACTACTACCGCACCAAGGAGAAGAACGCCGTCGAGGGCGTCTTCATGACGCTCGGCTTTTCCTATGGCTCGACCGGCGAGAACAACGCCATGGCCTTCGTCCGGCTGAAGGATTTCGACGTGCGCAAGGGCAAGCCGGAACTTTCTGCGGCGGCGGTGGCACGGCGCGCGACGAAGGCCTTCAGGAAGATCCGCGGCGCCCAGATCTACGTCCTGCAGCCGCCGACGGTGCGCGGCCTCGGCCAGTCGAACGGCTTCGACATGTACCTGCAGGACGTCGGCAACCAGGGCCGCGACGCGCTGACGACCGCGAGCAACAAGCTCGCCGACGTCGCCCAGCAGGACCCCGACATCACCAACATCCGCGGCAACACCCGCACCCTGCAGAGCCAGATGAAGATCAACGTCGACCGCGCCAAGGCAAGCGCGCTCGGCATCGACCTGTCGTCGATCAACGCGCTGATCAACGCCGCCTTCGCCGGCACCTACGTCAACGACTTCGTCTACCAGGGCGATATCGACCCGGTCTACGTCCAGGGCGACGCGCCCTACCGCATGCAGCCGGGCGATCTGGACTACTGGTACGCCAAGAACACCAACGGCGAGATGGTGCCGTTCTCCGCCTTCGCCTCGACGAGCTGGGAAAAGGCGGCGCCGACGCTGGCGCGCTTCAACGGCGTCCCGGCGGTCGAGATCCAGGGCGCGCAGACGCAGAGCGCCAGTTCCGGCACCGTCATGGACAAGATGGAGCAGTACGTGAAAGAGCTGCCGGGCCGCTATGCGGTCGCCTGGTCCGGCCTCTCCTATCAGGAGCGCCTCGCCGGATCACAGGCGACGCTGCTCTATGCCGTCTCGGTGCTCGTCGTCTTCCTCTGCCTGGCGGCGCTCTACGAGAGCTGGTCGATCCCCTTCTCGGTCATCCTCGCCGTCCCGATCGGCGTCTTCGGCGCGCTCGTCTTCGCGACCGTCTTCCAGCAGTCGAACGACGTCTACTTCAAGGTCGGCCTGCTGACGACGATCGGTCTGGCAGCGAAGAACGCGATCCTCATCGTCGAGTTCGCCAAGGACCTGCACGATCGCGGACAGGGCGTGGTCGAGGCCGTGCTCGGCGCGGCGAAGCTGCGCCTGAGGCCGATCGTCATGACGTCGCTCGCCTTCATCCTCGGCGTCCTGCCGCTCGCGATCGCCACCGGCGCGGGTTCCGGCGCGCAGAACTCGGTCGGCTTCGGCGTGCTCGGCGGCATGATCGCCGCGACCGGCCTCGGCGTCTTCTTCGTGCCGACCTTCTTCGTGGCGATTGTCGGCGGCTTCCGTCTTCGCCGGCGCAAGAAGGAAATGGCCGCGTAGTGGTGGCCAATAACGTTTCCAGGAAAAGCGGAATCCGGTTCTCCGTCGGGAAACGCGAGAAAACAAAAGCGTAGATCGTTGTCGCGATTCGACGAAACGCGGAAATGATCTACGCCGCCGCCTTCCGCCGCCGGTCGTCTCTGAGCGCCACGAACCAGATCGCGAGCCCGGCAACGGCGAGTGCGCTGCCGACGAAGCCGGAGGCGGTGAAGCCGTAGCCGGCCGAGATCGCGAAGCCGGCGAGGGCCGGCCCGATCGCGTTCGCCGTATTGAAGGCGCTGTGGTTCAGCGCGGCGGCGAGCGTCTGCGCGTCGCCGGCAACGTCCATCAGGCGCGTCTGCAGGACGATCGCAAGGCCGCCGGTCGCACCGATCAGGAAGACGACGAGCGTGATCGACCAGAGGGCGGCGGCCGCGAAGGGAAAGCTCGCGAAGATCAGGATCGCGAAGACGAGGATCGCGCCCGCCGTCGCCATCAGCGCCTTGTCGGCCGCCCAAGCGGCGGCGAGCGTGCCGAGCACCATGCCGAGGCCGAAGATGGCGAGGACGAGCGGGACCGCCTCCGGGCCGGCCCGCGTCACCTCGATCACCGTCGAGGCGACATAGGTGTAGACGGCGAACATGCCGCCGAAGCCGATCGCGCCGATGCCGAGCGTCAGCCAGACCTGTCGGCGGCGGAGCGCGCCGAGCTCGCGCAACGGGCTTGCGCCGGAGGCAGCCCGGCCCGCCGGTGCGAAGAGCGTGACGAGCACCACGGTAACGAGCGCCAGCACGCCGACGACCCCGAAGCCGGAACGCCAGCCCATCGTCTGACCGAGAAGGGTAGCGAGCGGCACGCCGAGCACCGTCGCGACCGTCAGCCCCGTCATCGTCCGCGCCACCGCCTGCGCGCGGCGGTTCGGCGCGACCAGCGAGGCGGCGAGGAGGGCCGCGACGCCGAAATAGGCGCCGTGCGGCAGGCCGCTCAGGAAACGGAAGAGAAGCAGCCAGTGATAGCTCGGCGCCAGCGCCGAGAGCAGGTTGCCGAGCCCGAAGACGATCATCAGGCCGATCAGCAGCGCCCGCCGCGCGATCTTCGCCGAGAGCACGGCGATCGTCGGCGCGCCGACGACGACGCCGAGCGCATAGGCGCTGACGACGTGCCCGGCCGTCGCTTCGTCGATGCCGAGGCCGCGCGCGAAGTAGGGGAGCAGGCTCATCGCCGCGAATTCCGCCGTGCCGATGGCGAAGCCGCCCATCGCGAGCGCGAAGATGACGATTCCCGGCCGCACCGGGATCAGCGCGTCGCCGCCGGCGGCTGCGCAACGGCTCGCTTCGCCTTCCTTCATGCAGTGGACGTTGCTCATGGGGCCTTTCCTCGGGCTCGTCGACGCGCTTCCCGTCGCTTCGGCCGGTTGCAGCCATACCACCCGTCGGGTGAACGGAGTATGGCGGGTCCGGCACGGCTGCCGTGCACGCGCGACATCGCGCCGCGCCTCCTCAGTCGTCCTGCGGGAAGACCGCTTTCGGCAAGGCTTTGCGCCGGCGCGGCGCCCTTCCGTCGGGGAAGCGGAAGCTCGGCCGCTGTGCCTCGAACGGCATCGCCACGAGCTTCGGCAGCACGACATCCTCGGGATCGCGCCACGCCGGCAGGCCGACGGCGATGGCTCGCTGCGGCACGTCGAGCTTCAGCGTGCCGTGCAGCCGGTCCCAGATCGTCAGGCCGCTCGACCAGTTCGAGTTGGTCTCCTCCTTAACGATCGAATGGTGGATGCCGTGCATGCGCGGCGTCGCGACGAAGCGGACGAGCCGGCGCTCCAGTGCCGCCGGCAGCCGCAGGTTCGAATGATGGAACAGGATCGAGAGGAACACGAAGTTCTGCCAGATGGAAAGCGCCCGCGGCGACGTGCCGATCGCAAGCACCTGCGCGGCGCGGTAAGGCACCGAGAGCGCCATCTCGCCGAAGTGGAAGCGCAGCGCCGTCGAGGCGCTGACGTCGAGGTCGACGTGGTGGACGAGATGGAAGCGCCAGAGCAACGGCACCCGGTGCGTCAGGTAATGCCAGG
Organism: Pararhizobium sp.; assembly: GCA_051960215.1. Taxonomy (GTDB): domain Bacteria; phylum Pseudomonadota; class Alphaproteobacteria; order Rhizobiales; family Rhizobiaceae; genus Pararhizobium_B. The sequence goes on from JBQCEN010000044.1 coordinate 10,351, forward strand.
CGTAGAGCGTGTAGTCCATCAGCGCCGTCGCGAGCGGCACCTCCAGCCATGACGGCAGTTCGAGGCGCTTCAGAAGGCCCCAGCGGCGCCGCTCGACGAGGCGCGCCAGCGGCTCGACCACGGGCTGCTCGAGGACGCGAAGGGTTGCCGCGCTGAGCGCGGCAACCGCGAGATTCCGGATATTGTGCCTGAGCCCGCTTTCGCGCCTGCGCCGGAGCGGCCGGTAATGCTCGGCAAGGACAAGCGCTGCGAAGGCTCCGCAGATCAGCGCGCCGCTGAGAAGCGTGGGTACGCGGCGGCTCCCACGTCGCGAGCGCCGCTGGCCGGTCATCGGCATCCTCCTCCCGAATGCCGCACGAGCCATCAGCCCCAGCGCCGCGGCGAGCGCCACCGGTCCGTAAGCAGGCCGCCTGCACGGATCGCCTCAGGCAGGGCAAGAGCGAGCGAGGCGAGCGAGGCTGCGGTCGCCGTCTGGCAGAAGCTGCAGAAGGCGCGGTTCTCACGCCACTCCTCGCGGGCAAGCCTGAGGCAGACGATGGAATCGTAGAGGGTCTTGCCGGCGAGCGCGAGCGGCAGGACCGGATAGGAGCGCGCCCGGTCGCGCCCGCCCGCGCCCGCGAGGATCGCGGTCACGGCGTAGGTCGCCACCATCATCAGCCCGTCCGGCGTCTGGAGCCGCCTGTAGGCGTAGTCCGAGGCGTCGACGCGGCTCGCATCGGTATAACGCGTCGGGAAGTCGGGCAGACGGCGCAGGATTCCCATCTGGTAGAGACCGACGATCTGGCCCATGGCCGCCCCGACGAAGGAGAGGCCGACGATCCAGCGGCGACGCGTCAGCTCCGCATCCTCGCCCTTCCGCAGCTCGCGGCTGAGTTGATAAGGCGGCTTCGCCATGGTCTGAAGCTCCGTAGCAGAGGGGTCCCCTCCGAACACCGCAGCGCCGCGAAGGTTTCGTGGCCGGAGCCCGCCCTGCGCCGGGTCACGGAACCATTTCGCCGTCACAACGCTTATCTTCGGCGCCGGCACGCGCCGTGCCTGCGCTTCGGACCGGTTTCGATTTGGAGAGGGAAAACCGATGCTTTGGACGATAGCCGTCATCCTTTTCATCCTATGGATACTTGGCTTCATCGTGTTCCATGTGGCGGGCGGGCTGATCCACATATTGCTCGTGATCGCCGTCATCGTGGTGATCTACAACCTCATCGCCAGGAACAGGTAGCGGCCGTCCGGCCGCGCCTTTGCTGAAGCTCGCCGCGGCGGCACTCCGAAGCTGCCGCGGCGTCCTCGCATGTCCCAACCGCCGCAGATTCACTGCCAGCCGTCGCCGCGGATTCACTGCCGGCGACTCCCCCAACTCCTCCCCTCGCTCCGTCATGCCTGTGCTTGTCACAGGCATCCACACCGTTCCGCCCTCCGCGCGGGGACGCATGCCGATGATGTCCCTGTACTCCGGACGGAGGGGAATGGATTCCTGTGACAAGCACAGGAATGACGGGGGTGGTGAAGGGCGCCACGCCGAGCGGAAAGCCGCGACGCTTGGTGCCCCTGGCCGGGATCGAACCAGCACTCCTTGCGGAACGCGATTTTGAGACGTGTTCGGGCTGGTGCGGGAGGCGGGGATCGAACCCGCAAGTCTTTGAAGGACAACGGATTTTGAGTCCGCCGCGTCTACCAATTCCGCCACTCCCGCGTCACTGGTGCCACGGTTTGTCACACGTCTTTGTCACAAGTTCAAGGGGCCCGAGACGGGCCAAAAGAAAGGCCCGGGTAATGATCCTCGGGCCCGCGCTGCGCTGGACTTTCGTGGGTCAGCTACTTCTCGACGACCCTGAGATTTGGAGCCTTGGGCTCCAGAGCTTGGGCCGCGATGTCGAGGTCGGCCGGCGCAAGCTTCATGTACCGCTGCGTGACGACGAGCGATGAGTGGTCCATCCACTCCATGATCCGCTTGGCGTCGATGCCCCGGATCGCGAGGCGGCTGGCGCAGGAGTGCCGGAAGATGTGGAACGGCTGCTTCACGTCGCCGTAGCGCCCGCCGATGCCTTGGTAGACCTTGGTGATGTGCTCCAGTGCGCGGCGGTAGGTGATGTCGCCGAAGGGCCGCAGTGGGTCCGAGCCGTCGACTTTGCACTGCTGGATGACAGCCTGCGCCCGCTTCGTGAGCGGGACCACGCCGAACTTCCCGTTCTTTCGCTCCTCGAACCGGACGCGGCCGTGGCTGATGGTCTTGTACTCGACCTTGAGCGCCTCGCTGATCCGGCATCCGGTGTCAATCAGGAAGATCACGAGCTGGGCGTACCGGCTGTAGCCACGGTGCTCGAGCTGCCGAATGACGACATCCTCCTCGCCGAAGTCGAGGAAGTCGAGCGACCCCTTGCTCTCCGGGAGCTTGCCGAAGTAAGGCACTTGGTCGACCAGCCGGCGGTTAACGGCCTCCTTGAAGAGGACCTTCACTGAGGACATCTTGCGGTTGATAGTGCCGTTGTCGTTGCCGAGCTTCTCCCGGCAGTAGTGGGCGTAGTCGTGGAGGCACTGGCTGTCGACGTCGCCGAGAGGCGTGTGAGCGCCCTTCCACTCGACGAACAGCTCGCCATAGCGGCCGAGGCGGTCTCCCACCTTCCGGCTCGACCAGCGGTCTCGCTTCACCGCGTCCAGCATCTCTCCGATGGTTCGGATGCGGCCCCCGCCTTGGGTCACCGACGTCGGCGGCGCGGGGATCGGGCGGCCGAGCTTGTGAGCGACCTTGGCGGCTGCTTCCCATTCGATGGCAGCGCCTTCGGTCTCGAAGGTGGGGCGGTAGCGGGTTCCGGCCAACATGACGTCGACCTGCCAGCCTGCGCCGCGTTGGCGGATGGCCATGGGAGTTACCTCGCGAGGAGTTCAATGAGGGAGTTGTAGACCCGGATGCCCTTGGGGGTTGGCTTCACACGCTTGAAGCGGCGGTCGGCCGGGTCTTCGTAGGCGGCGATCAGGTCGTGCCCGGGCTTACCGTTCCGATGCATCTTTCCCAGGGACGACATATTGCGGCTGATGGTGGAGGAGGCCAGCCCAGTTCGCTGCTCCAGCTCCTTCATGGTGATCTCCGGGGAGCCGACCACGGAGAGGAACAGGACGATCTGCTGCGCCTGTATCTCCGGGTCGAGCTTGCGGAACTCCTCAATGAGGGAGATCAGCTTCCGAGCGGTCTTGTTGTCCTGCCTCGCGGCGATGGTGTTCATAGCGCTTCCCTTCTACTCCGATACTGCAACTATTCCAGGTCGGCATCTATTTCACCCCTCGCTGATGTCCCGTCAATCCCCCGGGCAATCCCCGTGATGGAACGCCTCAGGCGAGGCGCTCCTCCAGCAGCGAAATCGCATATGCATTCACCTCGGTGATCCCCAGTTCGCCCAGGGCGGCCGGAGCCGGAACCTTGACGACCGGCAGCGATCTGCGGCTGGACTGGTGGGTGAGCCAGAAGCCGTCCCGCATGGTGGCGGTGGCCGGGTCATCCATGTAATCCAGGCACTCCGGGTTGTTCTTGACGAGGTAACCAAGGACGGTGTCGAAGCCGTCCGGCACCTCCGGGGTGACGTAGGGGCTGGTCGGAACCTGCCCCCGTGGCGCGGCCGGTGAAGCCCCCTTCACCAGCGCTTCGAGCGCCTCAGCAATGCGACGGGTGGTGTCCAGAAGTTCGATAGTCTGGGCGGGTGTCATTTCTTGTTTTGTCCAGTCTTCGGTGTCGCCCCCCCCCGGCACCGCGCCGGGAAGATGGCGTGCTATAGGTGCAACTTCTCCGCAGTGGCAATAGTCTGGACCTTCCAGATCAGCCTTGGAGGCAGTCTATGTGTCC
>JBQCEN010000045.1:0-2625 GCA_051960215.1 Pararhizobium sp.
GGGGCGGCCGGAGCCGCCCCGGGTTCGATCAGAGATAGTTGGCGAGATAGGCCGGGAGGCTGTCGACCCGGACGACCTTATAGGTCGGGCGGCTGCTCTCGTTGTGGGAGAGATGGTAGCGATCGCTGTCCAACTCGGCGATGTGCGCCTTGGCGACGGCGAGCGCGTCGAACTGCTCGGCGTGGCCGTTGCCCTTGGTGAGCAGCGAGCGCTTCGTCTCGGGGCCGTAGAATTCGCGGGTGATCTTGATGACGTACATTGGAGGGCTCCTTCCCTTCAGCGGACCGGGCCAATCCCGTTCCCTGAACACCTACATATATAAGTGTTTGCGGCGCCGCGCAAGGGGCGATGCGTGGCTTCGAAAATCCTTTCTTAGCGAGCCTGGGATGACGCGGACGGCGGGTGATTCCAGCGTCGGTTGCTTGACCGTCGCTGGAATTTGTTCCTAATTCGTTCTCATCAAGACGACGAGGGCGAGAGCTTCAGAAGATGACACGGACGCTCCGGACGCTTGGACAGGCGAGCCGGCACGGGATGATCGTGCGCGCCGAATGCAAGGCCTGCAACCGCAGAGTCGACTTTCCGGCCGATGATCTGGCGTGGCGCTTCGGCCAGGGTCGGGAGATTGATGCGCTGCCCTTCCGATGCGGTCAGTGCGGCCGGAAAGCTGCGCAAGTCTTTGCGCTGCTCAAGATCAACGACGTCAGGTCGTGATCCGATGGTTGACCGGTCCACAGGCGCGAACACGATCGGCGATCTGATCGAGGGCAGTTATACGCTGACGGCCTGGTGCCGACGTTGCAAATACAAGACGGAACTGGATCTCGATCTGCTCCGGGATCGCCTCGGACCAGGCCACTCGACGCTCAACGCCGATCTTGCGCCAAAGCTCAGATGCTCCCGCTGTGGCGCGCGTGGCCCGAGCTCGACCTTGACGCCGCCCTATACGTTCCGCGGCGAGTATCCGAGATGATGACCGTCAGCGCCCGCACCAGACGTTGCCACGGTTCGGCCATGGCTGGGCAAGGTGCTCGCTCATCAGGACTTCGCCGGCATCCCTGCCATCGGCAAGCGTGATCGTCACCAACTGCCGGCCGTATCGGCCTTTGCCGCCGCTCCAGTTGAGCCGGTAGCCGGCGCCCATCAACTCCCGCAGCCTGTCGCGCGACTGCAGCGCCTTCCTGGCCTCCGCCGGGCATTCGGCATGCGCCGGCATCTCCGGCGCGTCTATGGCCTCGTAGCGCCATTTGACGCCGTTCTCCCAGCCTGTGTCACCGTCGACGATGCAGGTGAGATGACGCGCGGCGCGGTGACCGCCGTGGCAGACGGGGAGGGAGGCAGCATGTGCCAAGACGGGGAAGACAACGGCGCCCACAGCGGCAAGAGGAAATTTTATCTTCATGAAACACCTCAGCTTAACAATCGCCGCCGACGAGGGTCGACTCAGCCGCTTGGCTTTGGTTCCCTACAGCAGGGACATGCAGGAGATCGAGATGGCGCGAGAAGAGCCAACATTGTTCGTCGTCGTGCTGCCGACGGCAAAGCTAGAAAAGGTTCAGATCCCCGCTGACCGCATCCTCGCAGCGCTGTCGGATCAATTCCCAGACCTCATGTTCGCCGTTGCAGAAACCTGGCCTATAGGCGAGCACGATGAGTTCGTTGTGGTGCCCGTGACGGGCGAGATCGGCGAGTGGGAGACTATGAAAATATGCGAGGACCTACCGCTTGGGCTTTTGGAGGAGATCAAGGAAGCATGCGAGATGGTCGATCTGTCGGTTGTGCGGCGCGTGCATTGAATGGCCGAGCCGAAGAGGCGTTCAGAACCTGAGGGTCAGAAAGGAACGGAGATGAGGGGATAGGGTTAACGGTGCGTCACCATATGGGAGTTGGTGATTTCCAGCCAAAGCCGGCGCGCAACCTTCTGCTGGCTAATGCTCCATTCCAGTTCAATGAAGGACATGGCCTGCGCTATGCGGTTTGCGGCCTGGACCTCGCCGCAGGACAGTTTGATCAGGTTGAGCCGGGCGAAACGATCGTCTTGCGGGCCAAAACGCTTAGGGGCGGTGAGCCGTTTCATGTCGCCGTCAATCGCGACGAGGATCGATTCGTTCTTGAGAGCGGTTACACAAACCAGTGTATCGGGTGCACCGTCGTCGAGGACGTCACGATGAAGGATGACCGTATGGCCGACATCGCGAAATGATCGGCCGACCGAATCCGGAACGCCTGCATCAAGCAGCAGTCTAAGACACAGCCGGCCAGTCAAGCGGCCAAATCATGATCCAGCGCAGCTTCGATATCCGCCTTTTTAAGGGTCGGATATTCTTGGAGTATCTGATCCACGGAATAGCCGGCCTCAGCAAAAGCCTTGATGCTGCGTACCGGTATGCGTGTGCCAGCCACGATTGGCTGACTATGAGCGATCCCCCGCTTGCGCTCGATCTTCCCGATGGAAGTTTCGTCCCTCCGCCGAAGATCGCGAACCGCACGGTCCATGTCTCCGGTCACGACTTCCAAGGGAATCTGCAGGACCCCTTGGCCAGATACGACCTCCTCGCGTTCCTGGGTTTCAGGATTGTCGAAAACGACGCGCCGGTTCAAGACGTAGAGCGTCGTCTTCGCCCA
>JBQCEN010000046.1:0-13046 GCA_051960215.1 Pararhizobium sp.
CCACGCCGGAGAATCCCACAGACCTTTCCGGCCGCCATCTCGCCGGCCTCGACCTCTCCGGCCTCGACTTCAGCGGCGCCAATCTCCGCGCCGCCATCCTCAACAAGGCGAACCTGTCGCACGCCAGGATGGCGCACGCGACGCTCGACCAGGCCTGGCTTCTCGACGCGACGCTCGTTCATGCCAACCTTTCCGGGGCCAGCCTCTCCTCGACCCAGGCCGTCGGCGCCGACTTTTCCGGGGCCGACCTCTCCGGCGCGCGGCTCATCGGCAATTTCTCCCGCGCCGACTTCTCCGGCGCGAAGCTGGTCCACGGACGCCTCGGCGCCGACATGCGCAACCAGTCGATGGGGCTTGCCCGCGCCGTCCTCCAGTCCGCAAAGCTCGACGGCGCCGACCTGACGGGCGCGGACCTGTCGCGGGCCGATCTGGAATTCGCGAGCCTGCGCGGCACGATCCTCGCCGGCGCCGACCTGACGCTGGCGAAGCTCGCGGGTGCGCATTTCCAGGGCGCGCGTCTCGCCCGCGCGATCCTCACCGGGGCCGACTTCACCTCCGCCGACATGGCCGGCGTTCAGGGAATGGAGAAGGCGGTGGGTCTCGACCAGGCCCACAACCTCCCCGCGGCCGCCAGCGACCGTTGAACGCCTCCACCACCTTTTGGATATGACGCGACGCCGTACTTGTATTAGACAAGGCGGATGCGTTCGGCGTCGCAGGCCGGGAGGACCGGCGGCAGACGGGACGGGCGCGGGAGCGGCCGCAGCGACAGCCGCCCGAGGGGAACGAACGGAGGAACGATCATGAAGAGACTGCTTGCCGCCGGCTTCGCCGCCTGCACGATCGCGCTCGGCACGCTGGCGGCGCCGGCCGAGGCCGCCGACGCGATCACCGTCGGCGTCATCCCGATCGTCGACGTCGCGCCGATCTATCTCGGCAAGGACAAGGGCTTCTTCGAGAAGCAGGGCATCGACCTGACGCTGCAGCTGGCGCAGGGCGGCGCGGCGATCGTGCCGGGCGTGCTGAGCGGCCAGTACCAGTTCGGCTTCTCCAACATGACCTCGCTGATCATCGCGCAGGCGCGCGGCCTCGACTTCGAGGTCGTCGCCGCCGGCGACTCCTCGACGGGCGTCGAGGGCAAGGACTTCAGCGCCGTCGTGGTGCCGAAGGATTCGCCGATCCAGTCGGCGAAGGACCTCGCTGGCAGGAGCGTCGCCGTCAACACGCTGAAGAACATCGGCGACACCTCGGTGCGCGCCGCGATCCGCGCCGACGGCGGCGACCCGTCCTCGGTGAAGTTCGTCGAGCTCGGCTTCCCGGACATGCCGGCTGCGGTCGCCAACAAGCGCGTCGACGCGGCCTGGGTGGTCGAGCCCTTCGTCACCATCGCCCGCAGCCAGGGCGCGAGGGTCGTCTCGTGGAACTTCGTCGCGACCGCACCGCACATGATGATCGCCGCCTATTTCACGAGCAGCCAGTACGCCAAGGCGCACCCCGACATCGTCAAGCGCTTCCGGACCGCGATGATCCAGTCGCTGGACTATGCGAGCAAGCACCCCGACGAAGCGCGCAAGGAGCTCCTGAGCTATACCAAGATCCCGGCCGACCTCACCGGCAAGATCGTCCTGCCGGACTGGCCGACGGAGGTGAACCGCACGTCGACCGAGACGCTCGCCGGGCTCGCGCAGAAGGATGGCCTCGTCGACAAGAAGCCGGACCTCGACAAGCTCCTGCCCTGAGGCGGCGAGCGAGGGCGTCCGCGTGGCCGCCGACAACCATCGGGCCGCGCGACCGGCCGTCCCGGCGCGCCTGCGCAGTGTCGCCGGGCTGCTCGTCTTTGCGGCGGTCCTCGAGATCGTCCCGCGGGTCGGGCTGGTCTCGCCGCTCTACCTGCCGCCGCTGAGCGCGATCCTCGCGGCGCTCGCGGCGGAGGCCAAGACGGGCACCTTCTGGCTCGCCTTGCTCCTGACAATGCGCAGCTGGGCGCTCGGCCTCGCGATCGCAGTTGCAGCCGGATCGGCAATCGGCTTCCTCATCGGCTCGTCCGCCTTCCTGCGCCGCCTGACAGCGTCCTCGATCGAGCTTCTGCGGCCGATCCCCTCGGTCGCCCTCATCCCGCTCGCCGTCCTGCTCTACGGCAGCACGATCCGCTCGACCCTGATACTCGTCGTCTACGCGTCGATCTGGCAGGTGCTGATCCAGGTGCTCTATGGCGTGCAGGACGTCGACCCGGTCGCCCGCGAGACGGCGCTCTCGTACCGCTTCGGCCGCCTCGCCGCGTTGCGCCATGTGGTCTGGCCGACGACGCTGCCCTCTCTCATGACCGGACTTCGCCTCTCGGCCGCCGTCGCCCTGATCCTGACGATCACCAGCGAGCTGATCATCGGCGTGCCCGGCCTCGGCAAGGAGATCGCGCTCGCCCAGAGCGGCGGCGCGGTCGCGGTGATGTATGCCTATGTCGTCGTCACCGGCTTGATCGGCGTCGCCGTCAACGTCGCCGCCCGCCTGGTCGAGCGCCGCGTCCTCTCCTGGCATCCCTCCGTCCGCCGGGCGGTGGCGCCATGAGGCTCCTCTCGCGGGCGATCTGGGCGGTCGCGCTTCCCGCCGTGCTCCTGGCGCTGTGGTGGCTTGTCAGCGCCGGCAGCCAGAGCTTCTTCTTCCCGCCGCTTTCCGCGATCCTTTCGACGTTCCGCAGCGTCTGGCTGACGCCGCACGCGCTCGACGACGTCGTGCCGAGTCTCCTCCGTCTGATCGCCGGCACCCTCGCCGCCACCGCAATCGGCGTCGGCCTCGGCATCCCGATCGGGCTGTCGCGGCGCCTGCGCGATTTCATCGAACCGGTGCTCGAGTTCCTCAGGGCGATCCCGCCGCCGGTGCTGGTGCCGATCCTGATCCTCTTCTCCGGCATCGGCACGACGATGAAGATCCTCGTCATCGTCTCGGGCTGCGTCTGGCCGATCCTGCTCAACACGGTCGAGGGCGTGCGCGGCCTCGACGAGGAGCTCGACAACATCACGCGGAGCTACCGCTTCGGCCGCGGCGCGCGCCTGGTGCACTTCATCCTGCCCGGCGCGAGCCCGCAGATCTTCGCCGGGCTGAGGCAGGCGCTGTCGATCGGCATCATCCTGATGGTGATCAGCGAGATGTTCGCCGCCTCGAACGGCATCGGTTTCACCATCATCCAGTTCCAGCGCTCCTTCGCGATCCCCGAGATGTGGAGCGGCATCATCCTGCTCAGCCTGATCGGCTTCGTCCTCGCGCTGGTCCTCGGCGCGATCGAGCGGCGCGTGCTCGGCTGGTATCACGGCCTGCGGACGGCTCAGAAAGGAACGGCATGACAGCTCCGTCCGATCCCCCCCGGTCCGCCGCAGCCGCCGTCCCGATGCTCTCGGTCGACGCGCTGAAGAAGGTCTACGAGGGCCGGACGCGGACGGTCGAGGCGCTCCGCAACGTCACCTTCGACGTCGCTTCGGGCGAGCTCGTCTGCATCGTCGGGCCGTCCGGCGCCGGCAAGACGACGCTGCTCAAATGCCTCGCAGGCCTCATGAGTCCGACATCCGGCCAAATCCGCCTGGCGGACCGCCCGGTCTCCGGTCCACCGGAGGCGATGGCGCTCGTCTTCCAGGAATACGGCCGCAGCCTCTTCCCCTGGATGAGCGTTGCGAAGAATGTCGAGCTGCCGCTGAAGCAGAAGGGCCTCTCCGCCACGCGCCGCCGCGAGCTCGTGGCAGGCGCCCTCGAGAGCGTCGGTCTCGCCCATGTCGGGGCCTCCTATCCATGGCAGCTCTCCGGCGGCATGCAGCAGCGCGTCGCGATCGCGCGCGCCGTCGCCTACGAACCGAAGATCCTCGTCATGGACGAGCCCTTCGCCGCCGTCGACGCGCAGACCCGCGCCGATCTGGAAGACCTGATCCGCACGCTCTGGCACCGGCTCGGCGTCACCGTGCTCTTCGTCACCCACGACATCGACGAGGCCGTCTATCTCGGCACCCGCGTGATCGCCCTCTCCTCGTCGCCGACCGTCATCATGGACGACCTGACGATCGACCTGCCGGACGAACGCAGCCAGATCGAGACCCGCTCCCTGCCGCGCTTCGCCGAGCTCAGGCGGCACCTGCACGGTCAGATCCAGCTCGCCCGCCACCGGACCGGATGAGTCCGAAGCTTGCGCGAGGCTTTCCTCCCGCTATGCAACAAGCGCACTGCTGCAATGCAACATGCGGACTGGCCCGGCCGGCGGAAGCCCCGTATAAACATCCTTGTCGACGCGGTGCTCCCCCTCCCGCGCCGCTCGACAGGGATCGGCGATCCTCCTCCTCCCAATCGCCGATCGTCAGTTAAAGCCTGCCGCACCTCCTCCCGCGGCAGGCTTTTTCGTTTCTTGCGGCAGCTCCTCCGCGCGCCCTGCCTCCACGGTGCCGATGTCAGGCGGTCGACGATAGGTGACTTCCCCGAAGACCACGGTCTCCCCGTCCGGGGCCGACATGCGCCGCGTCGCGCCGTCGCTGCACTGGAAGAGCGGCCAGCCCGCGTCCTGACAATCGACGAGGCTGCAGAAATTCCGGAGGCAGTTGCCGATCGTGATGCGGAACGTTCCTCGTCCGGTTCGGCGCACCGCGCCGCCGTCGCCCGAAAACCACGTCCATACCTCGCTTTGCGCCTGCGGGATCAGGAAGACCGCGCTCTGCACCGGCTTCAGCCGGTTCGCGAGATCGACCTCGTAGCGCGTCATCGCGGTCTCGTAGGCGGCCGTCTGATGCGTGTCGCCGAAGAGCGCCTGGATCGTCGTTTCGGCTCCCGACCCCACCGCGTGATCGGCCGCCCGAGCGCACGCGACGCCGAAAATGAAGAGCAAGATGGCTGCGACTGATGCGGCTTTCATCGGCTTCGGCCCGTCCCGGCGCTCCCCCAGCGCCGGCGCCACCATACACCATCACGCCCCGAAGGGTATCCGCGATCGGATGCGCGGCCGCCTACGCCGCGTGACCCGCACCGACCCGCCGCCCGATCCAGCGCTCGATGCCGAGGAGGGCATCATAGATGAGGACCGCGAGCGCGCCGACGATCAGCCCGCCCTGCAGCACGAAGGCGAGGTTGTTGGACTGCAGCCCGGCGATGATCACCTCGCCGAGCGTGCGCGCGGCGACGGTCGAGCCGATCGTCGCCGTCGCCAGGCTGATGACGACGGAGAGCCGGACGCCGGCGAGGATGATCGGCAGCGCCAGCGGCAGCTCCACCTTGAGCAGGCGCTGCAGGTTGGTCATGCCGGAGCCGCGCGCCGCCTCCATCACCGGCTGCGGCAGCGTCGTCAGCGCCGTCAGCGTATTCTCGAAGATCGGCAGCAGCCCGTAAAGGAAGAGTGCGATCAGCGTCGGCTCCTCGCCGAAGCCGACAGCGGGCACCGCGAGCGCCAGCACGGCGACCGGCGGGAAGGTCTGGCCGACATTGACGATGCTGCGCGACAAGGGCAGGAACTCGCGCCCCGACGGTCGCGTCACGAAGATGGCGAGCCCCACGGCGACGATGGTCGAGCCGATCGTCGCGATCGCAACCGTGCGCAGGTGCAGCAGAGTCAGCGAGACGAGACTGCCGTGGTTGTAGATCGCCGGCGCGCCGTTCTCGGTGAGCGGCTGGAAGACCGGCGCGAACCATTGCGGCGCGACGACGAAGGCGACGAGCAGCGCCAGCACCGCAAGCCGCACCAGCGTCGGCAGCGACGGTCTCACGCCGCTGGCCTCGCGGCGTGGCGGATGAGGGTCTCGATCGTCACGCGGCCGAGCGGCCGGCCATCGGCGCCGGTGACGGGCAGCGCCGAGCGGCCGGACCAGAGGAGTTCGGCGAGAGCGTCGCGCTGCGAGGCCGATTCCGGCAGCGCGGCCCCCTCGGCCTGGCCGGCCTCCACGACGGCGCCGAGGCCGGAGAGCGACAGGAGCCGGAACGGCCGGTCGCCTGTGCCGATCAGTGTCGCGACGAAGTCGGTGCCGGGATGGGCAAGCACTTCGGCGGGTGCCGCGTATTGCAGGAGCTTGCCGCCGTCCATCACCGCGATCGAGTGCCCGAGCAGGATCGCTTCCTCCATGTCGTGGGTGACGAGCACGATCGTCGTGCCGAAGCGGCTCTGGATCGCCTTCAGGTCCTGCTGCGCCTTGGCGCGGATAACCGGATCGAGCGCGCCGAAGGGCTCGTCCATGAGGATGATGTTCGGCTCGGCCGCCAGCGCCCGGGCGACGCCGACACGCTGCTGCTGGCCGCCCGAGAGCTCGTGCGGGTAGCGGTCGCGATAGGCGCCGGGGTCGAGCTGGAAGAGGGCGAGCAGCTCGTCGACGCGCTGGTCCGTCCGCTTCTTCTCCCAGCCGAGGAGATTCGGCACCGTGGCGATGTTCTCCGCCACCGTGCGGTGGGGAAAGAGCCCGTGGCCCTGGATGACATAGCCGATCCGCCGGCGCAGCTCGTAGGCCGGCAGCGCCCGGTTGTCCTCGCCGTCGATGCGGATCGTGCCGAAGGAAGGCTCGACCAGCCGGTTGATCATCCTGAGCAGCGTCGTCTTGCCCGAGCCGGAGGTGCCGACCACGGCGGCGATCGTATGGGCCTCGACGGTGAAGGAGACGTCGTCGACGACGGCGAGGTCGCCGTAGCGCTTGGTGATGCGATCGATCTCGATCATGCGGTTCGTCCTCCCTGGCGCCGGCCGGCGCTGAAGTCGATCAATGCGTCGAGGATGATGGCGGCGGCGAAGGCAAGGGCGACAGTCGGCACCGCGCCGAGGAGCACGAGGTCCATCGCCGTCTGGCCGATGCCCTGGAAGACGAAGACACCGAAGCCGCCGCCGCCGATGAGGGCTGCGATCGTCGCCAGCCCGATGTTCTGGACGAGCACGATGCGGATGCCGGTCAGGATCACCGGGAAGGCGAGCGGGAACTCGACGCGGAGAAGCCGCTGCCAGCGCGTCATGCCCATGCCGCGCGCCGCGTCGGTCGCCGCCGGCGATACGCCGGCAAGCCCGACGACGGTGTTCGCGACGACGGGCAGCAGCGAATAGGCGAAGAGCGCGACGAAGGCGGGCGCCGCTCCGATGCCGCGAATGCCGATCGCGGCGGCGCCCGGGACATTGTTCGCGACCCAGCCGAGCGGCGCGATCAGGATGCCGAAGAGGGCGATCGACGGGATCGTCTGGACGATGTTGAGGCTGTTCAGGACGCCGGCCTTCAGCCGCGGAACGCGATGGCAGACGACGCCGAGCGGGATGCCGACGGCCGCCGCTGCGACGAGCGAGCCCAGCGCCAGCACGATATGGTCCACTGCTTCGCTCCAGAAGGTGTCGGCACGGCTCTCATATTCCTTCATGATCGACAGCCCGTCCCAGACCCCCGAGGCGAGCAGCGTCCAGATCGCGGCGGCGGCAAGCGCCAGCATGAGCACGCGCCCCAGCGGCCCGAGCTTCAGGCGCGTCAGCGAATCGGTGCAGAGGATCGCCAGCGCAAAGAGTATCACCCAGAAGCCGGAGGCCGGCGAGACGCGGGCATAGGCGTTTTCGGGCGGCGCGAGATGGCCGGCGGCGGCGCCGATCAGGAGCGCGATCGCCGCGAGCCCGGCGACGCTTGCGATCAGCCGCATCGTCGCCGGCGTGCGCAGCGCGGCGACCAGCGCGACGAGCGCCAGCACCGCGAGCAGCAGGAGCGCCTGTCCGCTCGGCAGCGCGGCGAAGGGCGAGCGCGCCTCGCCCTGGACGATGCGGTTGGCGCGGAACGTCGCGAAGGGCAGGAGGAAGAAGCCCGCGGCGAGAATGAGGGCGGCGACGACTCCCAGCCTGTCGAGCCCGAGCCGCGCCACCTTCGTCGACCGCGTCTCCATCGCCGTGACCGTCATCGCGGCTTCCTTGCGGGCTGGAGGCGGTTCCCCGCTACTTGAGGAACCCGTTCTTCTTGAGGAAGTCCTCCGCGACCGTCTTCGCCGGCTCGCCGCCGAGCTGCACCCGGCCGTTCAGCGTCTGCAGCGTCTTCAGGTCCAGCTTCTCGAACACCGGCTTCAGGAGGTCGGCGATCTTCGGATACTGCTTGAGCACCGCCTCGCGGATGATCGGCGTCGGCTGGTAGACCGGCTGGACGTTCTTGTCGTCCTCGAGCACGACGAGGCCGGAGGGCGCGATGCCGCCGTCGGTGCCGTAGACCATGGCCGTGTTGGCGCCGTTCGTCTTGTTGGCGGCCGCTGCGATCGTCGCCGCGGTGTCGCCGCCTGACAGCGTGATGAGCTGGTCGGGCTTGAGCTTGAAGTCGTAGGTCTTCTCGAAGGCGGGAAGGGCTGCGGCGGAGTTGACGAACTCGGCGGAGGCCGCGAGCTTCACGTCGCCGCCCTTGCTCACATACTTGCCGAAGTCGCTCAGCGTCTTGATGTTGTTCGGGTCGGCGACGTCCTTGCGCATCGCCATGCCCCAGGTGTTGTTGGCCGGCGCGGGCGTCAGCCAGACGATCTTGTTGGCGTCGTAGTCGAGCTTCTTGGCTTCCTCGTAAGCCTTCTTCGGGTCCTTCCAGATCTCCGAGTCGGCCTTGTTGAAGAAGAAGGCGGCGTTGCCGGTATATTCCGGATAGATGTCGATCTCGCCCGCCGTGATCGCCTTGCGCACGACCGGCGTGGCGCCGAGCTGGATGCGGCTCTTCGTCGGGATGCCGTTGGCGTTCAGGACCTCCAGGATGATGTTGCCGAGGACGCCCCCCTCCGTGTCGATCTTCGACGACACCACGACGTCGGCGCGCGCCGCCGAGACCGCCAGGGCGGAGGCGAGCACGGCGCCGAGAAGCATCTTGATGGATGACATGTTCGTTCCCTTCCGATCCGGCACGAGGCCATGGTTGCGAGGAGAGACAAAGATCAACGCCAAAGCGCGTTCCGTAAACAGGCTATGGAAAATTATTTTTCGGTGATGGACCGCGTCATGCCCGCATATGGCGTGCGGGAATGCCGCGTCATCGGACCGATCGTCTATATTGGGACAATGGAAAAGCTTGTGCTATAGGCGAAGCGCGGTCGCCGTCGTCAGTGCGGCGCCCGCATGGAGGAAGCATTCAGGGAGGAACCTCATGAAATCGATGTATCTGGCGGGCGTATGCGCGGCGGCCCTTCTTTCGGCCGCTTCGGCGCAGGCCGCCGGCATTTCGGATGACGTCGTCAAGATCGGCGTTCTCGGCGACATGTCCGGCGTCTATTCGACGAGCTTCAGCGGCCAGGGCGCCGTCGCCGCCGTCAAGATGGCCGTCGAGGATTTCGGCGGCACCGTGCTCGGCAAGAAGATCGTCGTGATCTCGGCCGACCACCAGAACAAGGCCGATGTCGCCTCGGCCACGGCGCGCAAGTGGATCGACGAGGATCATGTGGACATGATCACCGATCTGACGAACTCGGCGGTCGGCCTCGCCGTGCAGAAGGTCGCCTCCGACAAGCACACGATCACCATGAACACCGGCGCCGCGAGCGCCGAGCTGACCGGCAAGGCCTGCACCAAATACGGCATCCACTACGGCTACGACACGCACGCGCTCTCCGTCGGCACGGGCACGGCGATCGTCAAGAACGGCGGCGACAGCTGGTACTTCATCACTGCCGACTACGCCTTCGGCCACCAGCTCGAAGCCGACACGTCGAAGGTCGTCACCTCGCTCGGCGGCAAGGTGCTCGGCCATTCGCTGGTGCCGCTCGCCACGACCGACTTCTCGTCCTACCTGCTGCAGGCCCAGTCCTCCGGCGCCAAGGTCGTCGGCCTCGCCAACGCCGGCGGGGACACCGTCAACTCCATCAAGCAGGCGCATGAGTTCGGCCTGACGGATGCCGGCCAGCAGCTCGCCGGCCTGCTCGTCACCATCGCCGACGTCAAGAGCCTCGGCACCGACGTCGCCAAGGGCCTGAGCTTCACGACCGGCTGGTACTGGAACGCCGACGACAAGTCTCGCGAATGGGAAAAGCGCTACGAGAAGTTCTCGAACGGCGCGGCCCCGACCTTCGTCCGTGCTGCCGACTACTCGCTGACGATGGCCTATCTCAACGCGATTAAGGCCGCCGGGACCGACGATGCCGACGCCGTGCGCGCGCAGCTCGGCAAGATGAAGATCGACGACTTCTTCGCCAAGGGCGGCCATATTCGCGAGGACGGCCTGCTCGTCCACGACATGTACCTCCTGACCGTCAAGCAGGACGGCAAGGACAAGTGGGACGTCGCCAAGGTCACCGAGACGATCCCCGGCGACAAGGCCTACGCGTCGCTGAAGGAAGGTGGCTGCCCGCTGGTCAGTCAGTGACATCCGATCGACGCGGCCGTTCCCGCGGCCGCGTCGATACCCATGTCCCCGCCCGCGTCGCCTTCAAGGGCGTGCGGGCGCGGCGACGCGTCCCGATCGAACGAGACCCGACATGGCCGATGTCATCCTGCAAGCAGACGGACTGACGAAGGACTTCGGCGGCTTCCGCGCCGTCAACGGCGTCAGCCTGTCCGTCGAGCGCGGCACGATCCACGCGCTGATCGGCCCGAACGGCGCCGGCAAGACGACCTTCTTCAACCTGCTGACGAAGTTCCTCGCCCCATCCTCCGGGCGCATCCTCTACGAGGGCAAGGACATTACGGCGCGCCGGCCGTCGGAGATCGCCAACATGGGGATCATCCGGTCCTTCCAGATCTCCGCCGTCTTCCCCCACCTGACGGCGCTCGAGAACGTCCGCGTCGCGCTGCAGCGCCGCCTCGGCATCTCGCACCGCTTCTGGCAGTCGACGCGGGTGCTCGAGGCGCTACACGACGAGGCGCGCGAGAAGCTGGCCGCCGTCGGCCTGTCGCAATTCGCCGAGACCCGCGCCGTCTCGCTCGCCTCTGGCCGCAAGCGCGCCCTGGAGATCGCCACGACGCTCGCCCTCGACCCGAAGCTGATGCTCCTCGACGAGCCGACGCAGGGGATGGGCACCGAGGACGTCGGCCGCGTCACCGACCTGATCCGCGAGGTTTCCGCCGGCCGGACGATCCTGATGGTCGAGCACAATCTCGGCGTCGTCTCGACGCTCGCCGACCGTATCACCGTGCTGAACCGCGGCCAGATCCTCGCCGACGGACCCTACGAGACGGTGTCGCGCGACCCCGCGGTGATGGAAGCCTATATGGGCACGACGCCGGAGGAGATGGCCCATGGCTGAAGGCGGCGAACTGCTGACGGTGCGCAACCTCAATGCCCATTACGGCGAATCGCACATCCTCCACGGCATCGACCTCGATCTCCGCGAGGGGGAGGTCGCGACCCTGCTCGGGCGCAACGGCGCCGGCCGCACGACGACGCTGCGCGCCCTCCTCGGCCTCGTCGACAAGCGCTCCGGCTCCGTCAAGATCCGCGGCCGGGAGATCATCAAGCTCCCGACCCACAGGATCGCGCCGCTCGGCCTCATCGGATACTGTCCCGAGGAGCGCGGCATCTATGCGAGCCTCAACGTCGAGGAGAACCTCATGCTGCCGCCGAAGGTCGGCGAGGGGGGCATGAGCCTCGACGAGATCTTCGAGATGTTCCCGAACCTCAAGGACGTGCGCAAGCGGGTCGGCACCCGGCTTTCGGGCGGCGAGCAGCAGATGCTGGCGATCGCGCGCATCCTGCGCACCGGCGCGCAACTCCTCCTCCTCGACGAGATCACCGAGGGCCTCGCGCCGGTCATCGTCAAGACGCTCGGCCAGGTGATCATGCGGCTGAAGGCCCGCGGATCCACGATCGTCCTGGTCGAGCAGAACTTCCGCTTCGCCGCGCCGCTCGCCGACCGCCACTACGTCATCGAGCACGGCAAGGTCATCGACCAGATCGAGGCGGCCGACGTGGAGAGGAACATGGAGCGGCTGAACCGCTACCTGAGCGTCTGAACCTATGGAGAACCACCCCCATCAATGCCGACGGCTCATCCCGCCTCGTTTGCGTTCATTGAAGCCGAACCGTTCGCCCGCAACTCCGTCACCCCTGTGCTTGTCACAGGGGCCCATTCCTATCCGTCCGCCTCTTGGAGATCCTATTGATGGCGCACCCGAGCGGATGGCGGAACGGAACGGATTCCTGTGACGAGCACAGGAATGACGGGGATGCCGAACGTCACGAAGCTCCTGAGATCAGAGCGATAAAGAGGGAACAGGGCATGGACGAACAACGCGGAAAACACGCAAGATGATGATGCACCTGATCCTCGCGCAGGGCATGCTCGGGCTCAACAACGGCGTCTTCTACGCCATGCTGAGCCTCGGGCTTGCGGTCATCTTCGGCCTGCTGAACGTGGTCAACTTCGCCCACGGCGCGCTCTACATGCTCGGCGCCTTCGTGGCGCTCCTGCTCTATTCCTATCTCGGCCCGTGGATCGGGCTCGACGCGCTCCACATCGGCTTCTGGGCCTCGCTCGTCATCGCGCCGGTCGTCGTCGGCTGTCTCGGCATGCTGATCGAGCGCACCATGCTCCGCTGGCTCTACAAGTTCGACCCGATCTATGGCCTGCTTCTCACCTTCGGCATCGCCCTCGTGCTCCAGGGCGTCTTCTCGAACTATTTCAACATCTCCGGCACGCCCTATCCGGGAGAGCCCGCGGCGCTGCGCGGCATCGTCAACCTCGGCTTCATGATGTTCCCGAAATACCGGTTGTTCGTGATCGTCTTCTCGATCGCCGTCTGCCTGATCACCTGGTACGTCATCGAGCGCACCCGCATCGGCGCCTACCTGCGCGCCGGGACCGAGAACCCGGAGCTGACACAGGCCTTCGGCGTCAACGTGCCCCGCATGGTGACGATCACCTTCGGCTTCGGCACCGGGCTTGCCGGGCTCGCCGGCGTCCTCGCCGCGCCGATCTACTCGGTCAGCCCGCTGATGGGCGCCGATCTCATCATCATCGTCTTCGCCGTCGTCGTCATCGGCGGCATGGGCTCGATCATGGGCGCCATCGCCTCCGGCATCGCGCTCGGCCTCGTCGAGGGCGTCACCAAGGTCTTCTACGCGCCGGCCGCCAACACCGTCATCTTCTTCCTGATGGTGATCGTGCTCCTCGTCCGGCCGGCCGGG
>JBQCEN010000047.1:0-5807 GCA_051960215.1 Pararhizobium sp.
CCCGGGCGTCCTGCCCGGCCTCGCAGGAAACAACGCATCGACGGCGACAAACGTTGCGCCCGCCATGCGTCTCATGATGGCACCGAAGCCGCGGACGAGCCGGCAGCCCAAGGCCGCGAACGCCGCCGCAATGACCTCGAGCGCCCAATGCGCAAAGAGGAAGACGATGGCGCTGCACTGGAAGATCTTCATCGAGCGTCGGTCCTGCCGGCCGAGATGGGTGACACTGTCGAACGTCGAGGTTGGGCGCATCGCTGCACCGCGGCAATGTAAACCCTCTGTTAAGGTTAATTTCCACAAAGGACAATGGCAGAAGCTGGCGCTGCGATTGTCCCGCGACCTCGCGACGCGCTACAGGGCACCGATCCCCATAGCGACCGGCCCATGATCGTCATCTTCGAAAGCATCCTGCCGATCTTCTTCCTCGTTCTCCTCGGCGTGGTGCTCCGGCGCTGCCGGGTGATCGATTCGGGGCTCTGGCCGGGATTGGAGCAACTCGGCTACTACGTGCTGTTCCCCTCCCTCCTCTTCGATACGCTCTACAGGGCCGACTTCGGCGGACTTCAGGTAGGCGGTGTCGGCGGGGCGGCGCTGGTCGCGGTCGTCGTCGTGAGCCTGCTTCTCCTGACGCTCTGGCCGTTCCTCAAGGCCGCCGGCGTGCCGGGCGCAGCCTTCACCACCGTGTTCCAGACCGGCAGCCGCTGGAACGCCTTCGTGGCGCTCGCCATGGCGCAGAGGCTGGCCGGAAGCGACGGGCTTGCGCTGGTCGCACTGGTCATGGCGGTCATCATCGTCCCGATCAATTTCATCAATGTCGCGATGCTCGTGTGGTTCAGCGAGGGCGGACGCAACTGGGGCGCCCTCAGCCGCCGCATCGTCACAAACCCGCTGATCCTCGGCTGCGTGGCAGGACTCGCGATGCGCCTGGTGCCGATCCCGCTCTACCCGCCGGTCGTGCAGGCAGTCGGTCTCGTCGGCCGTGCGGCGTTACCGCTCGGCCTCCTCAGGGTCGGCGCCGGACTGAAGATCGACGACGCGCTGAGGCCATCCCCGATTGCGATCGTGCCGCTCGTCTTCAAGCTTCTCGTCTTCCCCGTCATCATGATCGCCGCCTGCGACCTGTTCGGCGTCGGCCGCGAGAGCCTTTACCTGATGACGCTCTGTGCCGCCGTGCCGACGGCGATGAACGGCTATCTCCTCGCGCGCCAGATGGGAGGCGACGCTCCGCTCTATGCAGCGGTCGCGACGCTGCAGACGGCGGCCTCGTTCCTCACGATGCCCCTCGTCCTTTGGATTGCGAAGTGGATCAGCCTGTGATGGCGGCGGCCGCCGCTACTCCGCGTCCGGGCAGAGCACGTCGAGGACCTGTTTCGCGTCGAAGCGCGAATCGAGCATGCCGTAGGTCGAGCGCCAGGAGCCGGCGAGGCGCGTCTCGATGAAGGCGTCGGCGATCCGCGCAGCCCCGAGGCGATGAAGCTCTGCCGCGGCCGCGGCAAGCGCCAGTTGCTCGGTCAGCATCCGACCCGACCCCTCGTCGCGCTCGCAGACGGCGACCGCCGCACGCAGGACGTCCACGGTCCGTTTGCCGGCCGCCCCGAGGTCTCGGCCGATCTCCTCGAGCACGAGATCGAAGAGATCGCGCCCGCGCGTCAGCACGCGCAGCACGTCGAGCGCCATGACGTTGCCCGAGCCTTCCCAGATCGCGTTGACCGGCGCCTCGCGGTAGTGCCGGGCGATCGGCCGTTCCTCGATGTAGCCGCCGCCGCCCATGCACTCCATCGCCTCGTAGATCATCGCAGGTGCGCTCTTGCACACCCAGTATTTGACGACCGGCGTCATCAGCCGCGCGAAGGCCGCATCGCCGGCGCTGTCGCGCGCACGGTCGAAGGAACGTGCCAGCCGCATCGAAAGCGCCGTCGCGGCCGCCACGTCGAGCGCCATGTCGGCGAGGACGCGCGTCATCATCGGCTGCTCGGCGAGAACCGTACCGAAGACCATTCGCCGCCGGGCGTGGAAAGCCGCTTCGGCGAGCGCGGCGCGCATGATGCCGGCCGAGGCGAGCGCACAGTCGAGGCGCGTCAGCGTCACCATGTCGAGGATCGTGCGGATGCCCTCGCCCGGCTCGCCGAGGAGGAAGCCAAAGGTGTTGGCGAATTCGACCTCGCTCGATGCGTTCGAGCGGTTGCCGACCTTGTCCTTCAGCCGCTGGAACTCCAACCCGTTCGCCGAGCCGTTCTCGAGGATTCGCGGCACGAGGAAGCAGCCCATGCCGGCGCTCGTCTGCGCCAGCATGACGAAGGCGTCGCTCATCGGCGCCGACATGAACCACTTGTGCCCCGTCAGACGATAGATGCCCTCGCCCATCCGCTCGGCGCGGCTCGTATTCGCGCGCACGTCCGTGCCGCCCTGCTTCTCGGTCATCCCCATGCCGATCGTGACGCCCTGCTTGCGCAAAGCGGGCTTCCGAGACGAATCGTACTTGCGCGACAGGATGCGCGGCGCCCATTCCTTGGAGACGCGCGGCGTCCCGGCGATGGCGGCGACCGCGGCGCTCGTCATGGTGAGCGGGCAGAGGTGGCCGCATTCGAGGCCTGCCGTCAGGAAGAAGCGGATCGCCCGCGCCTGGTGCTGGATACCCTTCTCGTCGGCATTGTCCTCCCAGAGCGAGGAATGGAGGCCGGCAGCGACCGAGCGGCGCATCAGCGCGTGATACGCCGGGTGGAACTCGACCTGGTCGAGCCGCCGGCCCCGCGCGTCGTGCGTCCGAAGCTCCGGCACGATCCGGTTCGCCATGCGGGCGAGGTCCTGCGCCTCCGGCGAGGTCGCGAAGCGGCCGATGGTGCCGAACTCGTCACGCAGCCGCCTGGGCATCGCCGCAGCCAGGTCCGTCAGCAGCGGATCCATCCGGAAAGCGTCGACGCCGGCGTAGAGCGGCGGCTGGTTCGTGGCCGCATGGATCGCGTTCGGGCGGGAAGGATTCATCATGTCCTTCTCTCTATAGGGATTCGGCCGCCTTTGCATGGGCCGATTCGGACGGCGGATCCCGCCGCCCGGCGCGTCCGATTGCGTCCTTGCCGGTGCCTGCGATCGATCCTATAGAACCGCCAGCCATGACCGCCGACCAGCCCTCCCCCTTCGTCTTTCCGCACCGCCACCTGCTCGGCATCGCCGGGCTCTCGCCGCAGGACATCACGTCTCTTCTCGACAAGGCCGACGAGGCCGTCCAGATCAGCCGCCGGCGCGACAAGAAGACGAGCACGCTGCGCGGGCTGACGCAGATCAACCTCTTCTTCGAAGCCTCCACCCGCACGCAGGCCTCCTTCGAGCTTGCCGGCAAGCGGCTCGGCGCCGATGTCATGAACATGTCCGTCGGCAATTCTTCGGTGAAGAAGGGCGAGACGCTGATCGACACGGCGATGACGCTGAACGCGATGCGGCCGGACATCCTCGTCGTGCGCCATGCGGGGGCGGGCGCGGCGGCGCTGCTCGCCCAGAAGGTCGATTGCTCGGTCGTCAACGCCGGCGACGGAGCGCACGAGCACCCGACCCAGGCGCTGCTCGACGCGCTGACGATCCGCCGCGCCAAGGGCAAGGTCGGCCGGCTGATCGTCGCGATCTGCGGCGACATCCTTCACTCGCGCGTCGCCCGCTCGAACATCCTTCTCCTGAACGCGCTCGGCGCCCGCGTGCGGGCCGTCGCGCCGGCGACGCTCCTCCCGGCGGGCATCGGGCAGATGGGCGTCGAGGTCTTCCATTCGATGAAGGAAGGCCTCGCCGGCGCCGACGTGGTCATGATGCTGAGGCTCCAGCGCGAGCGCATGGCTGGCGCATTCGTCCCGTCGGTGCGCGAATATTTCCGCTACTACGGCCTCGATGCCGAGAAGCTGAAGGCGGCGAAGGAGGATGCGCTCGTCATGCATCCGGGTCCGATGAACCGCGGCGTCGAGATCGCCTCCGAGATCGCCGACGGGCCGCAGAGCGTGATCGAGCAGCAGGTCGAGATGGGCGTCGCGGTGCGCATGGCGGTGATGGAGACGCTGATGGTCTCGCAGACCGGGGAACCGCGCGCATGACCCTGAGCCGGCCCCGCCTTCTTCGGAACGTCCGTATCGTCGACCCGTCGCGAAACCTCGACGAGGCCGGCGCGATCCTCATCGAGAACGGCCGCATCGCCGGCGCCGGCCGCGATGCGCTGAACCAGGGGGCGCCGGAAGGCGCCATCGTCAGCGACTGCGGCGGTCTCGTCGCGATCCCGGGTCTCGTCGACGCCCGCGTCTTCGTCGGCGAACCGGGTGCCGAACACCGCGAGACGATCGCATCCGCCAGCCAGGCGGCAGCGGCCGGCGGCGTGACCTCGCTCATCATGATGCCGGACACCGATCCGGTGATCGACGACGTGGCGCTGGTCGAGTTCGTGCTGAAGACGGCGCGCGACGAAGCCGCCGTCAACGTCCATCCGGCGGCCGCGCTCACCCGCGGCCTGCGTGGCGAGGAGATGACGGAGATCGGTCTTCTCGGCGAGGCTGGCGCCGTCGCCTTCACCGACGGGCGCCATACCGTCGCCAATTCCATGGTGATGCGCCGCGCCATGACCTATGCGCGCGAGTTCGGCGCGCTCGTCGCCTGCGAGACGCAGGACCGTCATCTCGCCTCCTCCGGCGTCATGAACGAGGGCCTCTTCGCAAGCTGGCTCGGCCTGCCCGGCATCCCGCGCGAGGCGGAGATCATCCCGCTCGAGCGCGACCTTCGCCTCGCCGCCCTGACGAGGGCCCGCTACCACGCGGCAAGCCTGTCGACGGCGGTGTCGGCCGATCTCGTCGCCGCCGCCAAGGCCCGTGGGGTCGACGTCACGGCTGCCGTCTCGATCAATCATCTGGCGCTCAACGAGAACGACATCGGCGAATACCGCACCTTCTTCAAGCTCTCGCCGCCGCTGCGCGCCGAAGACGACCGCCGCGCGATGGTCGCCGCCCTTGCCGAAGGCACGATCGACATCATCGTCTCCTCGCATGACCCGCAGGACGTCGACACGAAGCGGCTGCCATTCGCCGATGCCGCCGACGGCGCCGTCGGGCTGGAGACGATGCTCGCCGCCGCACTCCGTCTCCACCATGCGGGCGACGTTCCGCTGATGCGCCTGATCGATGCGCTGTCGACCCGTCCGGCGAAGATCTTCGGCCTCGACGCCGGTTCGCTCGCGCCCGGCAGCCCCGCCGACATCGTGCTCATGGAGCCCGACGAGCCCTGGATCGTCAGCAAGGAGGCGCTCGTCTCGCGCTCCAAGAACACGCCCTTCGAGGACGCCCGCTTCCAGGGCCGCGCGCTTCAGACCTTCGTCGCCGGCGCCCCCGTCTTCACGGCGCGCGGAGCGCTCTGATCGGCCGAAGAAAAGAGCCGGGACGGTCGAAACGTCATATTCCGCAGCGGCCGAACATGCGCTAACACGAAGATACGAGCTGCGCTGCGCATGAGGGAAAAGCCGTGTCCGACACGACAATATGGCAGTCGAGCCTGGCCTTCCTGGCGGCCGCCTTCGTCTTCGGCTACCTGCTCGGCTCGATCCCCTTCGGCCTGATCCTGACGCGGATGGCGGGGCTCGGCGACGTGCGCACCATCGGCTCGGGCAATATCGGCGCGACGAACGTGCTGCGCACCGGCAGCAAGAAACTCGCCGCCGCGACGCTCATCCTCGATGCCTTGAAAGGAACGGTCGCCGTCCTCGTCGCGGCGTCCTTCGGCTTCGACCTCGCGATCGTCGCCGGCCTCGGCGCCTTCCTCGGCCACCTCTTTCCGGTCTGGCTCGGCTT
>JBQCEN010000048.1:0-11030 GCA_051960215.1 Pararhizobium sp.
CGCCATCGCCTCGATCGCGATGCGCGTGACACAGCCGCCGACGAACAGGACGGCAATGGCGAGCCACGGGGCCGGCCTTTCATAGAGGCGGGCGAGGCCGAGGTTGAAGACGCTGACGGCAGCGAGAAAGGCTGCGTAGGCGCCGAAACCAACCAGGAACAGGCCGCCCAGGCGCGGCAGCATGAACTCCAACAGGAAGTTGAGCGCGCCGAGCCCATAGCAGAAGGCGAACGCATGCGCCGCTTCGCGCCGCTCGCCGAACACGCCGAGCGCCAGGAAGGCTGCGGCAAGCGACCCGGCGACCGTCAAATTGATGGCAATGATGAAATCGGCGCCGTTCATCAGCATTCCTTCCGGGCGCAGGATATGCGCCAAGCGCCAAGGCGAGGTTAACGGTCGCGGGATGTCAGGAGGGGTTTGTCCGGCCATCACGCCTGGCGAGGGCAGCGGCTCGCTGAGCATGCCGACGATTGGCCGACCGCTGACGGGAGGCTGATGCCGAAAGAAGCGCTTCCAGCGATGAAGCCTATTCCGGCGCAGCCGGATCGCTCTCCTCACGCGGCGGCGCACATACGGCGCTCCGCACCACCTGGGCAAGCTGCTCCTGGCCGAACGGCTTCGGCAGGCGGGGCATGTCTGAGCAGACGCATTCGGGCAGGTCGGCGTAGCCGGTCGCGAGCACGATCGGCAAGCCGGGGCGCTCCCTCTTGATGGCCTCGCTCAATTGCGCGCCCGTCATTCGCGGCATCGCCTGATCGGTTATCACGAGGTCGATATCCGGATTTCGTTGCAGCGACTTCAGGGCCTCCTCGCCCGAGATGGCCTCAACGACGATGCAGCCAAGATCCTCCAGCATCGCCGCCGTGTTCATCAGCACGAGGGCATCATCGTCGACCGCGAGCACCTGAAGGCGGCGCTCCTCTCTGGCGGAAGGCACTGCATGGCTGTCTCTCGCCTCGTTCGGCAGCGCGTTCTCGTCCTCTTCGGCCACAGGCAGCCACACCTCGACCGTTGTTCCGACATTGCGCTCGCTGCGCAAGGTCAGGCGCCCGCCGGACTGTTCAGCGAAGCCATGGACCATCGAGAGCCCAAGTCCCGTGCCCTTGCCCACGCCCTTCGTGCTGAAGAAGGGGTCGGTGGCTCGCGCCAAGGTGGCTTCATCCATCCCTTCGCCCGAATCGGTGACCGAGAAGCAGACGTAGTGACCGGGCCTGAGCCCCGTCGGATGGCTTGCGCCGACGATTTCGTCCCGGGCGGACAGGACGAACGCGCCACCGTCCGGCATCGCGTCGCGCGCATTGACCGCGAGGTTCAGCAGGGCCGCCTCGAGCTGGTTGGCGTCCGTCTTCACCTTCGGCAGGGCCGGCGGAAAGCGGGGCTCGATCTGCATGGCCGGTCCGATCGACCGCTGCAGGAGGTCGCTCATGCCGCGAACGAGAGCCGGCAAGTCGATCGGTTTCCGATCCAGTTCCTGCCGGCGCGCGAAGGCCAGCATCCGCTGGATGAGCGCCGTGCCGCGCTGCGCGGCCTGGTCCGCATTGTCGAGGAGGTTCACGAGCTTCGGGTCCGCCGGCAGACGTTTGCGCATCAGGCTGAGGCTGCTCAGGATGACCATCAGAAGATTGTTGAAGTCATGGGCCACGCCGCCGGTGAGCTGGCCGATGGCTTCGAGCTTCTGGGCCTGGAAGAGGGCTTCCCGCGTCTCGTCGAGTGCGCGCTGGGCCGCCAGCTTCTCCGTGATGTCGCGGGTGATCTTCGCAAAGCCGAGGAGGCTGCCCCGCTCGTCGCGGATGGCATCGATGACGACGCTGGCCCAGAAGCGCGAGCCGTCTTTCCGCAGGCGCCATCCTTCGTTCTCGAAGCGTCCCTCCGCTGTCGCCGTCTTAAGGCCGGTCTGCGGCAGGCCCCTCTTGCGGTCTTCTTCCATATAGAAGCGCGAGAAGTGGCTGCCGATGATTTCGCCGGGCTCGTAGCCCTTGATCCGCTGGGCGCCCGGATTCCAGCTGACGACGTTGCCGTCGGGGTCGAGCATGAAGATCGCGTAGTCGGTGACGCTCTGGACGAGAAGCCTGAACTGCTCCTCGCTCCGCCTCAGAGCCGCCTCTGCAGCCCGCCGTTCCGTCAGGTCGCGCGTGACCTGGGCGAAGCCCGTGAGGGCGCCCGCGTCGTTGCGGATCGGGTCGATGATGACGTGGCTCCAGAAGCGCCCTCCATCCTTGTGGGCACGCCAGCCCTCGCTTTCGAAGCGGCCGGTCTTCGCGGCAATCGCCAGCGCGCGCTCCGGCACCTGGTTCTGCCGGTCCTCCGGCACGAAAAGATGGGAATAGCAGCGGCCGACGATCTCGGAACGCGTGTATCCGTGGAATCTCTCGGCGCCCGCGTTCCAACTCGTCACCGCTCCTGTCTCATCCAGGGTGCAGACGGCGCAGTCGGCGACCGTCTCGACGAGTTCGCGATAGCGGGCGTCCTCCAAGCCTGACGCTTCCCTTGGCTCCATCACCTGCATCCCCGCCCGAACAGTCACTTCTTCGCCATAGCGGAAAAGATTGGGAGCGTTCTTTAACATACGATAGCGGTCGACAGGAATTGAACACGCTCCCGCCAACCCTTCGACTGTCGGCCCCGTCGGGATGATCGGCGCCAGGGTGGATCGATCGCCCGTCGCGTGCGCATATGCGATCGGCGGTCCGTTTCCCGGATCGCGTCTTCAGGGGAACGGAAGGGGATTCGGTGACAGGTTCAAAGGTCGACACGGGCGTGGTGATCGGCAGGGGCGACCTCATAGAGCCGCTTCCGTTTTCGCACGACGAGTATGAGCGGCGGCTTGCCGCGGTTCGTGCGCGGATGGCGGAGGCGGGGCTCGACGTCTTCGTCGCCTTCGCGCCGGAGAACATCTTCTACCTGATCGGCCATGACACACCGGCCTATCAGTACCTGCAGGCCTGCGTCGTGACGGCCTCCGGCATGCCGGTCAACCTCGTCCGGTCGATCGATGCGAGCAATACCCTCGAGCGGTCCTGGTCCCGTGCCGCCATCGTCTATGCGGACGAGGCCGATCCCGTCGCCGTTCTTGCCGGATACCTGCTCGGTGTCTCGCGGCCGGGCACGCGGATCGGGCTCGAGGACCGGTCGTTCTTCGTGACGGCCGACGGCTATGACCGCCTCGCCGCCACTCTCCGGCGCGCCGAGCGTTCCGTCCTCGGCGCCCGGCTGGTCGAGCCGCTCCGGCTGCGGAAATCGGCCGAGGAGATCGACAAGATCCAGCAGGCGGCTGCGATCACCGACGCGGCGATGGCCGTTGCGGTCGAGGCGGCTTGCCAGGGCGCGAACGAGAACGCGATCGCGGCCGAGATCTGGGGCGCCCTCGTTCGCCGCGGCAGCGAATTCCCGGGCCTGCCGCCCTTCGTCGTGAGTGGGCCGAGAACGAGCCTCGGGCACGCCACCTGGAGGGGCCGGAAGCTGGAGCACGGCGACCCGCTCGCTTTCGAGATCCCCGGCGTCGTCGACCGCTATGTGGCGCCGCTCTTCCGTTCGGGCATCGTCGGACCCGCCTCCGACGAGATGCGGAAGGCGGAGGAGGCCTGCCTCGCCTCGCTCGACCGCGTCATGGAGGCGATGAAACCCGGTGCCGCGATCGCCGACCTGCATCGCCTCAACGTCGAGACCTTCGCGCGCCGCGGCCTCACCATCGGACATCGCACCGGCTATTCGATCGGCGTCAACTATGCGCCCGACTGGGGCGAGGGCCACGTCCTCTCCATCATCGGAAACGAGACGCGCCGCGTCGAGGCGGGGATGACCTTCCACCTCGTGCCGGGCATCTATGTGCCGAAGCGCTTCGTCGTGGTGATCTCGGAGACGGTCGTCGTCACCGCCTCGGGCTGCGAGGCGCTGACCTCCTATCCCCGGGGCCTCTTCACCGTCTGAAGCCGCCCAGCGCCTGCTCCCAGTCGGCGTAGGGCGCGCGGTAGGAGGGCATGCGTTCGCCGACGGAAGGCAGCTCCGCGATCGGCCGGAAGGGCTGAAGAAGCGCCGAAAGCCGCCTTGCCCACGGCCTCTCGCGGGATGATGATCCGGGACGTTCTTACCGAGGAGCGCAGGCAATGAAGGGCATCGGCGGGATCGGCCATGTGGCGATCAAGGTCAGCGACGTCGAGCGGACGCTCGGCTTCTATGTCGGCAGGCTCGGCTTCGAGGAGATGCTGCGCCTGACCCGCGACGACGGCCGGCTTTGGCTGATCTATCTGAGGATCACCGACACGCAGTACCTGGAGATCTTCCCCGACGCCGAAACCGATCGGGCGCCGGGCCGCAACGCCAACGGGCTGAACCACTTCTGCCTCGAGGTCGACGACATCGAGGCCGTGACGAAGGCGCTCGAAGCGAAGGGCGTCGTGCTGACGGCGGCGGTGAAGACCGGCGCGGACGGCAACCGCCAGGCCTGGATCGAGGACCCGGACGGCAACCGCATCGAGCTGATGCAGATGGCGCCGGACGGGATGCAGGCGAAGGCGATCGCCCGGCTGCGGGCGCTCGCCTGAGGCGCCCCGCGCCTGCGCCGGCGCCGCGGCAAGCCGGCGCCGGATGACGTCAGGCGCTGCGCAGCGGCTTCATCGCCGCGGCGACGCGGTGAAGCTCCTTGAGCATGATGCCGGCGCCCTCCTCCATGATCGGCGTCGGCTTGAAGGTGCCGTCCCCGCCGATCATCGTCTGGACGAGCGGCACCCTCACGCCTTCGGTCAGCGGAAAGAGCTTCAGCGTCGTCATGATCGTCTTGATCGCCTGGACGCCGCGGATGCCGCCGGAGATGCCGCCATAGCTCACGAAGCCGACCGGCTTGTAGGCCCATTCGCGCACCAGATAGGTCAGCGCGTTGAGGAGCGCCGGCGTCGGGCCGTAATTATATTCCGGCGAGACGAAGACGAAGGCGTCGGCCGCGTCGACGCTCTTTGACCAGCGCCTGGTGTGCTCGTGCTCGTATTGCTGCATGCGCGGGTGCTTCGGCTCGTCGTAGACCGGGAGGTCGAAATCCTTGAGGTCGACGAGCACCGTCTCGAACGAGCCTTCGGCCCTGGCGTAGCCGTCGAACCAGCGCGCGACGGACGGGCCGACGCGTGTCGGCCGCGTGCTGCAGATAAGGATGTGGAGCTTCAATGGCATTGACTGTCGGTCCTTGTTCCGTGGGCTCAGGCGCCGGCTTCGTCGAGTATCCGAATGTCGTCGGCCGACAGATCGAGCGTCGCCGCCTTGACGAGGCTGTCGAGCTGGCTGCGGCTCGTGGCGCTGGCGATCGGCGCCGTGACGCCCCTTGCCGCGATCACCCAGGCGAGCGCCACCTCGGCCGGCTTGGCGCCGAGGCGGCCGGAGACGGCGTCGAGGGCGGCGAGAATGCGCAGGCCGCGGTCGTCAAGGTACTTCTCGACGCGGCTGCCGCGCCGGCTCTTCGAGAGATCGGCCTTCGAGCGGTACTTGCCGGAGAGGAAGCCCGAGGCGAGCGAGAAATAGGTGATGACCCCGAGGTCCTCGGCGAGCGCCACGTCGCGAAGCGGTCCGTCGAAGCCGGAGCGGTCGTAGAGATTATACTCCGGCTGCAGCACCTCGTAGCGCGGCAGGCCCTTCTCGCGCGCCGTCGAAAGCGCGGCGCGCACTTGCCCGGCGGAGTGGTTCGAGGCGCCGATGGCGCGCACCTTGCCCGCCTTGACCAGAGCATCGTAGGCCGACAGCGTCTCCTCGTCGCCGACACTCTCGTCCGGCCAGTGCGACTGGTAGAGGTCGATCCGGTCCGTCCGCAGCCGCCGCAGCGAATCCTCCACGGCCTCGGCGATCCAGCGCTTCGAGAGGCCCTTCTGGTCGCCGCCCATGTCGCCGCCGACCTTGGTCATCAGCACGATCCTGTCGCGTTTGCCCGGATTGGCCTTCAGCCAGTTGCCGATGATGGTCTCGGACTCGCCGCCCTCGTTGCCCTCGGCGAAGCGCGAATAGACGTCGGCCGTGTCGATGCCGTTGAAGCCGGCGTCGACGAAGGCGTCGAGCAGGTCGAAGGACGTCTTCTCGTCGACCGTCCAGCCGAAGACGTTGCCGCCGAAGACCACCGGGGCGATCGAAAGGCCCGAGCGGCCGAGGGGACGCATTTCCATGAATCAAGCTCCTTTTCGAGAAACGCCCCGGCCGGCGATGCCACGCGCACAAGGACGGCGTGCTGCGGCGGAAGCGTCGATGAGACGGCCGGCGGCGGAAATGACCTTTGTCCGCCGCTGCGGGGTTGAGGGAAGAGATAGGCTGTTGCCGGTGGATGGAAAGGCTAGAAGAGCGATCCCTGCCGCGGCTTTCCGGCGGGCTCGGCGGCCGGCTTCGCGGCCCGCGGCTTCGGCCGCGCCGGTTCGCTCAGGGCGCCGCCGGTGATCGCGCCGACGCGTCCGTCGAAGAATTCGAGCGCCACTGGCGTGCCCGGCCCGAGGCCGGCGGCCTTCTGGATCGGCTGGCCGTCGGCGTCGTGGACGAGCACGAAGCCGCGCTGCAGCACGTTGCGGTAGGAGAGCGAGGCGAGAAGCCGGTCGGCCGCCTGCAGCCGCCGGGTGTCGCGCTCGAAGCGGAGCGCCATGGCTGCGTCGAGCCGGCCGCGAAGCGTGCCGGTCCATTCGCGGCAGCGCTCCATGCGCATGGCGATCCGCGCCGGCTGGCCGGCGAGCGTCTGGCTGCAGCGTGTGAGCCCGCTCGAGAACCGGTCGAGGCGGCGCTCGGCGGCCCGGTCGGCGCGGCCTGCAAGCGTCGCGAGCGCGTGGCGGCGGTGGGCGATGTCCGCCTTGAGCGCCGTCGGCGTCAGGCGCAGCGCGGTGCGCTCGAGGAGCCGGCGCCGGTCGGCGCGCACGGTGTCGATCGCCCGCTCGTGCCGCGTCGCCGCCTCGTCGAAACGCCGGCGCGGCAGCGCCAGCACGCCGTCGAGCGACGGCAGGGCGCGCGAAAGCGCCCGCAGGCCCTCGCGCTTGCGCTCCAGGTGCCGCGAGGAGCAGGCGCGAAGCCGCGCCGTCAGGCTCGCAAGCCCCGCCTCGAGATCGGCCTTGACCGGCACGGCGATCTCCGCGGCCCCGGTGGGCGTCGGCGCGCGGCGATGGGCCGCGTGGTCGATCAGCGTCCAGTCCGTCTCGTGGCCGACCGCCGAGACAAGCGGGATCGCCGACGCCGCGGCGGCGCGCACGACCGCCTCGTCGTTGAAGCCCCAGAGGTCTTCGAGGCTGCCGCCGCCGCGCGCGACGATCAGCAGGTCCGGCCGCGGAACCGGGCCGCCGGCGGCCACGGCATTGAAGCCGGCGATCGCCGCGGCGACTTCCGCACCGCAGGTCTCGCCCTGGACGCGCACCGGCCAGACGACGACCCGGACCGGGAAGCGGTCGGCGATACGGTGCAGGATGTCGCGGATGACGGCGCCGGTCGGCGAGGTGACGACGCCGATCACCCGCGGCAGGTAGGGCAACGCCTTCTTCCTGTCCTCGTCGAAGAGTCCTTCGGCCGCGAGCTTCCGGCGTCGTTCGTCGAGGAGCGCCATCAGCGCGCCGGCGCCGGCCGGCTCCAGCGTCTCGATGACGATCTGGTACTTCGAGGAGCCGGGATAGGTGGTGATCTTGCCGGTGGCGACGATCTCCATGCCCTCTTCGGGCTTGAAGCGGAGCTTCTGGAAGGCCGTGCGCCAGATCACCGCCTCGATGCGGGCGCGGTCGTCCTTGAGCGCGAAGTAGGCGTGGCCGGAGGAATGTGGACCGCGATAGCCGGAGATCTCGCCGCGCACGCGGACCTGCCCGAAGGCGTCCTCGACGGCGCGCCGGATCGAACCCGAGATCTCGCTGACGGTATATTCGACGAGATTGCTCGCCGAATCGGAAAAGAGAGAGGTTGTCATGGCCGACATTGCGCCGCAGCAGGCGCGCCCGGTCAAGCCGGAACGGCCGAAGCGGCATCAGATGGTTTCAAGGCAGATCGGCCGCGGTCCCTTCAAGAAAAAAGTGCGAGGAGCCTCCACCAATCGGGTGAATGAATGTGTCAAAGAGACGCTTCTAAACGATTTAGCAAGATAAGGCCGATTTTTTAAAACGATTAGCTTATTGATTTTGTTTCGCTTTATTGAAATTTCGGGTTGATGATTTTAAATCTGCCGCTAAGTTCTCCTGAGCCGCTGCCGCGAGCGGTCTCCGCCCCTCCTCACGAAAAAAGGGACCTCCCATGACGATCGGACAGGAAACAGGACTGCGCAATCCCGCCTTTGGCCTCGACGCCCTCGGTTTCCGGAACGTCGGCGCCGTGCGCTACAACCTGTCCGAGGAGGCGCTGGCCGAGGAAGCCGTCCGGCGCGGCGAGGCCGTCCGCACGGCCCATGGCGCCATCAAGGCCGTCACCGGCCAGCACACCGGCCGCTCGGCGAAGGACAAGTTCATCGTCCGTCACGGCGCGATCGAGGACGAGATCTGGTGGGACGAGAATGCGGCGATGGAGCCGTCGCGTTTCTACGTGCTCTTGTCGGATTTCCTCGCCCATGCCGAAGGAAAGGACCTCTTCGTCCAGGACCTCGTCGGCGGCGCCGACCCGACGCACAACATCGCGACCCGCGTCGTCACGGAATACGCCTGGCACTCGCTCTTCATCCGCAACCTGCTGATCCGGCCGGAGCAGGAGAAGCTCGCCGCCTTCATGCCGAAGCTGACGATCATCGACCTGCCGAGCTTCCGGGCCGATCCGGCGCGCCACGGCTGCCGGTCCGAGACCGTGGTCGCCGTCGACCTCAAGCGCAACATCGTGCTGATCGGCGGCACGGAGTACGCCGGCGAGATGAAGAAGTCGGTCTTCACGGTGCTGAACTACCTGCTGCCGAATAAGGGCATCCTGCCGATGCACTGCTCGGCCAACGAGAG
This sequence comes from Pararhizobium sp., assembly GCA_051960215.1. GTDB lineage: Bacteria > Pseudomonadota > Alphaproteobacteria > Rhizobiales > Rhizobiaceae > Pararhizobium_B. Next base: position 8,901 of record JBQCEN010000048.1, read on the forward strand.
CGCCGACGGCGACACGACGATCTTCTTCGGGCTTTCGGGCACCGGCAAGACGACGCTTTCGGCCGACCCCGAGCGCCGGCTGATCGGCGACGACGAGCATGGCTGGGGCGAGGACGGCGTCTTCAACTTCGAGGGCGGCTGCTACGCCAAGACCATCCGGCTGTCGCGCGAGGCGGAGCCGCAGATCTTCGCTGCGACCGAGCGCGCCGGGACGGTGCTCGAAAACGTCGTGCTGAAAGCGGACGGCACGCCCGACTTCGACGACGGCTCGCTGACGGAGAACACCCGCGCGGCCTATCCGCTGCACTTCATCTCGAACGCCAGCGAGAGCGGCCGCGGCGGCCAGCCGAAGAACGTCGTGATGCTGACGGCCGACGCCTTCGGCGTGCTGCCGCCGATCGCCCGGCTGACGCCGGCGCAGGCGATGTACCATTTCCTTTCCGGCTATACGGCCAAGGTCGCCGGCACCGAGCGCGGCGTGACGGAGCCGGAAGCGACCTTCTCGACCTGTTTCGGCGCGCCGTTCCTGCCGCGGCATCCGTCCGAATACGGCAACCTGCTCCGAGACCTGATCGCCCGTCACGGCGCGACCTGCTGGCTGATCAACACCGGCTGGACCGGCGGCGCCCACGGCACCGGGCGGCGGATGCCCATCGCCGCCACCCGCGCGATGCTTGCCGCCGCCCTCGGCGGCGCGCTGGACGATGCGGCGTTCAGGACCGACCCGCATTTCGGCTTCTCCGTGCCGCGCGCCGTGCCGGGGGTCGATCCGGCGCTGCTCGATCCGCGCGCGACCTGGAGCGACGGGGCGGCCTACGACAAGGCGGCGAAACGCCTCGTCGGCATGTTCGTCGACAACTTCGCCCGCTACGAGGCGCACGTGCCCGACGAGGTCGCCGAAGCAGCGCCCTCGATGATGCTCGCCGCCGAATAGAGTTTCCAGGAGAAGTGGAACCCGTCTTCCGTCCGGAAAACACGAGAAACAGAAGCATAGATCGTTTCCGCGATTAACGAACGCGGAATACGATCTGTGCGGTCGATCAAGCGGAGTTGGATTGCCCGAGGGCCGGCGCCCACGAGGCGTCGGCCTTCTTCATTGCCCGGAGGACGGCGGCGCCGGCTGTTCGGAGGGCAGCGGCGGCAGTTCCGTCGCGTTGTCGCCGGAATAGTAGCGGGCGCTGTACCAGGACGTGGCGAACCAGATGCCGACGGCGACGACCGCGACGATGCCGAGGATCAGGAAGATCGAGAAACGGCGCACCCGCTTGGAGACCGGCTGCTGATCCTGGGTCCGCGGGACCTTCTTGTCGTCTTCCATCGCAACCTCGGCGCGGCCGGCCTCGCCACGTCGCGCCGACGTCTCGTTGTCTACGCTCATACCCAAAAACGATCGGCTATGCATCATGGTTTCAAGCCTCCGGTGCATGGTAACGGCTTGGCTTCAGAGCTTCCTACGCAGAAAGAGCCGCGGCGGATCGCAGTTCCTCGCCCTCAGGCCGCATGGCGGCGGACGCGCCGGCGCCGCGGCTGATCGGCTTCCTCGTCGTCGTCGGACTGGCCGGTGTCCTCGAGCTCGGTCGAGACCTGCGTGTAGGCGAGAAGCGTGAAGAGGCCGGTGCCGCCGATGATGTTGCCGATCAGCGCCGGAAGCACATAGCCTGAGGCGACCCGGGTCAGCGTGGCGCTGCCGTCGATGACGACGAACCAGGCTTCCGCGCTGCCGACGATGACATGCGCGAACTAGCCGAGCGCCATGATGTAGGTGACGAGCAGGATCATCCAGAACTCCGCGCCCCGGATGCTCGGCGCCACCCAGACGAGGCAGGCGATGAGGAAGCCGGAGAAGACGCCGGCGACCAGCGTACGGCCGAAGGAGGCGGCAATCACGTGCTCGCTGAGCATCCGGAAGGCTGCGAAATCCGCCGCCGTCAGGGCGCCCGAGTGGCGGACGAAGAAGGCGAAGACGAAGGTGCCGACGAGGTTGCCGAGAAGGACGAAGCCCCAGAGGCGGACGACGGCGAGGAAGTTGCGCGCCGTCGGGTAGGCGCAGATCGGCATGACGGCGGTGATGGTGTTCTCGGTGAAGAGCTGCAGCCGCGACATGATGACGATGAGGAAGCCGACGCTGTA
>JBQCEN010000049.1:0-22954 GCA_051960215.1 Pararhizobium sp.
GCCGTAGACGACATGAATCGAATCCATCGTAGCGTCTCCTTGGAACAGGCATGTCTGCCTTGCTGCGGATGATGAAGAGGCTAGCGGAGGATCGAGTCACCTTCACGACAGAATGGGGACGAACAGGTGTCGCCTGGATAAAAGTTTCGTAACGTTCGCCACCCCGGCGCTGCGTCGTGCTCGCGCTCCACGGCATGACGCGCTAACGGCCGGCGGCAATCGCCGCCTGGGCGGCGGCTAGCCGGGCGATCGGCACTCGGAAAGGCGAGCAGGAGACGTAGTCGAGGCCGGTCTCCTCGCAGAAGCGGATCGAAGCGGGGTCGCCGCCGTGCTCGCCGCAGATGCCGAGCTTGATCGCCGGCCGCGTCGCCCGGCCCTTCTCGCTCGCCATGCGCACAAGTTCCCCGACGCCGTCGACGTCCAGGCTTACGAACGGGTCGACCTCGACGAGGCCCTTCTTCATGTAGGTGCCGAGGAAGGAGGCCGCGTCGTCGCGCGAGATGCCGAAGGTCGTCTGCGTCAGGTCGTTGGTGCCGAAGGAGAAGAATTCCGCCGCCTCGGCGATGACGTGCGCACGGATGGCAGCGCGCGGCAGCTCGATCATCGTGCCGACGAGATAATCGATCGAAACGGAAGAGGCGGCGATGACGGCCTTTGCCGTCGCGTCGATGCGCGCCTTCACGAAGTCGAGCTCCTCGCTGAGGCCGACGAGCGGCACCATGATCTCCGGCACCACTGGCGCTCCGGTCCGCCGGGCGGCCTCCGCCGCCGCCTCGAAGATGGCGCGCGCCTGCATCTCGGCGATCTCGGGATAAGAGATTGCCAGGCGGCAGCCGCGGTGGCCGAGCATGGGATTGAACTCGTGCAGTTCCTCCACCCGCTCGCGCAGGCGGACGGCCGGCACGCCCATCGCCTGCGACACCTCGTCGATCTCGGCGTTCGTCTTCGGCAGGAACTCGTGCAGCGGCGGGTCGAGCAGCCGGATCGTCACCGGCAGGCCCTGCATGATCTCGAACAGGGCGACGAAATCGGAGCGCTGCATCGGCAGCAGCTTCTCAAGCGCAGCCCGCCTCCCCTGCTCGCTGTCGGCGAGGATCATCTCGCGCATGGCGACGATGCGGGTGTCGTCGAAGAACATGTGCTCCGTCCGGCAGAGCCCGATCCCCTCGGCGCCGAAGGAGCGCGCGGCGCGCGCATCGGCCGGCGTCTCGGCATTGGCCCGCACCTTCATTCGCCGCACCGCGTCGGCCCACTCCATGATCCGGCCGAAGTCGCCGGACAGCTCCGGCTGCAGCATGGCGACCTTGCCGGCGATCACCTGTCCGGACGACCCGTCGAGCGTCAGGACATCGCCCTTCGAGAACGCGCGCCCATGCACGCTCAACGTGCCCTTGCGCATGTCGACGCGGAGCGCGCCGGCGCCCGAGACGCAGGGCTTGCCCATGCCGCGGGCGACGACCGCCGCATGGCTCGTCATGCCGCCGCGCGTCGTCAGGATGCCCTCGGCGGCATGCATGCCGTGGATATCCTCCGGGCTCGTCTCGACGCGAACGAGGATCGTCTTGCGGCCCTCCTTGGCCAGCGCCACCGCATCGTCGGAATCGAAGACGATCTCGCCGGTCGCCGCTCCCGGCGAGGCCGGAAGGCCGTGGCCGATGACGTCGCGCTGCGCCTTCGGGTCGATCGTCGGGTGCAGCAGCTGGTCGAGCGAGGCGGGATCGATGCGCCCGACCGCCTCGCGCTCGTCGATCAGCCCTTCCTTCGCCATGTCGACCGCGATCTTCAGCGCCGCGCGCGCGGTTCGCTTGCCGGTTCGCGTCTGCAGCATCCACAGCTTGCCGCGCTCGATCGTGAACTCCAGATCCTGCATGTCGCGATAGTGGTTTTCGAGCGCACTGCAGATCCGCTCGAAGTCGGCGAAGACCTTCGGCATGTGCTTCTCGAGCGACGGCTTGTCCGACGCGCTGCCGAGGCGGCCGGCCTCGGTGATCGCCTGCGGCGTGCGGATGCCGGCGACGACGTCCTCGCCTTGCGCGTTGACGAGGAACTCGCCGTAGAGCCGCCTCTCGCCGGTTGACGGATTGCGGGTGAAGGCGACGCCGGTCGCGGAGGTGTCGCCGAGGTTGCCGAAGACCATCGCCTGGACGTTGACGGCCGTGCCCCAGTTCGCCGGAATGCCGTGAAGCTGCCGATAGGTCACGGCGCGGGCGTTCATCCAGCTCGAGAACACCGCCCCGATCGCGCCCCAGAGCTGCCTCTCGGGCTCCTGCGGGAAGCGCTCGCCCAGTTCCTCGTCCAGCGCGTCCTTGTAGCGCGCGACGACGTCCTGCCACTCGGCGGCGCTCATGTCCGTGTCGAGCTCATGGCCGCGACGGGCCTTTTCGTCCTCCAGGATCTCCTCGAAGACCTCGTGATCAAGCCCCATGACGACGTTGCCGTACATCTGGATGAAGCGGCGGTAGCTGTCCCAGGCGAAGCGCGGGTCGCCGGCATCCTCTGCGAGCGCAAGGACCGTCTGATCATTGAGGCCAAGGTTGAGGACGGTGTCCATCATGCCCGGCATCGAGGCGCGCGCGCCGGATCGGACCGACAGGAGGAGCGGCCGCTTCGCGTCGCCGAGGCGGCGGCCCGTCAGCCGGGCGATCTGGTCGAGCCCCTGCTCCACCTGCGCCGCGAGATCGTCGGGGTAGCTCCGGTCATGGGCATAGAACCAGGTGCACACCTCCGTCGTGATCGTCAGCCCCGGGGGGACCGGCATGCCGAGATTGCTCATCTCGGCAAGGTTGGCGCCCTTGCCGCCGAGAAGCGCGCGATCGCCGGCGCTGCCCTCCGCCTTCCCGTCTCCGAACGTGTAGACCCACTTCCCCATGGCGAACCTCTCCTTTGGACGGCTCCCCCGGCTTACCGGAACCGGCTGCCGGGAATAAACCGTTCGAAAGGCTTCCCCGCCTGCCGCCGCAAGTCAAATTGTTTCAATCGTTTCGACAGGTTACGCGGCATCTTGACGGCGGACGCGGATGATGACGGGCATTCCCTTCCGGACATCGAACGTGATGACGCAGGCGGTGGCCGGCCACAAATTGGCGGCGCCCGCCACTGGACCCTTTCCGGCGATCCCATTAACAGGGACGGCGGACGCCAGAGGCGCCCGCTCTCTCGAACGACCGAGGTTCCTTCCCGCCATGCCAGCCGCACCCGCAGACCCCATCCGCTTCGTCGACCTCGCCCGCCAGCAGGAGCGTATCCGCGACCGCATCGACGCGGCGATCGCGCGCACGCTCGCCCACGGGCAGTACATCATGGGTCCCGAGGTCGGCGAGTTGGAGAGCGCGCTGGCGGAATTCTGCGGCGCGAAGCATGCGATCGCCGTCTCGAGCGGCACCGACGCGCTGGCGCTCGTGCTGATGGCGAAGGGCGTCAAGCCGGGCGAAGCGATCTTCTGCCCAGCCTTCACCTTCGTCGCGACGGCCGAGGTCGTCGCCTGGCTCGGCGCGACGGTCTACTTTGTCGACGTGCTCGAGGACACCTACAACATGGACCCGCAGTCGCTGAAGACGGCAATCGCGCAGGCGCGCAAGGCGGGCGACCGGCCGGTCGGCATCATCTCCGTCGATCTCTTCGGCCTTCCGGCAGACTACAGGGCGATCGAGCCGGTGGCGCGCGCGGAGGGCCTGTGGCTCCTCTCCGATGCGGCGCAGGCCTTCGGCGCGCGCTACCACGACCGCAGGGCCGGCACGTTCGGCGACGCGACGGCGACGAGCTTCTTCCCGGCCAAGCCGCTCGGCTGCTACGGCGACGGCGGCGCGGTCTTCGTCGAGGACGACGGGCTCGCCGACGTCGTGCGCTCGCTGCTCTTCCACGGCAAGGGCACGAGCCAGTACGACAACGTGCGCGTCGGCATGACGGGCCGCATGGATTCGATCCAGGCCGGCATCCTGCTCGAGAAGCTGAAGATCTTCGGCGAGGAGATCGAGGCGCGCAACGCGGTCGCGGAGCGCTACACGCAGATGCTCTCCGGCGTCGTCGAGACGCCGGTCGTTCCGGAAGGCCTCACCTCGGTCTGGGCGCAGTATACGGTGCGGGTCAGGGGCGACCGAGACGCCGTCGTCGGACGGCTCAAGGAAAAGGGCGTGCCGGTGGCGATCTACTATCCGACGCCGCTCCACCGCCAGACCGCCTACAGGCACTACCCTGTCGCAGGCAACGGCCTGCCGGTCTCGGAGCGCATCTCGAACGACGTCTTCAGCCTGCCGATGCACCCCTATCTCGACGCGGCGACGCAGGACTATATCGTCCACGCCCTCAAGGACGCCATCCGAGGCTGAAACGGAGCGGGCGGCACGCGGCCGCCCGAACCTTCCCGGTCGCAGCGAGCCGCGCTCGAGCGCGGCCCGCCCTCGCCCGGACTACTTCTTGCCGAGGCAGTTGTCGGCGTTGTCCCAGGTGCAGGTGTCGAGGCCGGTGTGGATCACCGCGTAGACCTTCTGGCCCTCGGCGAGCTTCATCATGGTCATCGCGGCCTCGTAGCCCATCTGCTCCGGACGCTGGCCGACCAGCGCGTTGACCCGGTGCTCCTTGAGCGCCTGCATCTCGGGGGCGAGCGTGTCGGCCGAGATGATGACGAACTTGCCGCTCTTGATCTTGTCCATGATCGGGTTCGTCACCTGGGCATAGGCCTGCGGCGCGAAAAGCGGCCAGCCGCCTTCGAGCACGAAGCCGTCGAGGTCCGGATTGGCGGTCAGCGTATCGGCCATCATCTGGTTCGACTTCGCCGCGTCGTCGTCCGAATAGAGCGGGCAGCCGCTGATCTCCGTCCAGCCGTTCTGACCGGTCAGCTTCTCCGTGCCCTCCTTGCCGGAAAGCTCGTCGCGCGTTCCGGCGGCACGTTCGTTGATGTTGGCGGCGGCCGGGTTGCCGAGCAGGAGGCAGATCTTGCCGCCCTTCGGCAGGCGCTTCTTGAGCTCCTGCGCGAGCTTCACGCCCAGCTCATGATTGTCGGTGCCGACGAAGGCCGCGCGGAGGTCGGCATCCTTTTTGAGGAGGTGGGCGTCGGCGGTGATGATCGGGATCTTGGGCTTGCGGCGCCGGATGACCTGGCCGATGGCCGGCGCGTTGGACGGCGACACGGCGATCGCCGCGACGCCCTTCGTCAGGAGGTCGTCGATGATCTGAACCTCGGCGCCCTCGTCGGCGGCGGTGGCGGGGCCCGTGTAGTAGCATTCGTAGCCCTTCGCCTTCAGCTCCTTGTTGGCGCGCTCGCAGCCCTGGTGCATCAGGTCGAAATAGGGGTTGTCGAGGCCCTTGACGACGAGCGCCAGCGTCTTCGTGTCGGCGGCGGAGCCGGAGACAGACGACAGCGCCAGAACGCCGAGCGCGGCCACGCTTACCAGAAGTTTCTTCATCACTGTCCTCCCAGGAACGATGGTCGAGAAAGGTGCCGGCCTTCACGATGGCCGGGCCTCGCCGGCACTCCCGCCAGGCTCCTCCCCGGCGCTTTCGAAAGCATCGCCACCTCAGCCCGTCACGTCTCAGTCGCAACCGTGCCGAGCAGCTTCCAAGTAAGGGACGCCGGCGCGCCGATGTCAATCCATCGTCGTATACGATAAAGGCGAGTCTCCCGGAGTACGGGGGCTGCGCCCGTCACAACGGCGTATAAATCGTCGCCGCGAATGCGTTGACGACCCGGCGTGAAAATGCCAGCCTTCAGCGTCTTCGCCTGGCTGGCGCATGTCGCGGCCATCGCAGAGGCACCGCAGAATGGGGCACTGTCCGGGGAGGAGCGGGCTTGGCCGTACTGGAGCTGAACGGCATCTCGAAGCACTTCGGTGCCATTCGGGCGCTCAACGACGTTTCCCTGTCGCTGGAGGCCGGCGAGGTCCTCGGCCTGATGGGCGACAACGGCGCCGGCAAGTCGACGCTGGTGAAGATCATCGCCGGCAACTTCCCGCCGTCTCACGGCGAGATGCGCGTCAACGGCAAGCCGGTCCATTTCCACCGCCCCGTCGACGCGCGCGAAAACGGCATCGAGGTCGTCTACCAGGACCTTGCGCTCTGCGACAACCTGACGGCGGCGGCCAACGTCTATCTCGGCCGGGAGCTGCGCCGCGGCATCTGGCCGTTCCGCGTGCTCGACTACAAGACGATGTATTCCCGCTCGCGCGCGCTGTTCGAGGAGCTGAAATCGGAGACGCGGCCGCGCGACCTCGTGCGCCAGATGTCGGGTGGCCAGCGCCAGGCGGTGGCGATCGCCCGCACCCGGCTTTCCAACGCCAGCATCGTGCTGATGGACGAGCCGACGGCGGCGATCAGCGTGCGCCAGGTGGCCGAGGTGCTGCAGCTCATCGAGCGGCTGCGCGACCAGGGCATCGCCGTCATCCTGATCAGCCACCGCATGCCGGACGTCTTCTCCGTCGCCGATCGCGTCGCCGTCATGCGGCGCGGCCGCAAGGTCGCCGACAAGCGCATCGCGGCGTCCTCGCCGGAGGAGGTGACGGCGCTGATCACCGGCGCGATCGAGGTTGCCTGATGGCCGCGGAAGCCACTCGAGCCGGCGAGGAGAGAACTTCGAACATGTCGATCGTCCTGCAGAAACCCGAGGCGGAACAGACCCACACGACGTGGTCGGGCCTCATCAGCAGTCAGGTCTTCTGGGTGGTCGTCGCGACAGTCGTCGCCTGCGTGCTCCTGTCGCTGACGACGTCGTCCTTCGCGACGTCGCAGAACCTCTTCAACGTCACCCGCAACTTCGCCTTCGTCGCGATTGTCGCGCTCGGCATGACCGCCGTCATCATCACCGCCGGCATCGACCTCTCCGTCGGCTCGACGATCGGGCTCGCCGGCGTCGTGCTTTCGGTGGTCATGCATGCCGGGTATTCGATCTGGATCGGCATCGTCATGGCGCTGCTGTCCTCGGTCCTCGTCGGCCTCGTCAACGGCGTGCTGATCGCCTATGTCGGGATGCAGCCCTTCGTGGTCACCCTCGGCATGCTCAGCGTGGCGCGCAGCCTCGCGATGGTGATCTCGCAGAACCGGACGATCTTCGAGTTCGGGCCCGACGGCAACGCGCTGCTGGCGCTCGGCGGCGGCTCGACCTTCGGGATCGCCAATCCCGTGCTCTTCCTCGTCGTGCTCGCGATCCTCTTCGGCTTCGCCTTCCGCTGGACGCGCTGGGGGCGCCACGTCTACGCCGTCGGCGGCAACGAACGCGCCGCGAACCTGACGGGCGTCCCGGTCAGACGGATGAAGTGCTCGGTCTACGTGCTCTGCGGGCTGATGGCCGGCATCGCCGCCGTCCTCGAGGTCGGCTGGCTCGGCGCGGTGACGACCGGTCTCGGCACGGGCGACGAGCTGCGCGTCATCGCCGCGACCGTCATCGGCGGAGCCAACCTGATGGGCGGCGTCGGCAGCGCCTTCGGCGCAGTCATCGGCGCAGCGCTGATCGAGGTGATCCGCAACAGCCTCATCCTGCTCGGCGTCAACTCGTTCTGGCAGGGAACCTTCGTCGGCTCGTTCATCATCGTCGCCGTGCTCTTCAACCGGCTGAGCGGCGAACGCGAGGGAGAATGAGATCGGCCGGGTCCGACGGGCAGCGTCGCGCTGCGGCGGGTCAACTCGCCTCGCGAAGCTGCTCGGCGGTCTCCAGGTCGACCGAAACGAGCTGCGACACCCCCTGCTCCGCCATGGTGACGCCGAAGAGCCGGTTCATCCGCGCCATGGTGATCGGGTTGTGGGTGATGATGACGAAGCGCGTTTCCGTCGAGCGCGCCATCTCCTCCATGAGGTTGCAGTAGCGCTCGACATTGTGGTCGTCGAGCGGCGCGTCGACCTCGTCGAGCACGCAGATCGGCGCCGGGTTCGTCAGGAAGACGGCGAAGATTAGCGCCATGGCCGTCAGCGCCTGCTCGCCGCCCGAGCGCAGCGTCATCGTCTGCGGCTTCTTGCCGGGCGGGCGGGCGAGGATCTCGAGGCCCGCGTCGAGCGGGTCGTCCGATTCGATCAGTTGCAGCTCCGCGGTTCCGCCGCCGAAGAGGTGGGTGAAGAGCCGCTGGAAGTGGCCGTTGACGGCGTCGAAGGCGCCGTGCAGCCGCTCGCGGCCGGCCTTGTTGAGCTCCACGATCGCCGTGCGCAGCTTGCGGATCGCCTCGATCACGTCCTCGCGCTCGACGACGATCGTCTCCAGACGGCCGGAAAGCTCCGCCTGCTCCTCCTCCGCCCTCAAGTTGACGGCGCCGAGCCGCTCGCGCTCGATCTTCAGGCGTTCGAGCCGGCGCTCGACATCGACGAGGTCCGGCAGGTCAGCGTCGGGCTTCTGGCCGGTCAGGCGCCGTGCCTCGTGCGGCGCGCAGTGCAGCACGTCGCGGATGCGCGCCTCGGCTTCGGCGCGGCGCTCGCGCGCCGCCATCAGCCGCTCCTCCGCGCGGCCCCGGTCCTCGCGCTGGCGCGACAGCGCGGCGATCGCCTCGGCGGCGGCCTGGTCGCTCGTGCGCTGGCGGGCTTCGGCCTCGGCAAGGATATCGGCGGATTTGCGCCGCAGGCCTTCGGCTTCCGAAAGCTGGCTCATGAGCTTGCGCCGGTTGGCGGCGATCTCGTCCGGCGCGTCGGCGATCGCTTCGGCCTCGGCCGCCGTCTCCTTCGCCCGCTCGCGCAGCGTCGCGCTGTGCGTCTCGGCGCTTGCCGCGCGCTCGCGCCAGGAACGGCGCTCCTCAGCGATCGCCGAAAGCCGCCGCTCGCGCGCGGCCGTCTCGCGCCCGAAGCCGTCATGGGCGGCGCGGGCGTCGGCCAACGCGCCGCGATCGGCCGCCGCTTCGGCCGTGGCCCTCTGCAGGCGCTTGTCGAGTTCGGAGAGATCGGGGGCCGCGGCGAGGCTCGCCTCGGCCTCTCGAAGCGTCTCGGCGGCCTCCGCGCGCTGCGCCTCCACCTGGGCGCGCGACGCTTCGACGACGGCGCGACGGCTGGCAAGCTCGCCTGACGCCCGCTCCGCCTCGGCCAGCTGGCGCCGCGCATCGGAAAGCTCGGCCTGCACGCGCCGTTCCGCCTCGCGAGCCTGCCGCTGCGCCTCGAGGCCGGCGCGGAGCCCGGCTTCCGCCGCCGCGAAGGCGGTTTCCGCCTCGCTCACCGCAAGCCGGCCAGCGACGGCATCCGCCTCCAATTCGGCCAAGCGATTCTTCTGGGCAAGCCGCATCGCAGCCGCCGTCGGCGCATCGGCGCCGGCGACGTAACCGTCCCAGCGCCACAACGCGCCTTCGCGCGAGACGAGCCGCTGGCCGGGTCTCAGCCGCGCCTGCAGCGTCTTCCCCTCGCCTGCCTCGACGACGCCGATCTGCGCCAGCCGGCGCTTCAGCTCCGCCGGCGCCTCGACCAGCTCGGAAAGCGGCGTACCGACCGGCAGCACCGGATCGTCTTCCGGTGCGGTGACGAGCGACCAATGGGCGGGAGCCGCCGGATCGACCGGTAGATCGAGGTCGTCGCCGAGTGCGGCGCCGAGAGCCGCCTCATAGCCGCGGGCGACCCTGATGCTGTCCACGACCGGCGGAAAGGCCCCGCTGCCGGCGCCGGCGCTCAGCATCCTCGCGATCGTCCGCGCTTCCGTCTCGATCGCGTTCAGTGCCGATTTCGCCTCCTGCACCGGCGGCCGCGCGGCGGCCTCGGCGGCCCGGGCCGCCTCGACCGCCTGGTCCGCCTCGCCGATCCGCGCCACGGCCGTGGTAAGCGCCGTCTCGGCGGCGTCGAGCAGCCGCTTCTTCTCGACCGGGTCCGGCAGGCGGCCGATCTTGTCGGCGAGCCCCGCAAGCTCCCGGTCCGCCTCGGCGAGCTGCCTGTCGAGCCGGCCGAGGCGCTCGGACAGCTCGCGCACGGAGCGCTCCAGTTGCCCGCGCTCCGCGGCGGCCTCGGCGCGTTCGCGCGTCACTTCGGCGAGCGCCGCCTCGCTTCCTTCGAGCTTCACGCCCGCCGCCTCGACAGCCGCCTTCAATGCCGCTGCCCGGTTGCCGCTGCCCGAAAGGCGCCGGCGCAGGTCCGCCTCCTCCGCATCGAGACGGGCGATGATGCCGGCATTGTCGGCGATCAGCGCCTCGTCGCGGGCGACATCCTCTGCAAGCTGGGCGAGCCGGCGTTCGAGCTCGCTCCTGCGGCGGGCGACGCGCTCGGCCTCCTCCTCGATCTGGGCCCGCGCGATCTGCAGGCGCTGGAGGACGGCAGCCGCCTTCGCCTCGTTCTCGCGCAGCTCCGGCAGTTTGTGCGCGGCGATCGCCTGTGCCTTCGCCGCCTCCATCTGGTGCTGCGCGGCTTCGGCGACCGCCGACGTCGCCGTCGAGAGCGCCGATTCCCCTTCCGCCTCCGCCGCCTTGGCCTGCGTCCAGCGGATGTGGAGCAGCGTCGCATCGGCCTCGCGGATGTCGGCGGAGAGCATCTTGAAGCGGCTTGCCTGGCGCGCCTGGCGCTTCAGGCTTTCGATCTGGGTCGAAAGCTCCGAGGTGACGTCCTCGAGGCGCTCCAGGTTGCTCTCGGCGGCGCGCAGCCGGAGTTCCGCCTCGTGGCGCCGACTGTGCAGGCCGGAGATGCCGGCCGCCTCTTCGAGAAGCTGGCGGCGCGCCTGGGGCTTCGCCTGGATCAGTTCGCCGATCCGCCCCTGCCCGACCATTGAGGGCGAACGGGCGCCCGTCGAGGCATCGGCGAAGAGAAGCTGCACGTCCTTGGCACGCGCTTCCTTGCCGTTGATGCGATAGACCGAGCCTGATTCGCGCTCGATGCGGCGCGTCACCTGGATTTCGTCGGAATCGTTGAAGGCGGCGGGCGCAGTACGGTCGGCATTGTCGAGGAAGAGGCCGACCTCGGCGGTGTTGCGGGCGGGCCGCGTCGAGGATCCGGAGAAGATGACATCGTCCATGCCGGAGGCGCGCATGTTCTTGTACGAGCTTTCGCCCATCACCCAGCGCATCGCCTCGACAAGATTGGACTTGCCACAGCCGTTCGGGCCGACGACGCCGGTCAGCCCTCTCTCGATAAGGAATTCAGTGGGTTCGACGAACGACTTGAAACCGAGGAGGCGAAGCTTCGTGAACCTCATCGGCCGCAACCGGAACGGCAAGCTGCCGACGCCGCCGAACGTGCGGCGGCGCGCGTCTTGAAAGGCGTTGGACTACTTGAGAAGGCCGTCGATGATGGCAGACATCTCATCGGTCGTCATGAACCCTTCGTAGCGCTTCCCGTTGATCATGAAGGTCGGGGTGGCGCTGACGTTGTAGTCCTTCTCCGCCTTGTCGCGCTCGGCGAAAATATCGCTAACGAGCTTCTGGTTCGTCAAGCACTTGTCGAAGGTTTCCTGTGTAAGACCCGCGAGCTTGCTGATGCGCAGGAGCTCTCCCTTCGGGTCCTTCGCGTCCGGCAGAGCCCAGTTGTCCCACTGCTGGTAGAGCACCTCGATCATCGGATAGTACTGGTCCGCCGGCACGCAGCGCGCCAGCGCGCTGGCGGCGGCGCCGCGCGGGTCCTGCTTGGGCGAGAAGAGCGGGAAGAGCCGCCCGATATAGCGCACCTTGCCGGTATCGATGTATTTCGTCTTGATCGCGTCGAAGGTCTTGTTCTCGAAGTCGCGGCAGTGCGGGCAGGTCATCGAGAAGTATTCGACGATGGTGACCGGCGCGTCGTCCTTGCCGAGCACGCGGTCGGGAAGCGGCTGGGGACCGAGCACGTCCTTCATGTCGACGTCGCCGACCGGCTTCGGCGCTTCCACGGCCGCCGTCGTCATCGGATCGATGCCCGCCGAAGCCGCCTCACCCGTCGCCACGCCGACGGCGGAAAGAGCAAGCGCGAACGCCGCCGTTGCGGCGATGCGCCGGGCGATGCGGAGCGGGTTCTTGTCGGACAGAAGCATCGGATCACCTTCTTGTTTCGAAAGGCCTTTGGCCGTCTGCCCACGGATAGCCCGTCGAAAGGGGCAGAACAAGTGCGGCGTCCAGCGGCCGCGCTCACTTGCGCGTTATGGCCGCGGCTAGCGCGTTTCCCAGGAAAAGTGGAAACCGGTTTTCCGTCCGGAAACGCGACAAAACAAAGACATTGATCGTTTCCGCGATTCAACGAAACGCGGAAGCGATCTAGCGGACCGGCCGCTGAACGCGCCGGCTGGCGACGGCCTCGCCGAGCCGCTGCAGCGCGGCCTTCAGCTTCGGATCGTCGATCTCCGAGACGAGCGACGCGACGCGCGCCTTCTCCGTCGCCGAAAGCGGCAGCGTCATTGCCCGGCGCGCCGGGCGGCTGACCGGCTTCTGGACGACACGCAGGCGCTGGACCGCCGGGAAGCCGAAGAAGGCGTTGATCCGGGCGATCAGCTCGTTCTGCGCATGCATCAGGAAGAGCGCGCGCGCGCCTTCGCAGGCGACGGTGAGCGTGCCCGGCGTAAAGCCGCCTTCCTCGGCGGCGGCCGTGCGCGGCCAGGCGATGCGCTCCGGTCGGCTGCACTCGGCGAATTCGGCCCCGGCGATCTCGTCCCAGGAGCCGAGGAGCAGCGTGCTGATGCCGGCGCGCCGCGCGAGGATCGGATCGAGCATCGCGTTCGCGATCTCGCTGATCTGCCGCACGCCCTTTCGCGCCGGCGTCATGCCGCAGCCCCTGCGGCAAGCGGGCTTTGCACAACGGGCTCGCGGACGCTCAAGGCCAGCATCAGGAGCCCGGTGATGAACAGCGAATCGATCAGGTCCTGGCCGAACATGATGTTGAACGAGCCGGTGATCGCATAGGTCCAGAAGAAGAAGCTGGCGAAGGCCATGCGCTTGCGCCAGAGCGCGTCGCGCGGCGACTTGAAGGCGAGGATCAGCGGGCTGAAGAGCAGCAGCGCCGTCGCCAGCGTGCCGAGAATGCCGGCATCGACGGTGGCCGTGAGCAGGCCGTTGTGGAAGTGGCTGTAGTCCAGCGTCTCGACGCCGCCGCTCCCATTGGCGCTTGCGCCGACCCGCACGCTGATCTCGTGGATGATCTGCCGCCGGTTCTCGGCGCCGTAGCCGGAGAGCGGCCGCTCGCGGATCGCCGCTATGGCGGCACCCCACATGCCGAGCCGGGCGGACAGCGATTCGCTCGGCGCCCCGCCGTGGGCCGCCGTCGTCACGTCATGGACGAGCCCTTCGGCGCGATGCAGCACGGGACCGGAGGCGACGACGAGCATCGCCGCGAAGACCACGACGGCGCCGATGACGAGGCGCCGGTTGCGGCCGAGGCCGCCGGCGGAGAAGAACCAGCCGAGGATGAGCACATTGATCGCGAAGGCGAGCCAAGCGGTACGTGTTTCCGCAAGAATGATGCCGGCGGCGCAGGCGAGGAATCCGACGACCGCCAGGATCGCCCGCGCGCCATCGCGATCCCGCAGGTTGAGGAGCGCGACCGGCCCCAGCGAGGCGCAGATCATCGCAAAAGGGAAAGGATTGCCGGCACCGGCCGCAGGTCGCCCGACGCCGTGCATCTCCTGCCAAGCGACGATCGGCAGCGCCAGGATGCCGCACCAGGGCGCCGCACGCACGAAGACGTCGAAATAGTCGCCGGGGAAGACCCGGTAGCGCGGCAGCAGGATCGCCGGAAGGAGGTAGATCAGCGGCGTCACGACGAAGCCGAGGTCATTCAGGCTGTTCGCATGCGCGACTATCGACGCACCCATGACAAGCGTGTAGAAGACACCCGGGACGACGACATAGCGATCGGTTCGGGCATAGCGGACGCGATAGCGGCCGATGGCGATCGAGACGATCGCCCATACGGCCGCGGCGATCAGCATCCCCGATATGACGGAGCCGGCTGCCGCGGGCAGCACCGCAAGCCCGCGGGTGAAGTTCCGGTTGTTCGTCTCGATGCTGGGGAGGCGCATGGGCGGCCGGGTCACCAACGGCAAGCCGTCAGCGGTCTCCGCCGATCACGGGGCCGGCCTGCCGACAGGTCTGAGACGAAGATGCGCTTTCCGCATGGACACTGAAGTCCCGCCAATTCCTGCACTCCTTCTCGCCTGGTACGAACGGCACCACCGCGACCTCCCGTGGAGGGTCCCGCCGGGTGCGCGTCGGGCGGGCGTCCGCGCCGATCCCTATCGCGTCTGGCTGTCCGAGATCATGCTCCAGCAGACGACGGTCAAAGCCGTAAGACCCTATTTTCTCGCCTTTGTCCAGCGCTGGCCGACGGTGGAAGCCCTGGCGGCGGCCGACGAGGAGGACGTGCTGAAGGCCTGGGCGGGGCTCGGCTACTATGCCCGGGCGCGCAACCTGAAGCGGTGCGCGATCGCCGTCGCCGACACGCATGGCAGGCGCTTCCCGGACACCGAGGACGGTCTGCAGACGCTCCCCGGCGTCGGCGCCTATACCGCTGCGGCGATCGCCGCCATCGCCTTCGACCGGCCGAGCGCGGTGGTCGACGGCAACGTCGAGCGGGTCGTCTCGCGACTCGGCGCGATCGGTACGCCGCTGCCGGGGGCAAAGCCGCTGATCCGCGCCGCGGTGGCGGCGATGACGCCGGCCGACCACCCGGGCGACTTCGCGCAGGCGATGATGGATCTCGGCGCGACGATCTGCACGCCGAAGCGTCCCGCCTGTGCGCTCTGTCCGCTCAACACGCATTGCCGGGCCCTCGAGCTCGGCGAGCCGGAGGACTTCCCGCGCAAGACGGCGAAGGCGGAAAAGCCGGAGCGCCGCGGCGCGGCCTTCGTCGCCATCGATCCGGAGGGTGCGGTCTACCTGATGCGCCGCGCCGGGACAGGGCTCCTCGCGGGAATGACCGAGGTTCCGACCAACGGCTGGACCGCGCGGCAGGACGGCGCGACGGAGGCCGACGCAGCGCCCTTTCCCGCCGACTGGCGCCGCGCCGGCACGGTGCGCCATGTCTTCACGCATTTCTCGCTCGACCTCGAAGTCTATGCCGCCACGCTCGCCGCCCGGCCCCATACGGACGCGGGCTGGTGGGTGCCGGCCGCGGCGCTCTCGGGCGAAGCGCTTCCGACCGTGATGAAGAAAGCCATAGCGGCCGCGCTGCCCGATGCCTTCAAGGGACGGCGGTAACCGGAGGATGATCCACGAAATGATGCCCGAGATCCGCCACGTCGTCTTCGATATCGGCAAGGTGCTGATCCACTACGATCCGTCCCTGCCCTACGCCGACATCATCCCCGATCCCGAACGGCGGCGCTGGTTCCTCGAGACGGTCTGCACCAACGACTGGAACCTCGAGCAGGACCGCGGCCGGAGCTGGAGCGAGGCGGAAGCGGAACTCGTTCGCCGGTTTCCGGAGGAAGAATCGAACATCCGCGCCTTCCGCGCCCGCTGGCACGACATGGTGCCGCACCCTTACGAAGACTCCGTCGCGCTCCTCGATCGGCTGATCGCCGACGGCCACGACGTCACGCTACTGACGAACTTCGCCGCCGACACGTTCCGGGAGGCGCAGAAGAAGTTCCCGTTCCTGACGCGCACGCGCGGCGTCACGGTGTCCGGCGAAATCGGCCTCGTGAAACCTGACATCGCCATCTACGAGCGCCATGCGGGGGACTTCGCCCTCACGCCGGAGGCGACGCTCTTCATCGACGACACCACCCTCAACGTCGAAGGCGCACGCGTCGCCGGTTGGAACGCGGTGCGCTTCGTGGATGCGAAAACGCTCAAGGCGGACCTCGAGCGCTTCGGCCTTCTTTCGTAACTGGAAGGACAATGACCGAAAGAAGACTGTAAACTTCTGGGCCCGAGGGCGCGCGTTATCCCGCCTTCGCCATCTCGCGACGGACGCGCGTGCGCAATTCGTCGATCGGGACCAGCGCCCCGGTCTCGTCGGCAACGTGCCAGAACGTCCAGCCGTTGCAGGCATCGAGGCCCTGCAGCCGGGCGCCCACCTTGTGGATCGAACCGGCCTCGGCGCCGGCAACGAGCGTGCCGTCGGCGCGGACGGTCGCGCGATGACGGCCGCGCGCATCCTGGAGCACGGCGCCGGAAGAGACGAGCCCCGCCTCCACCAGGACATTGAAGGCGACGCGCGGCTCGGCCTTCTTGCCCGTCAGCACCTTGAGGTCGGCGGTCGCCAGCGGCTCGACGGCGGCGATGCGGGCGGCCGCGGCGTCGATATAGTCCTGCTCGCGCTCGACGCCGACGAAGTGACGGCCGAGGCGTTTGGCGACGGCTCCGGTCGTCCCCGAGCCGAAGAAGGGATCGAGCACCAGGTCGCCGGGCTTCGAAGAGGCCATCAGCAGGCGGGCGAGCAGCGCCTCCGGCTTCTGCGTCGGGTGGACCTTGCGGCCCTCCCCATCCTTCAGCCGCTCCGAGCCGCTGCAGATCGGGAAGAGCCAGTCGGAGCGCATCTGCACGTCGTCGTTCGCCGCCTTCATGGCTTCGTAGTTGAAGGTATAGCCCTTGGCGTCGCGGCTCGGCGTCGCCCAGATCATCGTCTCGTGGGCGTTCTGGAAGCGGCGGCCGCGGAAGTTCGGCATCGGGTTCGTCTTGCGCCAGACGATGTCGTTGAGGATCCAGAAGCCGAGATCCTGCAGCGTCGCGCCGACGCGGAAGATGTTGTGATAGGAACCGATGACCCAGATCGTGCCGGTCGGCTTCAGGACGCGCCGGCAGGCCAGCAGCCAGGCGCGGGTGAAGGCGTCATAGGCCTCGAAGGACGCGAACTGGTCCCAGGCGTCGTCGACCGCGTCGACCTTGGAGTGGTCCGGCCGGTGGAGGTCGCCGCCGAGTTGGAGGTTGTAGGGGGGGTCGGCGAAGACGACATCGACCGAAGCCGACGGCAGTGCATCGAGCGCCGCGACGCAATCACCCTTGATGATCGTATCGAGATAGGTGGGGGCGGCGGCTTCGGAGGAGAATTCGGCGAGGCGAACAACGCGGGACATCGGCAACCCAGGGACACATGACGCAGGACTGAATAGCCGTCATGGTTACCGAAGATGGTTACGGAAAGGTTGAGCGCACGCGGGGCGTCTTCTCCGTCTCATGCACTTCCCGCTCCCGGCGCGAAAGAAAGCCGCAGTGCCTCCGCCGTGTTGAAAGGCGGGTTCCAGCCGAGCGTGTCCCGGATCAGGCGGTCGTCGCAGGCAAAGGGCGCAAGCATGCGGCGCGCAAGCCGCCCCGGCCCCGGCACGTGCCCCAGCAGGCGGTACCCGGGCGGCGGCGCGACGAGGTGCGGCCGCTTGCCGCGCAGGCCGGCAAGCAGCATGGCGAGCTCACCATAGGTCCAGGGGGACCCATCCGAGACGTTGAAGGTGCGGCCGGCGGCCCGTTTGTCGGCCCGGGAGGCCTCGACGGCCGAGGAGATGTTGCCGACATAGACGAGGCTGCGGCGGACCGTCACGCCCTTGAGCGGCAACGGCATACCGGCACGGATCGCCCTGTCGAGAAGGCCGAGGACGCCGCCCCTCCCCGCGCCGTAGATCACCGGAGGCCTGAGGATCGTGAGGGCGGTGCCCGTACCTGCGAGGGCGGCGGCAAGCGCCTCCTCGGCGTCGCGCTTCGAGCGGCCGTACTCGTCCGAGGCGTCGAGCGGGCTCTCTTCGGTCAGGATCTGCGGCGCGCTGCCGCCGTAGACGCGCATCGAGCTCAGGAAGACGAAACGGGCGACGCCGGCCGCGGCGGCCTGCGCGGCAAGACGAGCCGCCGCCTCGACATTGATCGATCGGAAGGCGTCGCGCTCCGAGCGCCGGAACCGGACGCGCGGCGGCGGGTTGTAGGCGGCGAGATGGACCACCGCGCCCACGCCCTCAAGAAGCCGCGGCCACGGAGCCGGATCGGCAAGAGCGGCTGTGGGCACCTCCGGCGCGCCGCGCGCGCGACGGCCGCCGACAGGCCGTACAGCGAGGCCCTGCGCGGCAAGATGGCGCACGAGATGGCGGCCGACGAAGCCGGAGGCACCGGTGACGAGGATCAAGGGCGGCTCCATCCGCCAGGCGGCGCGGCGTTGTCTTGCACTGCGCAATCATGTAGGCCACGCGCGACACAGCGATCGAAAGACTTTTGCACATGCAGCCCGGGCTCGACCTCATCATCTTCGACTGCGACGGCGTGCTCGTCGATTCCGAGATCATCGCGGCGCAGGTGGAGGCGCGGCTTCTCAGCGACGCCGGCTACGAGATCGATGCGCAGACGCTCTCCGAGCGCTTCGCCGGCCTCACCTGGAAGGACATTCTCCTCACCGTCGAGCGCGAGGCGAACCTGCCGCTGCAGGCATCGCTGATCGACAAGTCCGAGAAGATCCTCGACCAGAAGCTCGCGCGTGACGTGCGCGCGATCGAGGGCGTCGCGCGCGCCGTGGCGCGGATCGACCTGCCGCGCTGCATCTGCTCGAACTCCTCGTCGCGCCGGCTGGAGATGATGCTGCGCCGGGCGGCGCTCTACGAGATCTTCGTGCCGAACATCTTCTCGGCCAAGGACGTTCCCGACGGACGTCCGAAGCCGGCGCCCGACGTCTTCCTCCACGCCGCCAAGGTCATGAAGGCGGAAGCCGACCGGACGATCGTGGTCGAGGACTCCGTTCATGGCGTGAAGGCCGCCAAGGCCGCCGGCATGCGCGTCGTCGGCTTCACAGGGGGCGCCCATACCTGGCGCGCCCATGCTGACCACCTGACCGAAGCGGGTGCCGAGACCGTCATCGCGCGGATGAGCGACCTGCCGGGCATCGTCCAGGCGCTGGCGGCCTGGTCGACCGCCGTCTGAGGGCAGAACCGGTCACGGCGTGTTGTACGGGCCTTCGTCGAAGCCGACGAAGACGCGGACGGAGCCGGCCTGGCTGACCGGGAAGGTGACGTCCGGCTTCGTGAAGACGAACTGCGTCGAGCCGTTCGCGTCGAGGTTCACCGTGTCCTTGGTCAGCTGCGAATAGACCGTCGTGCCGTCGTTCGAGATGACGGCGACGCGGATCGGCATGGTGACGCTGTTGCCGCCGCCCCCGGCGGGCCCGGCAACGACGCGGCCGGCCGCCGCCACCTCCATCGTCAGCTGGTTTCCGTTGACCGTGCACTTGCGCGTGGTGTCGGTCAGCGAGGCCTGGTGGACCACCTTGGAGGGATCCTTGTCCTTGGCGCCGCCGCCGGCGTAGGTGCGGTAATAGGCTGTCCCCTGGCGCAGCTCGACGGTCGGGCACGTGCCGCGGACATAGGCGGTGCTGTCCGGGGCGGTCTGCGGCTGGGCGCTCGCCGCCTGCGGCTTGCGTGATCCGCCGAAGAGCGAGCCGCCGCCGCTTGTCGTACACCCCGCCGCGAGGCCGAGCATCGAGAGGGTCGCGACGACCCCGAAGAACGTTCTCTGCACGATCACACCCCTTGATCCATTGTCTTTTGCGGCCTTGGAGCCACGGAAGACGGGCCTTTTCATGGCCCTTGCCGTTGGTCTATACCAGCGGCTCTTCGAAAAATCGATCGGTCGGGAACGATGTCCCCATCCGATCCGCGGCCCGCCCTCGGCCGCGTCGCGACCAGGGAAATTGCCGAATTGCTCTACGTCTCCACACGCGGTGAAGCGCCCGAAATCGGCTTTGGCGAGGCGCTTCTCACGGGGCTTGCGCGCGACGGCGGCCTCTATGTGCCGAAGGAATGGCCGCAGTTCTCGGCAGCCGACATCCGAGCCCTCAGAGGCCTCAGCTATCAGGAAGCCGCCTTCCGCCTGCTTTCACCTTTCGTCGGAGACGAGATCGCGCCCGAGGCGCTGAAGGCGATGATCGACGAGGCTTATGCGACATTCCGGCACCCGGCTGTCGCCCCCCTCGTCCAGATCGGCGCCAACAGCTTCATGCTGGAACTCTTCCACGGGCCGACGCTCGCCTTCAAGGACGTGGCGATGCAGCTGCTCGCGCGCCTCATCGACCACGTGCTTGCCGAGCGCGGCGGACGGGCGACGATCGTCGGCGCGACGTCGGGCGACACGGGCGGCGCGGCGGTCGAGGCCTTTGCCGGCCGGGCGCGCACCGACATCTTCGTCCTCTTCCCGAAGGGCCGGGTCTCGCCGGTCCAGCAGCGGCAGATGACGACGTCGACCGACGAGAACGTCCATGCGCTGGCGATCGAGGGGAACTTCGACGACTGCCAGGACCTCGTGAAGGCGATGTTCAACCACGCCGCCTTCCGCGACCGGGTCGCGCTTTCGGGCGTCAACTCGATCAACTGGGCCCGCATCATGGCCCAGGTCGTCTACTACTTCACCGCCGCCGTCTCGCTCGGAGCGCCCGAGCGCGCCGTCTCCTTCACCGTTCCGACCGGCAATTTCGGTGATATCTTCGCCGGCTATGCTGCCAAGCGCATGGGCCTGCCCGTCGAGCGGCTGGTGATCGCGACGAACGAGAACGATATCCTGGAGCGCATGCTCTCGAGCGGCCGCTACGAGATGTCGGACGTCGTCGAGACGACATCGCCGTCGATGGACATCCAGATCTCGTCGAACTTCGAGCGCCTCCTCTTCGAGGCGAGCGGGCGTGACGCGGGTGCGGTCCGAAGCGCCATGCAGAGCCTGAAGCAGGCCCGGGCCTTCACGCTCGGCGCCGACGCGCTCGCTTCCATAAGGGGAGAGTTTTCCGCCGGTCGCGCCGACCGGCAGGAGGTGTCTGGCGTCATCCGTTCGTTTGCGTCCGGGGCGGGACTGGTGCTCGATCCGCACACCGCCGTCGGCGTCAAGGTGGCGCGGCGCTTCGAGGCCGCGACCGCTCCGATGGTCACCCTGGCGACCGCGCATGCGGCCAAATTCCCCGCCGCCGTAAATTCGGCGTGCGGCATTGACCCGGCGTTGCCGCCGTGGCTTTCTGACCTGATGAACAGGGAGGAGCACTTCGACATCCTGCCGGCAGACCTCGACAAGGTCGAGCGCCACATCGAGACGCGGACGCGGGCGGCACGGTGAGAATGCTGACAACGCCGATGAATGTAGAGTGCACCCGCCTTTCCAATGGTCTCACCATCGTCACCGAAAACATGCCGGGGCTCGAAAGCGTCGCCCTCGGCGTCTGGGTGAAGTCGGGATCGCGTAACGAGACGGCGAGCGAGCACGGCATCGCCCATCTCCTCGAGCACATGGCCTTCAAGGGCACGCGGCGGCGCACGGCGCGCCAGATCGCCGAGGAGATCGAGAACGTCGGCGGCGAACTGAACGCCTCGACCTCGATCGAGACCACCTCCTATTATGCGCGGGTGCTGCGCGACGACGTGGCGCTTGCCGTGGACATCCTCGCCGACATCCTGACCGAGTCGCTGTTCGACGAAGAGGAACTGCGCCGCGAAAAGCACGTCATCCTGCAGGAGATCGGCGCAGCCAACGATACGCCGGACGACGTCGTCTACGACAAGTTCTCCGAAGCCGCCTTCCGTGGCCAGACGATCGGACGACCGATCCTCGGCACGCCGGAGACGGTGAAGTCCTTCACGCCGGAGCAGCTGCGCAGCTATCTTTCGAGCCACTACACGCCGGACCGCGTGATCGTCGTGGCCGCCGGCGCGATCGACCACGGCGCGCTCGTGCGCCAGGTGGAGCAGCGCTTCGCCGGCCTGACGCCGGCGCCGGCCAACGCGCCGGTCCCGGAGCCTGCGACCTATGTCGGCGGCGAATTCCGCGAAAGCCGCGACCTGATGGATGCGCAGGTGCTCCTCGGCTTCGAGGGTCGCGCCTACCACGTGCGCGACTACTACGCGTCCCAAATGCTGTCGAACATCCTCGGCGGCGGCATGTCCTCGCGGCTCTTCCAGGAAGTGCGCGAGCGGCGTGGCCTCTGCTACTCCGTCTATGCCTTCCACTGGGGCTTTTCCGACAGCGGGATCTTCGGCATCCACGCGGCGACCGGCGGCGACGACCTGCCGGAACTGGTGCCGGTCATCGTCGAGGAGCTGCGCCGCGCCTCGCAGGCGATCGACCCGCAGGAGATCGTCCGCTCCCGCGCGCAGATGCGCGCCAACCTCCTGATGTCGCAGGAAAGCCCGGCTGCGCGTGCAGGACAGATCGCCCGCCAGATGCTGCTCTACGGCCGTCCGATCCCGAACGAGGAACTGATGGAGCGGCTTGCCAACATCACGCCGGAGCGGCTCACAGACCTCGCCAGCCGGCTCTTCTTCGATACCGTCCCGACGCTCGCGGCGATCGGACCGGTCGACCGGCTGATGGACTCGCGCGAACTCGCCGAACAGCTTTCGACGGGCGCTTCCCTGAAGGCCGCCGCCGGATAGAGGGCGGCGGGCTCACGGGGAAGCGTTGATGTCCAAATCGATGTTTCGATTCCTGTCCCGTCCGGATGACCCCGTTCTCCTGGAGGGCAAGGACGTCTACCTGCGCCTGCCGCAGCTCTCCGACTACGAGGAATGGCGGAAGCTGCGCCAGGCAAGCCGCCGCTTCCTCGAACCCTGGGAGCCAACCTGGGGCGCCGACGACCTGACGCGCGCCTACTTCCGGCTCAGGGTGCGTCGCTACGAGCAGGACTACCAACGCGGCCAGGCCGTCCCCTTCTTCATCTTCCTGAAGTCAGGCGACGTGCTCGTCGGCGGCCTGACGATCGGCTATATCCGCCGCGGCGCCGCGCAAAGCTGCATGATCGGCTACTGGATGGGCGAGACCCATGCCGGGCGCGGCCATATGCACGACGCGCTCGATGCGGTCATCCCCTACGCATTCAAGGTGCTGCGGTTGCACCGCATCGAGGCGGCCTGTATCCCGGACAACGCGCGCAGCATCGGCCTCCTTGAAAAGGTCGGGTTTCGCCGCGAAGGCTATCTGAGGGGTTACCTCAAGATCAACGGGGCGTGGCGCGACCACGTGCTTTACGCGCGGCTGGCCGGCGACGGCGAGCATGAGCCTGCCAGGACGGAAGTGACAGTACCGGTGGAAGCCAGCAAGAAGACCGTCGCCTGATGCCCATTCGTCGGACACCGCGTTCGTCGGCCTGCGCATTCCTCGCCGGCTGGGCCGCAGCGCTCGTTCTCGCCGTTCTCCTGGCTGCGACGGGCTCGGCGCCCGCCTTCGCGCTCGAGGCGGTC
>JBQCEN010000050.1:0-35395 GCA_051960215.1 Pararhizobium sp.
CGCAGGCGGTCGAGCGGATCGACGAGATCATTGAGCTTTCCGACGCGCTGATGGTGGCGCGCGGCGATCTCGGCGTCGAAATGCCGATCGAATCGGTGCCGGGCATCCAGAAGCAGCTGATCCGCGCCTGCCGCGCCGCCGGAAAGCCGGTGGTCGTCGCGACGCAGATGCTCGAATCCATGGTCTCGGCTCCGGTCCCGACGCGCGCCGAGGTCTCCGACGTGGCGACCGCCGTCTTCGAGGGCGCGGACGCGGTGATGCTCTCGGCCGAATCGGCCGCCGGGCAATATCCCGTCGAGGCCGTCTCGATGATGGCGGCGATCGCCCGCAAGGTCGAGCGCGACGCGAACTATCCCGGTATCATCTATGCGCAGCGCCCGCAGCCGGACGCGACCGGGGCGGACGCGATCTCTCTCGCCGCGCGGCAGATCGCCGAGACGCTGAAGCTCTCCGCCATCGTCTGCTACACCTCCTCCGGCACGACCGGCCTTCGCGCCTCCCGCGAGCGGCCGCAGACGCCGATCCTGGCGCTCTCGCCGGTGATCGAGACCGCTCGGCGGCTCTCGGTCGTCTGGGGGCTGCACTGCGTCGTGACGGAGGATGCGCACGACCTCGACGACATGGTCGACCGCGCCTGCCGCATCACCTTCACCGAGGACTTCGGCAAGCCCGGTGACCGCATCATCATGTCGGCCGGCGTGCCGCTCGGAACACCGGGCGCGACCAACATGCTGCGGATCGCCTATATCGGCTCCGACGGCATGAGCGGCATCTGAACCGGACTCCGGCCGTCACGCCTGGCGGACGGCCGGCTCCTGGCCTTGACGATCTCCGGCGAGCCGGGCTTCGGCGCGCCGGGCGGCCGCTTCGAGATCGACCTTCTTTCCCGAGACATGCTCGATGGCGGCGATCGCGACGTCGGTAACGACGTAATCCGGCTTGTGGCCGAGGTTGCGGATCCAGAGGAGTGTCGCGCCCTTGATGTCGCGCCGAAGCCCGCGCGAATGCAGGTCCGGCAGCACGACGCGGTCGCTGTCGCCGGTAACGATGACCGTCGGCGCCTCGATCTCGCGGTAGTGTTTCGCTGTCCGCATCACGTGCCTGAAGAGGTTCGAAAGGTCGATGGCGTTTGCCCGGAAGGCGCGCGGCCGCAGCACCAGCGCCGCGCCGGTTTCGGCGTAGTCCTTCGGCATCGGGTTCGGGGAGAAGACGCCTCGCATGCCGGCGTCGATCAGCGTCAGCCCGGCCGGCAGGGCGACGAGGTGGGCGAAGAGCGGGCCGACGAGCGGGGCGCGCGTCAGGCCGTTGTACCAGGCGACGCCGCCGGGCCAGGGATGTGTGGCCGGGGCGAGGAAGACCAGCCCTTCCGTCATCTCGGTATGCGCCAGCGCGAAATTCGCGGCGATGACGCCGCCGAAGGAATGGCCGACAACGACGGCGCGGGCGATGCCCTTCTCCCGCATCAGAGCGGCAATCGCCTTTGCCTGACCGTCCGGCCAGCCGTTCGCCGCGCCGCCGCGATCGGAATAGCCGTGGCCGGGGCGGTCGACGAAGAGCATCTCGGCCCGCCCTTCGAGCGCCTTCCGGAAGGCGAGGAGCGGATCGCGCAGGTTGCCGCTCGCGCCATGGACGAAGACCAGCGGCGGCAGGTCGGCGCCCGGCGGTCGCGGCAGGTGCACCGCATGGAGGCGGTAGCCGCCGATATCGATGCGTTCGCCGACCGGCGGATAGCGCCGCTCGATGCGGCGGCTTGCGGCGAGCGTGAAGACGAAGAGCGCTGCCGCGACGGCAAGGATCAGGATCAGGACAGGCAGGGGAGCGCTCCGGAGGCGGGTCGGCGGAAATTGTGAGGGCGCGGCGAGGCGGACCGGCGTCAGATGCTTTCGCCGGAAAGCTTGTCGGCGAGCTTGCCGAGTTGCTCCTGCGCGGCGCGGTTGGCGGGATAGATGTCGAGAACGCGCTGCAGTGCGTCGAGCGCCATCTCGTCCTTTCCTGCGGCGGCGAGGATGCCGGCCATGCCGGAGAGGGCGCCGAAGTGGCGTGGCTCGAGCGACAGCGTCCGGTCGATGTCGGCCATCGACTTCGCGTAGTCGTTCATCATGTAGTGGACGGTGGCGCGGCGGTTCCAGCCTTCGGCGAAGCCGGGGTCGAGGACCGTGATCTCGTCGAGCAGGTCGAGCGCCTTGCCGTATTGCTTCGCCGCAACCGCCTTGTCGGTCCATTCCATCAGGAGGTCCACCGTCGGGCTGCCGGAATCGCGCCAGATCGCCCAGATCTCGTCTGCGGTCTTCCGCGCGACGTCGGGATCGCTTTCGCGCTTCAGCCGCGCGAACAGCGTGTCGAGACGCTGCGCCCGGGTCGGCTCGGCGGGCGCCGCCTGCTGGCCTTTGTGCGGCAGGGTCGCGTCGACGGCACCGGCCGCCGCAACGGTGATGACGGCGGCGCCGGCCAAAAATGGAACGACGAGGATGCGGATAATCGTGCGCATGGCGAACAGGGTAGTCCGCCGCCGGCCAAGTTCAAATGCAAAATGACGTCATCACGCGGGCGCCGCCTCATGACGTCATGGCCGTCGAACAGCGTTCGCCGGGCCTCAGCCCTGGCGCGCCTTGAAGCGCGGGTTCTGCTTGTTGATGATGTAGACGCGGCCCTTGCGGCGAACCAGCCGGTTCTCGCGGTGGCGGGTCTTCAGCGTCTTCAGCGAATTCTTGATCTTCATTGGTCCGGACCGCGGTCTGAGGCGAAGGGCGCGGGCGCTCTCCGCATTTTATCAATCAAAAGCGCGCCCGCAGGCGCGCTCGAAAAGGTGTGCGTGCGTGTAGCGCGGGAGCCGCCGGGTGTCAACCGGAAGCGGGCGCCGCCATCATGGCACTTCAGAACTCCGATGACAGGGAATGTCTTGCCGCCCCCGCCTCATCTCCCCCGAGCGGTGAGCGCGAAATGGGCGCCCTGCGGGTCGACGCACTGGACGATCCAGCTGCCGCCCGGAACCTCCATCGGCTGCATGATCACTTCTCCACCGCGCTCGCGCACCCGCGCGGCGGCCGCATCGATCGCCGGCACGTTGAAATAGAACCGCCAGGTGGGCACAGGAACCTGCTCGGGCTTGTTCATCATGCCGCCGATCGGCTCTGCGCCTGCCGCGAAGAGCTGGTAGGTTCCCATCGCGCCCATGTCGAAGGGCTCGCCCTTCGTCCAGCCGAAATGCTTCGCATAGAAGTCGAAGGCATTCTGCCAGTCCGTTGTGTAGAGCTCGTGCCAGCCGACATGGCCAGGCGCGTTGGCGGCGACGGTCGGCTGCTGCGGTCCCTTCGGCTGAAGCATCATGAAGACGGCGCCTGCAGGATCGGTCACGACCGAGAAGCGTCCGACCTCGGGAATGTCGTCGTGCTCGCGATAGATCTTTCCGCCATCGTCCTTCACCGCCTTCGTGGCCGCGTCGGCGTCGTCGGTCCGGATATAGCCGACCCATTTCGGCGGCATCCCCGCCTGCCGTGCGTCCTCCGGAATGGTCATGATGCCGCCGACGCCGCGATCGCCCGCCTTCATGATGACGTAGGGCGGCATGCCCGGCTTGTTCCAGGGTTCGGCCTGCCAGCCGACGACATCCGCATAGAACGCCTTCGCCGCGTCGGGATCGGTCGTCATCAGTTCGTACCAGATGAAGGATTTCGCCATTGCCGGCTCCTCTCGGTTCGCTGGTTGATCGATCGCGCGACCCCACGCGATCGAAGTCCGGCATTCCGGCGAAAGCATGTCTCGGCGGCGGCTCGGTCGCTCTGATGGCGCTCAGGCTTCGCCAGCCCGTACGAGCCGCGTGGCATGGCCCATCTTGCGGCCCTCGCGGACGGCGCTCTTGCCGTAAAGATGGACGAGCGTCGCCGGCTCGCGGCAGAGTGCCTCGAGCCGCTCGATGTCATGGCCGATCAGGTTTTCCATGACGCAGTCGGAATGGCGCGTCGGCGCGCCGAGGGGCAGGCCGGCGATCGCGCGGATATGCTGCTCGAACTGCGAGACGACGCAGGCGGCCTCGGTCCAGTGGCCGGAATTGTGGACGCGCGGGGCGATCTCGTTGGCGAGAAGGCTGCCGTCGTCAAGCACGAAGAACTCGACGCCGATCACGCCGACATAGTCGAGCGCTTCGAGGATGGCGGGGGCCGCGTCGCGGGCGGCGGCGGCCGTCGTGGACGTGATCGCCGCCGGTACGGTGGAGGTTGCGAGGATGCCGTCGCGATGGACGTTCTCGGCCGGATCGAAGGCGACGACGGCGCCCGTTCGGTCACGTGCAGCGATGATCGAGATCTCGCGCTCGAAGGGGACGAGGCTTTCGAGGATCAGCGGAACGCCGCCCATCGCCTCGAAGGCGCCCGCGGCCGGCTCACCGCCGCGGAAGAGGCGCTGGCCCTTGCCGTCGTAGCCCATCCGCCGGGTCTTCAGCACGCCGCCACCGAAGGCGGAAAGTGCTGCTTCGAGACCCGCCTGGTCGTCGACGGCTTCGAACCTCGCGGTGGCGATGCCGCAGCCATTGAGGAAGCGCTTTTCGGTCAGCCGGTCCTGCGCGGCTTCGAGGGCGGCCGGCGGCGGGAAAACCGGACGCCTCGCCAAAAGCCGCCGGGCCGCCTTCACCGGCACATTCTCGAACTCGTAGGTGACGACGTCGGCGCGCGCGGCGAGTTCGTCGAGCGCGGCCGGATCGTCATAGGCCGCGGTGATCTGCGCGGCTGCGACCTCGCCCGCCGGGCAGTCCGGCTGCGGTTCGAGGATGACGACGCGGTAGTCGAGCCGGGCAGCCGCCATCGCCAGCATCCGGCCGAGCTGGCCGCCGCCGATGATGCCGATCGTCGCGCGGCGGGGAAGGGGCGGCACGGTCACGCTTCGTCCACCGGCTCTTCGGCGACGGCGTCGGTCTGGGCCCGGCGCCAGGCGTCGAGGCGGTGCGCGAGATCACGATCGGACAGCGCCAGGACGGCGGCAGCGAGAAGGGCGGCGTTGACGGCGCCGGCGCGGCCGATCGCAAGCGTGCCCACGGGCACGCCCGCCGGCATCTGGACGATCGAGAGCAGGCTGTCCTGGCCCGACAACGCCTTCGACTGGACCGGGACGCCGAAGACCGGCAGCGGCGTCATCGCCGCGATCATCCCCGGCAGGTGCGCCGCGCCACCGGCGCCCGCGACGACGACCTTGACGCCCGTCTCGCGTGCGCCCTTGGCGAAGGCGACGAGACGGTCCGGCGTGCGGTGGGCGGAGACGATGCGGGCGGCGAAGTCGATGCCGAGCGCTTCCAGCGTCTCGGCCGTGTGCCGCATCGTCGTCCAGTCCGACTGGCTGCCCATGACGATGGCGACGGGCGGGGCTTGACGTTCGGTCACGAGGGCAGCGGTCCTGTCAGGCGATGATGTCGGGGATGATCTGGTCTTCGAGCTTGGAGATGCGGTCCTTCAGCGCGAGCTTCTTCTTCTTCATCCGCTGGATCCGGAGCGGTTCGCAGCCGGTCGCGATCATCGCGTTGATGGCGGCGTCGTAATCGGCGTGCTCCTGGCGCAAGCGCGCCACCATGAGCCTCAGATCCGCCTGTTCCTGATCCGACATGCCGCATCCCCGTTCCAGCATGACAGGTGCGCTCCGACGCACACCCCTCCTTGATCTCATGGGCGCTCCCCTACCACAAAAAACGACGCGACGGGAAGTTATCGACAGGGGCAGAAATCGGCCTTCGCAAAGCCCGATTGTCGTGGCACACTTTCGGTTCCGGGGTGTTGGAAAGCGCCCCGGTCGTGGACGGGAAATCCTGAAGACGAGAAGGAGCTGTTACATGACCATTGAGGCTCATCTTGCTACGCTTGAACGGAAGCATGGCGCACTCGAGGACGAACTCCATGATGCCTTGACCTGTCCGTCCGCGCAGGACCACGCCATTGCCGACATCAAGCGACGCAAGCTGCGCATCAAGGACGAGATCGAGCGTCTGAAGTCATCGAAACACTAGGGACTGAAATTCCTCCCACAGGCGCTTCGGCGCCGGTCCCTCGGTCGCAGCCAGCCCTGGCTGCGACCGCCAACCGTTCGAAGGACGAACGGCGGCGGACTCAAGCCCAGAACTGATCAAGCCAGAGATTGAGGCGATCGAAGCCGTTGTTGCGGATCGCGTAGATCCGGCGCGTGCCCTCGGCCGTGACGGCGACGAGGCCGCTGTCGAGCAGCGCCTTGAGGTGCTGCGAGACGGCCGGGCGGCTGATCGGGAGCTGACGGGCCAGTTCGTTGACCGTCCGCGGGCCGCGACGAAGCTCCTCAAGGAGGAAGCGGCGGTTCGGATCTGAGATCGCGGCGAACGGATCGGCAGTCGTCATGGCCCGAACTGTAAGCCAAGGGCGAAGCTTCGGCAAGTGATTTGTGCAGCGCAATGTTCAATGGTGCGCTGCGGTATCCGCGTCAGAGCTGCTTGACGCGGTCGCGCAACAGGAACTTCTGGATCTTGCCGGTCGAGGTCTTCGGGATTTCCTCGAAGACGATCGTCCGGGGACATTTGTAGTGCGCGAGCAAGGTGCGGCAGTGGGCGACGAGCTCCGCCTCCGTCACGCTCCGTCCCGGCTTCAGCTCGACGAAGGCGCAGGGCGACTCGCCCCATTTGTCGTCGGCACGGGCGACGACGGCGGCCGCCTGCACGGCGGCGTGCTTGTAGAGCGCGTCCTCGACCTCGATCGAGGAGATGTTCTCGCCGCCGGAGATGATGATGTCCTTGGAGCGGTCGCGGATCTGGACGTAGCCGTCGGGATGCATGACGGCGAGGTCGCCGGAGTGGAACCATCCGCCGGCGAAAGCCTCCTCGGTCGCCTTGCGGTTCTTGAGATAGCCCTTCATGACGATGTTGCCGCGGAACATGATCTCGCCGAGCGTCTCGCCGTCGGCCGGCACCGGCGCCATCGTCTGCGGATCGCGCACCGACAGCGCTTCGAGCGGCGTATAGCGGACGCCCTGGCGGGCCTTCCTTTCGGCGCGCGCGCCGCGGTCGAGGGCGTCCCAGGCGTCGTGCCACTCGTTGACGACGGCGGGCCCGTAGGTCTCGGTCAAGCCGTAGAGGTGCACGACCTCGAAGCCGGCATCGGCCATCTGGGCGAGCACGGCGCCGGGCGGAGGCGCGGCGGCGGTGTTGAACGTCACCGTCTGCGAAAAGCCTCGCCGGGCCGCTTCATCGGCGTTGATGAGCGTCGCCATGACGATCGGCGCCCCACAGAGATGCGTCACGCCTTGGTCCGCGATCGCGTCGTACATCGCCTTCGCCCGCACCCAGCGCAGGCAGACATGCGTGCCGGCGACGACGGAGAGCGTCCAGGGGAAGCACCAGCCGTTGCAATGGAACATCGGCAGCGTCCACAGGTAGACGGGGTGGCGCCCCATGCCGGAGGCGATGACATTGCCGTAGCCCATCAGGGCCGCGCCGCGATGATGGTAGACGACGCCTTTCGGATTGCCGGTCGTGCCGGAGGTATAGTTGAGCGCGATCGCATCCCATTCGTCGGCCGGCATCGCCCAGGCGAAGTCGGGATCGCCGTCGGCGATCATCGCCTCGTAGTCCTCCATGCCGATCCGCTCGCCCTTCGCGACCGGGGCGTCGTCGGGGTACTCCGGATCGTCATAGTCGACGACATGCGGCTTGACCGTCGCGAGCTTCAGGGCGTCGGCGACCACTTGCGAGAACTCGCGGTCGACGATCAGGAGCTTCGTCTCGGCGTGATCGAGCTGGAAGGCGATGATCGCCGCGTCGAGGCGGGTGTTGAAGGAGTGGAGCACGGCGCCTGTCATCGGCACGCCGTGATGCGCCTCGAGCATCGCCGGCGTGTTCGACAGCATGACGGAGACCGTGTCGCCCCTGCCGATGCCGCGTTTGACGAGGGCCGAGGCGAGCCGGCGGGCGCGGGCGTAGAACTCGGCATAGGTGACGCGTGCCCGGCCGTGGACGACGGCGACGTGGTCGGGGTGGACGGCGGCCGCGCGGGCGAAGTGGCTGAGCGGCGTCAGGGGCTGGTGGTTCGCCGGGTTGCGGTCGAGCCCCGTCTCGAAAGCGGCTTGCGTCATGACTCCTCCCCGAAGGCCATCGTCATAAAAGCACCGGCGGAACCGGCTGTCATCCGCCAAGCATCGACGCGATGCCGTCCCACATCAGCTTCGCGGCCGCAACGAACACCATCACATACATGAAGGGATAGAAGATCGCCGGACGCATGCGCTTGACGAGCCAGGCGCCGGCGATCGGCGAGACGATCGCGGCGGGCACGAGGGTGGCGGACGTCTCAAGGTTGCTCGTGTCGAACTGGCCGAGCATGAAATAGGGGACGAGCTTCAGCGCATTGATGATCGCGAAGAAGCGCACGCTGGTGCCCGTGTAGGTCTTCGGGTCCTGGCCGAGAGGCAGGGTGTAGAACTGGTAGGGCGGCCCGCCGGCATGCGAGATGAAGCTCGTGAAGCCTGCGACCGTTCCCCAGCCGAGGCCGGCGAGCGGCCGGTGCGGCCGCGCCTGGACGGTCCTGGCGCCGCGGCGCGCCTGGATGACCTGCCAGACGTAGCGCAGCACGAAGGCGAGCGCGACGACCCCGACGAGAAGCTTGATCTCGTCCTCCGTGACGGTCGTCGCCGTCAGCCAGCCGATGCCGACGCCGGCGACGCCGCCCGGCAGCATGATCTTCAGCGTCTTCGGGTCCCAGTAGCCCCACCATGTCCAGAGGCTGACGATGTCCATCGCGACGAGGATCGGCAGCAGGATCGCCGCCGCCTGCACCGGCGGGATCGCCAGCGCCATCAGCGGCACGCCCAGGAGCGCCATGGCGCCGCCGAAGCCGCCTTTCGACAGGCCGACGAGGACGACCGCGGTCAGCACCGCAAAGTAGAAGAAGGGATCGGAGGGCATGGGTTTCGGTTGAATGGCGGGCCTGCCCGGTCTATCGGAGTTCTTCATCAAAGGCGAGCCGGCAAAGGGGCCGGAACGCGAAGGCGATCGGGACGTCACGCGAGACATGTCGGAATTCGAGAACCGCTGCCGGCTGGTGCTGATCGCGCCGGAGATCGACGAGGCCGACCGGCTGGCGCAGGTCGTCGGCGATGCGTTGCGGGGCGGCGACGTCGCTTCCGTCATCGTGCCGCAGCGCGGTCTCGACGAGCGTCGGTTCCAGCTCCTTGCCGAGGCGGTCGTGCCCGTCATCCAGGCGGCGGGCGCCGCCGCGCTCATCGCCGGCGACAGCCGCACGGCAGGGCGCGCCCGCGCCGACGGCATCCATGTCGCGGGGGCCGCCGAGGCGCTCGGCGAGGCGATGGAGCGCTTCTCGCCGAAGCTGATCGTCGGCGGTGGCAGCGTCAAGACGCGGCACGCCGCGCTCGAGATCGGCGAGCTTCGGCCGGACTACGTCTTCTTCGGCAAGCTCGACGGGGACATCAAGCCGGAGCCCCACCCGCGCAACCTGGAGCTTGCCGAATGGTGGGCGTCGATGGTCGAGATCCCCTGCGTCGTCATGGGCGGCAGTGGCGTGGCGAGCGTCGTCGACGTGGCGGCCACCGGCGCGGACTTCTGCGCGCTGCATCTTGCCGTCTTCGCCGAGGAGGGCCGGGCGGCGCAGGCGGTCGCCGAGGCAAATGCGCTGCTCGACGAAAAAGCGCCAAGGTTTCAGGAATAGTGCCGGCCATGGGTTCCGCTTCCGCCTCGCCGTTCCGCGTCCGGTTCATGGTCTTTGCCATGGGCGCAACGCTCGTTCTGGCCGGTACGGCCCCGTCGCTGGCGGCGGGCGCAAACCCGCCGAAACCCGCCGGCAAGCTGCCGATCCCGATGCTCTCGCCGCAGGACGCGCCGACGACCACCTTCGGCAACAGACCGGGCAAGACGGGCGAGGGCGCTCTCGGCGCCGCGCCCGCGCCGGCCGTGGGGCCGCGTGCGGAGACGGCGCCGCCGGCCGGCAAGGAAGGCGCGAACCTCGCCTATGGCGCGTTCCAGCGCGGCTATTACCTGACGGCGATGAACATCGCCCTGCCGCTTGCCGAAAAGGGCAACGCGGCGGCGCAGACCCTGATCGGCGAGATATTCTTCCGCGGCCTCGGCGTTGCACAGAGCATGGACGAGGCGGCGTTCTGGTATAAGCAGGGGGCTCAAGGCGGCGATCCGTCGGCCGAGTTCCGCTACGCGCTGATGCTGATGGACGGCACCGTCGTGAAGAAGGACGAGGCCAAGGCGATGGAGCTGATGAAGAAGGCGGCCGATGCCGGCATCCCGGAGGCCGAGTTCAACTACGCGCAGCAGATCGTCGCCGCCGAGGCTGGCGAGAGCGGCCTCACCAAGGCGCTGCCCTATTTCGAGAAGGCGGCGCAAGCCGGCATCGCCGATGCGGAATACGCGCTCTCCCAGATCTACGCGAACTCGTCGAGCGCGACGGATGAGCAGCGTTCGCAGGCACGCTATTGGCTGACGCGGGCCGCGCGCGCGGGCTACGACACGGCCGAGCTCGACCTCGGCATCTGGCTGATCGACGGCGTCGGCGGACCGAAGGACTACGAGAACGGCTTCAAGTGGATGCAGCTCGCCGCGGAGAACGGCAACGTCATGGCGCAGAACCGGCTTGCCCACCTCTATCGCGCCGGTATCGGCACGAAGCAGGACCTCGTCGCCGCCGGGACGTGGTACGTCATCTCCAAGCGCGCCGGGCTCAACGACCAGGACCTCGACGACTTCTACCAAGGGCTGACGGACGAGCAGCAGAAGGAAGCGATCCGCGGCGCCAACGCCTATCGGCCGCAGTGAGCCGGCGGTGCGGCACGTGCCGCACTTGCAACCGGCGCCCTTTTATGGTCTTGAAGCCCGCGATCTCGACAGACTGCCGCATCCGGCCCGGATCGGCCCTTCGCGACCCCTCCAGCGGAACCTCCTCATGAAGATCAACGGCAACGAAATCCGTCCCGGCAACGTTATCGAGCACAATGGCAGCCTCTGGGCGGCGGTGAAGACGAACCACGTCAAGCCCGGCAAGGGCGGCGCCTTCAACCAGGTCGAGCTCAAGAACCTCCTCGACGGCACGAAGCTCAACGAGCGCTTCCGCGCCTCGGAGACCGTCGAGCGGGTGCGCCTCGAGCAGAAGGACTTCCAGTTCCTCTACGAACAGGGCGACATGCTGGTCTTCATGGACAGCGGCAGCTACGAGCAGCTCGAGTTGCAGAAGGATTTCGTCGGAGACCGTGCGGCTTTCCTGCAGGACGGCATGACGGTGACGGTCGAGCTCTATGAGGAGAAGCCGATCGGCGTCGCGCTGCCGGACCAGGTGACGCTGGCGATCGTCGAGGCCGACCCGGTCGTCAAGGGCCAGACGGCCGCCTCTTCCTACAAGCCGGCGGTCATGGAGAACGGGGTGCGCGTCATGGTGCCACCCTTCATCGAGGCGGGCGAGCGCATCATCGTCGACACGAACGAGATCGCTTATATCCGTCGCGCAGACTGACGTCGCGAAAGACTGAAGAGGCCGCGGTCGCTCCCGAGGGCGCCGCGGTCGGGACACAGGAAACGACATGGCCCGATCGGCGCTCCTCAACGTCATGGTGCAGGCGGCCTTCAAGGCCGGCCGGTCGCTGTCGCGCGACTTCGGCGAGGTGCAGAACCTGCAGGTGTCGCTGAAGGGTCCGGGCGACTACGTGACCCAGGCCGACCGCAAGGCCGAATCGATCATCCGCGGCGAGCTCCTGCGGGCCCGCCCGACCTATGGCTTCCTCGGCGAGGAGGGCGAGGAGGTCGAGGGCACCGACGGCGCGCATCGCTGGATCGTCGACCCGCTCGACGGGACCACGAACTTCCTGCACGGCATCCCGGATTTCGCGACGTCGATCGCGCTCGAGCGCAACGGCGACATCGTCGCGGGCGTCATCTTCAATCCGGCGACCGACGAGCTCTATACCGCCGAACGCGGCGGCGGCGCCTTCCTCAACGACCGGCGCCTGCGGGTCGCCGGCCGGCGCGAGCTCTCCGACAGCGTCATCGGCTGCGGCATCCCGCATCTCGGGCGCGGCCATCACGGCAAGTTCCTGATCGAGCTGCGCCACGTCATGGGCGAGGTCGCCGGCATCCGGCGCCTTGGATCCGCCTCGCTCGATCTCGCCTATGTGGCGGCAGGCCGGTTCGACGGCTTCTGGGAGAAGCCGCTTTCGCCCTGGGACATGGCGGCGGGCATCATCCTCATCCGCGAGGCCGGCGGCTTCGCCACCGATTTCGACGGTGGCGGACGCATGTTCGAGACGGCCGGGATCGTTGCGGGGAACGAGCGCATCCATGCCGCGCTTCTCGAGCTTCTGAAGCGTCCCGCTCCTGCGCCGGCCAGTCGAGGCGAAGATATGCGGGCGTAAATCGCCTGCTTCGGCGAAAGCCTTTCTTTCGAGCCACATTATCGGCTAGTCTTCGCGCAAGGACGGGGGCTGGCGTCGACGGTGCCGGGACGGCATCGGCCGAAGATGCTTCCCGCTCATCGGGTGCATGTCCTCCTTCTGCGGGCGGAGACAGAAGGCGGCCCCAAGAGGAGCCAAATTTCTGATGACGAAACTGCATGTTTCGGGCTGGGGCATATCGGACGGCGAAAGCGGGGCGGACCCGCACAAGCTGTCGAGCCCCATGGTCTTCTTCTGG
The DNA here is from genome assembly GCA_051960215.1 of Pararhizobium sp. Classification (GTDB taxonomy): domain Bacteria; phylum Pseudomonadota; class Alphaproteobacteria; order Rhizobiales; family Rhizobiaceae; genus Pararhizobium_B. Next base: position 12,641 of record JBQCEN010000050.1, read on the forward strand.
ACGATGCTCATCTTCCTGATCATCGTCGGCTTCATCGCCGCCATCCTCTACCGCCAGATCCATACGGCCTTCATTGCCAATCCCGGCCTCAACGGGCTGATCGTCGGCGTGCTCGTCGTCGGGATCCTGCTTGCGTTCAACCAGGTGATCCGGCTGAGGCCGGAGGTCGGCTGGGTCAACTCCTTCCGCGTCGTCGGCAGCGCCGACAAGGTCGGGCGGGAGCCGCGGCTCCTCGCGCCGATGCGGGCGCTGATCGGGCGGCGGCAGGCGATGGCGCTGTCGACCTCGTCGCTGCGCTCCATCCTCGATTCGATCGCGACGCGGCTCGACGAATCGCGCGACACGTCGCGCTACCTGATCGGCCTCCTCGTCTTCCTCGGCCTACTCGGCACCTTCTGGGGCCTCTTGAACACGATCGGCTCGATCAGCAACGTCATCCAGGCGCTCGATCCCGGTTCCGGCGACACGAGCGACATCCTCGCGGCGCTGAAGCGGGGCCTGAGCGAACCGCTCGGCGGCATGAGCACGGCCTTCTCGTCGTCGCTCTTCGGCCTTTCAGGCTCGCTCATCCTCGGCTTCCTCGACCTGCAGGCGGGCCGGGCGCAGAACCGCTTCTACACCGAGCTCGAGAACTGGCTCTCGACCGTCACCGACGTCGGCTCCGACGTCACCGCCGTCGATACCGCCCTCACCGCGCCGAACGAGGAACTGCGGCTCCGGACCGAGCGCCTGCAGCGCATGGCGCAGGACGGCGGCGGCATGAACCAACGCACGACGACCGCCATGGCGAACCTCGCAGAGGGCATCCAGGGCCTCGTCAAGAACATGCGCAGCGAGCAGCAGATGCTGCGCGACTGGATCGAGGCGCAGCAGGAAGAATCGAAGGCGATGCGCATCACCCTCGACAAGCTCGCCGACCGGCGGCTCGCCGAGGAGCGCAGCTACAGGGACAACTGACGCATGGCGTTGTCGCGCAACGGTCGAAGGGCACGCACGGTCGACTACTGGCCGGGCTTCGTCGACATGCTGTCGACGCTGCTGCTCACCATCATGTTCCTGCTCACCGTCTTCGTCCTCGGCCAGTTCATCCTCAGCCGCGAGATCAACGGCAAGGACGCGGTGCTCAACCGCCTGCACAACCAGATCGACGAGCTGACGCAGCTGCTGGCGCTGGAGAAATCCGGCAAGCAGGACACCGAGGACCAGCTTGCGAACCTCCAGGCCTCGCTCGCCCAGGCGGAGCAGGAGCAGTCGCGCCTGCGCAAGCTGCTCGATGCGGGGCAGGGAAGCTCGTCTGTCGCGCAGAAGCAGATCGGCGACCTTGAGAGCTCGCTTTCCGACCAGCGCCAGGTGAGCCAGCGGGCACTGAGCCAGGTCGAACTGCTCAACCAGCAGATCAACGCGCTGCGCAGCCAGATTTCGGCGCTCGAAGCGGCGCTCAATGCCTCGGAGACGAAGGATCAGGCCTCGCAGGCGAAGATCGCCGATCTCGGCAAGCGGCTGAACGTGGCGCTCGCGCGGCGGGTGCAGGAACTCAACCGCTACCGTTCCGACTTCTTCGGCCGGCTGCGCGAGATCCTCGCCGACCGCCAGAACATCCGCATCGTCGGCGATCGCTTCGTCTTCCAGTCCGAAGTGCTCTTCCCCTCCGGCAGCGCCGACATCTCGCCTGCGGGCAAGCAGGAGATCGCGAAGCTCGCGACGGTGCTGACGGATATCGCGAAGCAGATCCCCTCCGACATCAACTGGGTGCTCGAGGTCGACGGCTTCACCGATAACGTGCCGCTCTCGGGCAACGGCCGCTACAAGGACAACTGGCAGCTCTCCACCGCCCGCGCCACCGCGGTGGTCGAGTTCCTGAGCACGCAGGGCGTGCCGCCGACGCGGCTGAAGGCGGCCGGCTTCGGCCAGTACCAGCCGATCGCACAGGGCAATACGCCCGAGGCGCGCGCCCAGAACCGGCGTATCGAATTGAGGCTGACGGACGCCGCGGGATGATAGGCGGAACAGCCGGCAGACAAGTCTAGAGAGGCGGCAGGCCCGGTGCTGCGGCGGGAATCGGCTCTGCGAGCGCGGTGTAGTCCTGCGGCCGCATCCGGACGAATCCCTCGAGCAGGAGAGCGTTGCGCGTTCCGGTATCGAGTCCCGCGATCGCGCGCGAAACGGCGTCGGCCAGCGTGGCCGCGAGGCCGGCATTCGCCTTTGCCGTGATGTAGGGAAGCGCCGGTGTTTCCGGCGTGCGGGTGACGACCGCGACCTTGCCGGCGGCGGGCTCGTGCCGAAGCGCCAGTTCCCAGCTCACAGCATCGATCGCGGCGAAATCGGCGCGGCCTTCGGCCACGATCCGGATGGCGCTGCGATGCGATCGCGCCTCGATCGCCTTCTCCGGCGCGGGAAGGCCGCCAGCCGCGATCATCCGCAGCGGTGCGCGATAGCCGGACTGGGAATCGCGGCTGTTGAAGGCGAAGCGGCCAGAGACCAGCCGCTCGATGGGCGCGGCCGCGTCCTCCCGCCGCGCAACCACGACGCTGCAGTAGCGGCCGGGCGCGCAACCGATCGCATAGGCCGGCGTGCCGATCAGGCCGACGGCGCCGCCGAGAAGGGTCGCATAGGGAAAGCCGCAGCTCTGGGCGAGGAGGAGGTCCGGATGGCGCCAGAGCGCCATCCGATCCAGGCTGCGCTCAAGCTCTGCGGGTGCAGCAAAGCCGGCCTGGAGGAACTCCTCCCGCAAGGCCTGCCAGAGACGATCGGTCGCCGCCCGGATTTCCGGCCAGTCATACATCGGCAGGCCGGCGAGCGGCTTCGACGGCTGCAATCTAGCGCCGCCGCCGTGCGAGAGGATACTGCACCGGCTCCTTCGCCCTGAAGGCGAAGAGGCGGAAGATCGCGCCGTAGCTGTCGTAGCGGTAGCCGCCGTTCATCTTGAGGAAGCGGTCGCGGTTCTCGCGGAAGAAGGCTGGCAGCCTGTACCAGGCGAGCGACGGATAGGCGTGGTGGACCGAGTGCAGGTTGTTGTTGAGGAAGAGCAGGGCGAAAGGCCCGCGGTCCTCGATGATGACGGAGCGCGAGCCGGCGCGCTCGTGGGCCTGGTGCTCCAGGAAGGAGCGCACCATCAGCAAGCCCATGGCCGCATAGGCCGAGGCGAGGTAGAGCCAGGCGCTGAACCGGCCGAAGGCGGCGACGAGCAGCGCCAGCGCGGCCGCCGCGGCGACGTGCAACAGCCACTCGCGCGCGATCCAGTTGCGCCCCTCGCGCCAGCGCCGCCAGTCCGAAGCGACGAAGCCGGACCAGCCGATGGCCGGGCCGAGCGCCATGCGGCCGGCGAGCGTGTTGTTGAGCCGGAAGAGAGCCTTCACCGCCGGCGGCTTGCGCTGCCAGTTCGGCCGGTCGACGTACCAGCTCTCCGGATCGTCATAGGGATCGGCGATGTTCTCGTTGACGTGGTGGCGCAGATGCGTCGCCTTGAACCGCTCATAGGGCACGAGAAGGCCGATCGGCAGCCAGACCAGGAGGTCGTTTAAACGCTGCCGGCGGAAGGGATGGCCGTGCATGCATTCGTGCTGCAGCGACGAATGCAGCGTCAGCGCCGGGACGAGGAGGAGCAGGCGGACCGGCAAGGGAAGGGGAATGGGCAGGAAGACGACCGCAAACCAGGTGAGATAACAGCCTGCCGCGAGAAGAAGTGTCCGCCATTCGGCGCGGTCGCGCATCGGCGTCTGGTGCCTCGTCTGCCTCGTGCACTCCGCTCGCTGGGGACAGCGCCCAAGCGAATCAAGATGCAATCAACCCAATGCACAAAAATTACGCTGAGATACGTAAACCAGCAATTGCCGTAAAAATCACGCGATGTTTATCAAAATCACGGGCATCCGAGATGACGCGGGAAGACTTGAGTTGTTGCGTGATTTCGAACCAAAGATATCAGTAAAGCGTCAGGCGGGACGGAGCTCTGCGGCTTTCGAGGCAGCTCGTGCTACTTCGCCGCCTGCATCAGGCCGCCGCCATGATCGTGGAACTGCAGGCGCGCCAGCCGGGCATAGAGCCCGCCGCGGCGGACGAGGGCATGATGCGTGCCCTCCTCGACGATGCGGCCGTCCTCCATGACGAGGATGCGGTCGGCCTTGAGCACCGTTGCGAGCCGGTGAGCGATGACAAGGGTCGTGCGCCCCTGCATCAACCCCTCCAGCGCCTTCTGGACAAGCGTCTCACTCTCGGCGTCAAGCGCCGAGGTCGCTTCGTCCAGGAGCAGGACCGGGGCGTCGCGAAGGATCGCACGGGCGACGGCGATCCGCTGCCGCTGGCCGCCCGAAAGCGTGACGCCGCGTTCGCCGACTGCCGTGTCGTAGCCCTGGTCCAGAGCGCGGATGAAGCCGTCGGCCAAAGCCGCTTCCGCGGCGGCGACGATTTCGCCCTCGTCGGCGCCGGGGCGGCCGAAGGCGATGTTGTCGCGCACCGTGCCGGAGAAGATCGTCACGTCCTGGGGCACGATCGCGAGCCGGTCGCGGATCACGGCCGGATCGGCGGTGCGGATGTCGGTGCCGTCGAGGAGGATACGGCCCGATACCGGATCGTAGAAGCGCATCAGGAGCGAGAAGACGGTGCTCTTGCCGGCGCCCGAAGGGCCGACGATCGCCACGGTCTCGCCGGGTTCCACGACGAAGGAGAGGCCGTTCAGCGTCGGCATGTCCGGACGCGAGGGGTAGGAGAAGCGGACGCCGTCGAAACGGATCGCGCCGCGCGACGGCTCGGCGAGCGCCACTGGCCGGGCCGGCGCCCGGATCGCCGGCTCCTCGTCGAGGAGTTCGCTCAGCCGCTCCGCTGCGCCTGCGGCAAGCGACAGTTCGCCCCAGACTTCCGAGAGCTGTCCGAGGCTGCTTGCGGCAAGGACGGCATAGATCAGGAACTGGCTGAGGGTGCCGGCCGACATCGTGCCGGCGAGCACGCTGTGGGCGCCGATCCAGAGCACGGTGACGACGCTGCCGAAGACGAGCGTGATCGCGATGCCGGTGAGGATGGAGCGGGTGCGGATGGCGGCGCGCGAGGCGGAGAAGGCGGCCTCGACCGCCGCGCCGAAGCGGGCATTGGCGGCAGCCTCGCTGTTGAACGCCTGCACGGTCCGGGTCGCGGCAATCGTCTCGGCGGCATAGGCGGTGGCGGTCGCGAGCGTGTCCTGGGCGAAGCGCGAGCGGCGGCGCACCTTGCGGCCGAAGGCGACGAGGGGGAAGACGATGATCGGGATCGCGACCAGCACGAAAGCCGAAAGCTTCGGGCTGGTGACGACCATCATGACGATCGCGCCAAGGCAGAGGATGAGGTTGCGCAGCGCCACCGAGGCGGTCGGGCCGACGCCGGACTTGATCTGCGTCGTATCGGCCGTCAGCCGCGAAACGATCTCGCCGGAGAGATTGACGTCGTAGAACGAGGCGGAAAGTTGCGTCACCCGCTCGAAGACATCGCGCCTCAGGTCGGCGACGACGCGCTCGCCGAGCGTGATGACGAAGAAGTAGCGCAGCGCGCTCGCCGCAGCGAGGAGCACGGCGATGCCAAGGAGCGCGGCGAAGTAGCTGTTGATGAAGCCGGCATTCGCGCCGCTGAAGCCATGATCGATCACGCGGCGGACCGCGAGCGGCAGGGCCAGCGTCACGACCGCCGCGACGCTGAGGAAGACGAGCGCGCCGGCGACGAGGCCGCGATAGCGCCGGACATAGGGGGCGAGGCGGGCAAGCGGACGGAGGGACCGGCGCCTTGCGCGCTCGCTCTTGTCTTGTTCGGCCACGTTTCCCCGACTTCCTTTCTGCCGCAAAATCCCCTGCGGCCCTTGTGATCGCGGTGGCCATCATGTATAGGCTCGCCATCGAATTGGAAAGCCGCAGACCGCGCGGTCGGCGGCTTCATCTGTATGTCCGGTCGATTTGCCGCATTCTTGCGAACGCCGTCGGCCAGAACCCCGGCAGGAACTGGTTATGAAAGCTGAGATCCATCCCGACTATCACATGATCAAGGTCGTCATGACCGATGGGACCGAGTACATGACGCGCTCGACCTGGGGGTCGGAGGGCGACACGATGAATCTCGAGATCGACCCGAAGTCGCATCCGGCCTGGACGGGTGGCAACCAGCAGCTCATGGACCGCGGCGGCCGCCTGTCGAAGTTCAAGAAGCGCTTCGAGGGCCTCGGCCTCTAAAGACGATCATTCTGTTTGCAAGAAACGGCCGCTGGTGCAGACCGGCGGCCGTTTTCGTTTCTGAAGGCGCGGAAAGACGGCGGTGCGGCCAGCCCGCCGACCGCGTCACGGCGGCCCGCGTTCCGGCCCATCTTCAATCTCGCGAATTTGCTTGCAGATCGAACCCGGACGTAGCCTCGGATCGAACCGTCAGTGTTGCCCGAAGGCCGTCTGCAGCAGCGAGAGCTGTGCCTTGACGCTGTTCTGGTTGTCGGGAACCATCACCGCCCGCGTTTCGGGCGCGGTATAGATCTCGCGGTCGAGCAGTGCGACGCGCGTTTGCAGGCGGAGCGACCGCTCGACGAGGTTCCGGAAGGATTCCGGCAGTTCGAGCCAGCCTGCGGCGTTCCGGTCGCAGTTGAAGTTCTCCAGCCGTACCTTGCTCTTTTCGGAAAGCACCTGCTCGTGGGTCATCTCGCCGTTGTTGACGGCCCGCTGCAGGAGGAGCCAGGACGCGATCTGCATCAGCCGCGTCGTCAGCCGCATGGATTCGGCCGCATAGAGCACGGAAGCGTTGCGCGGCAGCGACTTGGCGGCGGCGCGGCCCGGCCCGTCGAGGTAGCTCGCCGTCTCCTCGACGAGGCCCATGCCTTCGGCATAAAGCGCCTTGAAGGGCGCCGAGGTCGCGATGTGGCCAGCGAGGTTGATCGTGTTGGCGTTGCCTTCTGACATCTTCGATCGCTTCCTCTGCATGCGCATCTCCCTCAACGGTCGACGAACGGTCGCCGTGCTGAAGAAGTTCCATGGGGCGGGGTCTTGTGAAAGTCACAATGATGCGCGCCGGCAGTCTCGGCAAGCTTAATCCTAACAAACGGTTAATGTCCACAGAGGGCGCAGCGGGGCCGTCCGTGACCGCGTCAAAAGAGGATGCATAAAAAAAAGAGCCGCGGATGCGGCTCTCGAGAGTTTAACAGGGAGGCGTCAAACGAAGTGGCGTCAGCCAGTTCGTCAAATCCAGAAAGTCTGGATGGGATGGATAATGCCGCGTAAAGCTTAACATCCGGTTAAGGCCGCGTTGCCGCCCGCCACCGACGACGCGGCCCCCGGGGCGCTACCGGAAAAGCTTGTCGGCGGCGCTGCGGCTCGCGCCCTTGCTGGTGCGCTCCGCCTCGAGGCGCTCGATCTCGGCCTTGAGCAGCGCGATGCGCGCGTCGAGCTCGTCGACCGAAAGCAGCGAGAGGTCCGAGCCGATCTCGTGCTCCTGTTTCCTTCTGGGGCGCTCGTCGTCGAAAAGGCTCATGGCTTGCTCCACCCTTTCGTGCTGTGGTCCAAGGGGCGACCGGAAACGAGACGAAGGACAGCCTTCATGGCACGGACGATGCGCGCCGTCACCATCCGCGAGCCCGGCGGTCCCGAAGTGCTGACGATCGCCGAGCATCCGCGACCGGAGCCGAAGGCGGGCGAACTGCTGATCGCCGTGACGGCGGCCGGCATCAACCGGCCGGACATCCTGCAGCGGCAGGGGCATTATGCGCCGCCGCCGGGCGCTTCGGATATCCCGGGGCTGGAAATCGCGGGCTCGGTCGTTGCCCTCGGCGAGGGAAGCTCCGGCTTCGCGATTGGCGATGCTGTCTCAGCGCTTCTTCCGGGTGGCGGCTACGCCGAATATGCGACGGTGCACGCCTCGAACGCGCTTGCCGTGCCGCGCGGCCTTTCGGCGGTCGAGGCGGCGGCGCTGCCGGAGACCTTCTTCACCGTCTGGCACAACGTCTTCCAGCGCGGCGGCCTCAAGCCAGGCGAGACCTTCCTCGTCCATGGCGGCTCCTCCGGCATCGGCACGACGGCGATCCAGCTCGCAGCGGCCTTCGGAGCGCGCGTCTTCGCCACAGCCGGCAGCGCCGCGAAGTGCGACGCCTGCCGCACCCTCGGGGCGGCACGGGCGATCAACTACCGTGAGGAGGATTTCGTGGCGGTGATCAAGCGGGAGACCGACGATCATGGCGCCGACCTGATCCTCGACATGGTGGGCGGCGACTATGTCGGGCGCAACTACGAGGCGGCCGCCGTCGAAGGACGGAGCGTGCAGATCGCGTCGCTGCGGGGCGCCAAGGCGGAGGCGAATTTCGCCCGGCTGATGGTCAAGCGCCTCGTCCATACCGGCTCGACGCTGCGGCCGCGAAGCGTCGGCTTCAAGGCGGAGATCGCCGCCGAACTCAGGGAGAAGGTCTGGCCGCTTCTCGAGACCGCGCAGATCGCTCCGGTCATCGACCGCGTCTTTCCCTTCGCCGAGGTGCAGGCCGCCCACCGGCGGATGGAGGAGGGCAGCCACATCGGCAAGATCGTGCTTCAGATCGCCTGATCCTGCGGCTTCAGTCGGCCGGCGCTTCACGAGGCACGCCGCCTTCCGCCGCCTTCGGCGAAAGCACGAAGCTCTCCGGCGTCGCGACGCGCGAGGAGGGCAGCATATAGAAGGCGTCCCGCTCCTCGGCCGGAACCGGGGCCCGCATCCGGATCCGAAGCACACAGTAGGCGGCGACGCCGAGATGGGCGGCGGCCGTCACGGCGAAGAGCACGTAAGGCCCGGCGGCGCCCATGACGATGCCGCCGATCGTCGGGCCGACGATCGTGCCGAGACCATAGAGCAGGAGAAGGCCGCTCGAGACCTTCACGTAGTCCTGCGGCGCGGCGAAGTCGTTCGCATGGGCGACGGTGACGGGGTAGAGCGTGTAGGACATCGCGCCGTAGAGCGCGACGAGGCCGAAGAGCAGGTCGATGCGCGCCGGCGCGTCGATGACGATCAACAGGCCCGCGATGCCGGCCGTCGCCGCGAGGCCGGCGAGCACGTAGCGCCGGTCGATGCGGTCGGAGAGGCGGCCGGCGGGAAACTGGAAGACGGCGCCGGAGAAGATCGTGACGCTCATCATCAGCGCGATCGTCGTCTGCGACAGGTGCACCTGGCCGCCGAAGACCGGCCCGAGCGTGCCGAAGCAGCCATTGGCGATGCCGACGAGGAAGATGCCGACGAAGGAGACCGGCGAATTGCGGTAGAGCCCCTTGAGGTCGAGACGGACCTCCTTCAGCGGCGCCGGGCTGACGGCATTGGAGACGGCGGTCGGCACGAGCGCCATGCAGTAGAGGATGCCGGCGATCATGAAGAAGGTCGCCGTGTGGATGTCGCCGAGCGCGATCGCCATCTGGCCCGCGACGATCGAGGAATAGTTGATCGTCATGTAGAATGAGAAGATCGCGCCGCGGCTCTCGTTCGTCGCCCGCTCGTTCAGCCAGCTCTCAATGATCATCGAGGTGGCGGCAAGGGAGAATCCGGTGACGGCGCGAAGCGCGATCCACCAGTAGGGGTCGACGAGCAGGCCGGTCAGGAGCGCGATGATCGCGATCGTCGCCGCGAAGGCGGAGAAGGCGCGCACGTGCCCCGTGCGGCGCACGAGGCGCGGCGCGAACAGGCAGCCGAGCACGAAGCCGCTCGCCCAGGAGGTGCCGAGCAGGCCGAGGGCCGTCGGCGAGAAGCCTTCCGCCGCGCCGCGCATGGGCAGCAGGAGGCCATGCAGGCCATTTCCGGCGAGCAGGAAAGCCGCTCCCATGAGAAGCGCCAGAATCGGCAGGATGTTGCGTCTCATGGGCGGCTGATGTCGCGTGGAACGAGGACTGGAGGCTGGATCGGACGCGAAGCGCGCGGCCGGCATGATACCGAATCACGACTCACGCTCAAGGCCCGGGTTTTCGCGGGCTCTCTTGCCGCCGCACGTGGCGGTATTGCGGCGACGGGAGCAGAAACGGCGGCCTCCGGTGATTGACCCCGGTGCCGGCCCTGCTAGAGCGTTTCCAGGAAAAGTGGAACCGGTTTTCCGTCCGGAAACGCGAGAAAACAAAATCACAGATCGTTTTCGCGATTCAACGAAACGCGGAAACGATCTATCTGTCGGCCGTCCGAAGGAAAGGGATCACATGGCCAAGGCGATATCGCTCGTTCTCATTCTCGCCATGGCCATCCAGATCATCAAGCCGCTCGGAATCCCGGGCCTCAGGCGGCGCGGCGATTTCTGGAAGATCGCCGTCTTCGCCTTCGTCGTCCTGATGGTGATCGTCTTCATCCGGCCGAATTGAGGATTCCCTGGAAGGACTCGCGGAAGTTGACAGGTGTCAACCGCCCCGGCGCGCGACGTCGCGGCGGCTCCGCGCCCACACGCGACGCGGCGTCTTCATCAGGCCGCCCGTTCCAGATCCTTGCGCCAGGTGCCGGCGGCGGCCATGCCGTTCATCTTGGCGCGGTGCGTGAAGGCGCGCTGGCCGGCGGCGACGTTCTCCGGCCGGCCGCCCCAGGCTTCGAGCGCGGCCGCCTGCAGGGCGCGGCCGTAGGAGAAGGTCATCGGCCAGGGCTTGTCGTAGCCGGAATTCATCGCCGACAGATGCGCCGTCGCCTCCTCCTCGCTCTGGCCGCCGGAGAGGAAGGCGATGCCGGCGATGGCGGCGGGAACGGTGCGCTTGAAGCAGCGGATGGTCTTCTTCGCGACCTCCTCGGCCGAGGCCTTGCGCGCCTTCGAGCCGTCGATCACCATGTTCGGCTTCAGGATCGTGCCCTCAAGCCGGACGCGGGCAGCGGCGAGCTCGTCGAAGAGCGTGCGCAGCACGAATTCCGTCACGTCGAAGCAGCGGTCGATCGTGTGGTCGCCGGGCTTGCCGTCCATCAGCACCTCGGGCTCGACGATCGGGACGATTCCCGCCTCCTGGCACAGCGCGGCGTAGCGCGCCAGCGCCTGCGCATTGGTCCTGACCGCCTGCCAGGTCGGCAGGCCGTCCGAGATCGAGATCACGGCACGCCATTTCGCGAAACGCGCGCCGATCCCGTAGTATTCCGCAAGACGCTCGCGCAGGCCGTCGAGGCCCTCCGTCACCGTCTCGCCGGGAAAGCCGGCGAGCGGCTTGGCGCCCATGTCGACCTTGATGCCGGGGACGGCGCCGGCCGCCTTGGTGATCTCGACGAGCGGCATTCCGTCGGCCGCCTTCTGGCGCAGCGTCTCGTCGTAGAAGATCACGCCGGAGATATAGTCCGACATCGCCTCGCCGGCGCGCAGCAGCATCTCGCGGTAGTCGCGCCGGTTCTCCTCCGTCGATTCCAGCCCGATCGCATCGAAGCGCTTCTTGATCGTGCCGCTCGACTCGTCGGCGGCGAGCAGACCCTTCCCCGGGGTCATTATCTTCGCGGCGATATCCTCAAGACGTTCAGACATTCAGCTCTCCTCTGGGGTCCCTCTTGGCGATAGCAGAAGACATAGGAGCGCGAAACGGCAGCGGAAGCCCCTGAAACGATTGAAAAAAATTCAATCGGTTGAATGTCGCGTCTGCCGCGCCGGCGGATTGTGCCGAAGCCTTTCCGCCTCCGTCACCCCTGTGCTCGTCACAGGGGGCCATGCCGTTCCGCTCCCCACGCGGGGACGCTCAATAGTGTCTTTGTCACGAGAACGGAGGGGAATGGCTTCCTGTGACGAGCACAGGAATGACGGGTGGAGGACACGTCTCGCGGAGGAGGATCGGCAGACTTTTGATTCTTCCTCGTTTACGGGGAAGGGGGACCATGCGGAGCATGGCGGAGGGGGCGACCCGGCCATGGCCATGCGAAAGAACCGCTTCTCGATCGCGCGAATATGGCCCCTCCACCGCCTTCGGCGGTCCCCCTCCCCCGCTTCGCAGGGGAGGATCAGGCAGCGTCGATCCTTTCCCCGTTCACGGGGACGAGGGATCATACGCAGCAAGGCGGGGCGGCTTCAGCGCGAGAGGATCTCGACGCCCGGCAGGGGCTTTCCCTCCATCCATTCGAGGAAGGCGCCGCCGGCGGTGGAGACGTAGGTGAAGGCGTCGGCGACGCCGGCGTGGTTCAGCGCCGAGACCGTGTCGCCCCCGCCGGCGACGGAGACGAGGCTGCCTTCTCGCGTCTCATCGGCCGCGTGGCGGGCGGCGGCGACGGTCGCCCTGTCGAAAGGCTCGATCTCGAAGGCGCCGAGGGGGCCGTTCCAGACGAGGGTCTTCGCCTTGCCGATCCACGCGTTTATCGCCACAACGCTCTTCGGGCCGACGTCGAGGATCATCGCGTCGGCCGGCACGGCGTCGACGGAAACCGTCTCGTTCTCCGCCCCCGCCTTGAATTCGCGCGCGACCACCGCGTCCGTCGGAAGCACCAGCGCGCAGCCGGCCTCCTCGGCCTCACGCATGATCTCCTTCGCCGTCCCCGCAAGGTCGTGCTCGCAGAGCGACTTGCCGACGTCGATGCCCTTGGCGGCGAGGAAGGTGTTCGCCATGCCGCCGCCGATGACGAGCGCATCGACCTTTTTCACGAGATTCTTGAGGAGGTCGATCTTGGTCGAGACCTTGGCGCCGCCGACGATCGCAAGCACGGGATGGGCCGGATTGCCGAGACCCTTCTCCAGCGCCTCCAGCTCGGCCTGCATTGTCCGCCCCGCATAGGCGGGCAGGAGGTGCGCGAGTCCCTCCGTCGAGGCGTGCGCGCGGTGGGCGGCGGAGAAGGCGTCGTCGACGTAGAGATCGCCGTTCTCGGCAAGCGCCCTGGCGAAGGCGGCGTCGTTCTTCTCCTCGCCGGCGTGGAAGCGGGTGTTCTCCAGCAGCAGGATGTCGCCATTTGCCATGGCACCGACGGCCTGTTTGGCGGCCGGGCCGATGCAATCCGGTGCGAAGCCGACGGCGTGATCGAGCACCTCCTCGACGGCCTGCGCGATCGTCTTCAGCGACATGTCGGGGACGACGGCGCCCTTCGGCCGGCCGAAATGGGCGAGCAGGATGACCTTGGCGCCCTTGCCGGAGAGCTCATGGATCGTCGGAGCGACGCGCTCGATGCGGGTCCGGTCGGTCACCTTGCCGTCCTTCACCGGGACGTTCAGGTCGACGCGCACCAGCACGCGCTTGCCCTTGATGTCGCCGAGGTCGTCGAGGGTCTTGAAAGAGGCCATGGCTGCCTTCCGTTCTGTCTTGGGAGGGAGGATCGCGATGCGGCGGACCATATCGCCGGCGTCGCGAGGCGCAAGGGCGGAGGCGGCTGCCGGCCGCTATTCCGTGCGCTCCGCCAGGCGCTCCGCGTCCGCTGCGCCCTCCTCTTCAATTGATGCGAGCGGCGGTGCCGGCGCTTGCGCTCCGGCCGCTTCGCCTCCCTTGTGCCGTCGGCGGGCGAAAAGCTGTCGGAGGGCGGCGGTGAAGGCCGGCACGGACAGGAAGAAGGGCACCGGCCGGGCCTGCGCCTGCGGCTCCAGCGAGACGCCGAGCGAGGTGACCTCGCCGTCGTCCGACATGTTGCGGACGATCAGTTCGAGCGGTCCGATGCGCAGCCGGTCGGCATATTCGAGGCGCCCGCCGAGGCGCTTCGCCATCACCTCGGCTATCGTCAGATCCTCCTCATCCGGCCGGATCAGGCCGGGGCCGTAGGCGATTTCCAGCTCGCCGGCGCGGCGCCGCGGGTCGATCGTGAAGGCGCCGAAGAAATCGGCGTCGTCGTCGTCGACCGGAACGGGACTCGCGAAAAGCCGGTCGAGCAGCCGCGGGAAGTTCGGCGAGATGAAGAGGTAGACGTAGTCGTTCTCCTGCAGCCGGCCGGCATACTGGTAGCGCATCGAGCGGCCGTCGCGCACGACGAGCGAGGGGCGCGCCCAGCGCGGGATGCGCTCGCCGGTCAAGACCGGGCTGCCCCTGACGACGCGATAGGCGAGGAGCTCGTGATGGGCCGTGCCCGGCAGCTCGACCTCGATCTTCTCCACCGGGCCGATGCGCGGCGGGACGATGAGGCCGAGACGGCGCGCCATGACGCCGATCGTCCAGCCCTGCACGAGAAGCGAGACGAGCACGATGATGAAGGCGGTGTTGAAGAACAGCGAGCCGTTCGACACGCCGCCGATCATCGGCAGGATCGCAAGCAGGATCGAGACGGCGCCGCGCAGGCCGACCCAGGAGATGAAGGCCGTCTCCTGCCCGGTGAAGCGGTAGGGAAGCAGGCAGATCCAGACGGCGAGCGGCCGGGCGATCAGGATCAGGAACAGCGCCAGCGCCACCGAAGGCGCACCGATCGACTTGAACTGCGAGGGGTTCGCAAGCAGGCCGAGCACGAGGAACATGACGATCTGGGCGAGCCACGTCATGCCTTCCTGGAAGCGGCGGATCGAGGTCTCCGAGCGGATCTTCCTGTTGCCGGCATAGAGCCCGGCGATATAGACGGCGAGGAAGCCGGAGCCGCCAATCGCGCCCGTCACCGAGAAGACGAGCATGGCAAGCGCGACGACGAAGATCGGCGTCAGGCCGCGCTCGAGGTTCAGCCGGTTGACGAGCATCACGATCATCATGCCGCCGGGAACGCCGAGCAGGATGCCGAGGCCCATCTGCATGACGAACATGCGGCCGACGTCGGCGATCGCCATGCCGCTCTGAGGATCGGCGGTCGCAAGCCCGACGAGGGCGATCGTCAGGAAGATCGCCATCGGGTCGTTGGAGCCGGACTCGATCTCGAGCGTCGAGCGCACGTGGTCGCGGATGGTGATGCCGCCGATCCGAAGCAGGAAGAAGACGGCCGCCGCGTCGGTCGAGGCGACGATCGAGCCGAGGAGGAAGCCCTTGATCAGGGTCAGTTGGAAGACGTAGTGCGCGGCGAGGCCGAAGAGCCCGGCGGTGATCAGGACGCCGAGCGTCGCCAGCGTCAGCGCCGGGGCCGCCGCTTGCCGGAAGCTCTGGAGAGAGGTTCCGAAGCCGGAATCGAAGAGCACGACGGCCAGCGCGAGAGATCCGACGAAATAGGCGAGGCTGCTGTTCTGGAACTCGATGCCAAGCCCGTCTGTGCCTGCGAGCAGGCCGATGCAGAGGAAGATCAGCAGCAACGGGGCGCCGAAGCGGAAGGCGAGCAGGCTCGAGAAGGCCGCGAGCAGGACGAGGATCGTGCCGACGAGGATGATCACGTAGAGTGCTTCCAACGCGTCGGCTCCTTCCTCGCCTGGATTCTGGTCAAGGCCCTTCGGCCGGACTTGCGTCGGCGTTTCCGCCGTGGCCGGCAAGCGGCCGTGGCGTGCCCGCAGCCATGGGCCGCCTCACCGTGCCGCCTCCCGCCTCTCTGCGCAAGAAGGGCGGCGGCAAGATGGCTTCGGCCGCACGAAATGCGGCGCCGTAACGAAAAGGGGCGCCGACGAGCGCCCCTCGAGCAGTGCGGACGGCCGGCGCCTCAGATGAGCTTGCCCATCGCCACGGCCGTGTCGGCCATGCGGCTCGAGAAGCCCCACTCGTTGTCGTACCAGGAGAGGATCCGGCACATCGTCCCGTCCATCACCTTCGTCTGATCGGTGTGGAAGGTGGAGGAGTGCGGGTCGTGGTTGAAGTCGACCGAGACCAGCTTCTCGTCGGTGTAGTTCAGGACGCCCTTGAGCTCGCCTTTGGCGGCGGCGCGGATCACGTCGTTGATCTCCTCGACGCTCGTTGGCCGCGCCGCGATGAAGGTCAGGTCGACGACGGAGACGTTCGGGGTCGGCACGCGGATCGCGACGCCGTCGAGCTTGCCGGCGAGCTCCGGCAGGACGAGGCCGACGGCCTTCGCGGCACCCGTCGAGGTCGGGATCATCGACATCGCCGCGGCGCGGGCGCGGTAGAGGTCCTTGTGCAGCGTGTCGAGCGTCGGCTGGTCGCCCGTATAGGAGTGGACGGTCGTCATGAAGCCCTTTTCGATGCCGACCGCATTGTTCAGCACGTAGGCGACGGGCGCCAGGCAGTTCGTCGTGCACGAGGCGTTGGAGACGACGACGTCGTCCTTCGTCAGGGAATCGTCGTTGACGCCGAAGACGATCGTCTTGTCGACGCCGGTCGCCGGCGCAGAGACGAGGACGCGCTTGGAGCCGTTCTGCAGGTGCATTTCGGCTTTTTCGCGGGATGTGAAGATGCCGGTGCATTCGAGCGCGACGTCGACGTCCTGCCAGGGGAGTTCCTTCGGATCGCGGATCGCCGTGACGCGGATCGGGCCGCGGCCGACGTCCATCGTGTCGCCCTTTACCGTCACCGTACCGGGGAAGCGGCCGTGGACGGAATCGTGGCGCATCAGATGGGCGTTCGTCTCGACGGGGCCGAGGTCGTTCAGCGCGATCACCTCGATATCGGTGCGGCCGGATTCGATGATGGCGCGCAGAACGTTGCGGCCGATGCGGCCGAAACCGTTGATGGCGACTTTGACAGTCATGGCAGAACTCCTTTCGTGAAGGTCGCGCGGGATCAGCGGGCGTCGGCGAGGCCCGCCTCGGCGGCCTCGACCGCTGCGTCGGCCGTGATCTCGAAATGCTTGTAGAGGTCCATGTAGGGGCCCGAGGCGCCGAAGGAATGCATGCCGACGAAGATGCCGTCGGCGCCGATGAAGCGGTCCCAGCCCTGGCGGATCGCCGCCTCGATGGCGATCCTGACCGGCGAGGAACCAAGGACCTCGGCCTTGTATTCGTCCGTCTGCTCCTCGAAGAGCGCCGTGCAGGGCACGGAGACGACGCGGGTCGCGTGGCCCTTCGCCTCCAGCTTTGCCTGCGCGGCGAGCGCGATCTCGACCTCCGAACCGGAGGCGAAGATCGTCACGGCCGCGTCGCCGGCCGCCGGCGCGAGTTCATAGGCTCCGTAGGCGCAGAGATTGTCCTCGACATAGTCGGTGCGCAGGCTCGGCAGGTCCTGCCGCGAGAGCGCGATACCGGAGGGCCGGGTGTGCGATTCCAGCGCGAGCTGCCAGCATTCCGCCGTCTCCGTCGCATCCGCAGGCCGGAAGACGAGGAGGTTCGGGATCGCCCGCAGCGCTGCGAGTTGCTCGACCGGCTGATGCGTCGGGCCATCCTCGCCGAGGCCGATCGAATCGTGGGTCAGCACGTGGATCACGCGGATGCCCATCAGCGCGGCGAGGCGGATCGACGGGCGGCAGTAGTCGGAGAAGATCAGGAAGCCGCCGGAATAGGGGATCAGGCCGCCATGCAGCGCGATGCCGTTCATCGCCGCAGCCATACCGTGCTCGCGCACGCCGTAATGCAGGTAGCGGCCGGAGAAATCGTCCGGCCGGATCGAGACCATCTGGCTGGTCTTCGTATTGTTGGAGCCGGTGAGGTCGGCCGAGCCGCCGAGCGTCTCCGGAAGCACGGAATTGATGACCTCGAGCGCAGCCTCGGAAGCCTTGCGCGTCGCCATCTTCGGCTGCTCGGAAGCAAGCTTCTTCTTGTATGCGTCGATGGCGGGGCCGAGGGCGGCCGGCAGCTCGCCGCTGACGCGCCGCTTGAAGGCGTCACGGACGTCCTCGGCGGCCCTGCCGACGCGCTTCTCCCAGGCGTCGCGCTTTTCTTTGCCGCGCGCGCCGGCCTCGCGCCAGGCGCTGAGGATATCGTCGGGCACGACGAAGGGTTCGGAATCCCAGCCGAGCGCCTTGCGCGTCTCGGCGATCTCGTCGGCGCCGAGCGGCGAACCGTGCGCCTTGCTGGTGCCGGCCTTGTGCGGCGCGCCGAAGCCGATCGTCGTCCTGCAGGCGATCATCGTCGGGCGGTCGGAGGCCTTGGCCTCCTCGATCGCCGCAGCGATCGCGTCGGGATCATGGCCGTCGACCTCGATCGTATGCCAATGCACCGCCTTGAAGCGGGCGACCTGATCGGTGGAATCGGCAAGATTGACAGGACCGTCGATCGAGATGCCGTTGTTGTCCCAGAAGACGACAAGCTTGTTGAGCTTCAGGTGGCCGGCCAGCGCGATCGCCTCCTGGCTGATGCCCTCCATGAGGCAGCCGTCGCCGGCGAGCACGTAGGTATGGTGGTCGACGAGCTCGGCGCCGAACTCGTCGCGGAGCTTGCGCTCGGCGATCGCCATGCCGACGGCGTTGGCGAGGCCCTGGCCGAGCGGGCCGGTCGTCGTCTCGATGCCGGCGGCGTGGCCGTATTCGGGGTGGCCGGCGGTCGGCGTGCCGAGCTGGCGGAAGTCGCCGATGTCCTCGATCGTCACGTCCTCGTAGCCGGTGAGGTAGAGAAGCGCGTAGAGGAGCATGGAGCCGTGGCCGGCCGACAGCACGAAGCGGTCGCGGTCGGGCCAGCGCGGTGCCTTCGGGTCGAAGTTCAGGTAGCGGGTGAAGAGGACGGTCGCGATGTCGGCCGCGCCCATCGGCAGGCCGGGGTGGCCCGATTTCGCCTTCTCGACGGCATCCATGGATAGGAAGCGGATCGCATTGGCCATGCGGTCGTGGTTGTCGCGTGAAATCATGTTCTGTGGGCTCGTCGAAAGTCGGGGGCGGATGCTGGAGGAGACGGCCGGAAGGCGCGGCCGAGACATAGCAGGTGGCCGCGTGGAGTCAATTCTTCGCGGCTTTTCCGCGCCTTGAAGACGATCCACAGAAATGGCCGCCACCGTCGTCGCCGGCTTTATTGACGCCAAGTTTGGGCGATGGATAATCGACGTGTTCTAAGTATCCGTCAGACAAGCGATTCGGGGGCACTCGGGATAGAGGGACGTGGAGATGCCCAGCGACAAGACAGTCAATGCCTCTCTCGATCATCTGCGCAGGGCGCTCTCGACGCTCGAGAACGTCATCGACGCGCGGCTGGAAAGGGAGCGGGACTACTCCGAGGCGGAGAACGAGGTCCGGCGGATGAACGCCGACCGTTCGCGGCTCGCCCAGGAGCTCGACCAGTCGGAGCATCGTGCAAATCGCCTGGAAGAGGCCAATCGGGAGGTCTCGCGGCGGCTCGTCACGGCGATGGAGACGATCCGCGCCGTACTCGACCGGTCGTGAAGGGAGCGGCCGGCATCTCCGGCGGCCGAAGCACGGGCGCGGCCGCCAGGGGACGGGCGCTGGAGGGAGCAGCATGGCACAAGTGACGGTGATGATCGACGGCAAGGCCTACCGGATGGCCTGCGAGGAAGGGCAGGAGGAGCATCTCGGCGACCTCGCGCAACGCTTCGACCGCTATGTCGCCCACCTGAAGGGCCAGTTCGGCGAGATCGGCGATCTCCGGCTGACGGTGATGGCCGGCATCATGGTGATGGACGAGCTCAGCGAGTTGCAGCGGCGCCTGCGCGCCATCGAGACCGAGGTCGAGAGCCTGAAGAAGACGCGCGACGCGGCTCTCGTGAAGGCAGACCGAACGGACCAGCTCCTCGCCGAGGCGCTCGTCGACGTGACGACGCAGATCGAGGGCATCACCGCGAAGCTCGCCGGACAGGCGGCGGCCTGAGCTTCCGGATTTTTGCCGGACGGCGGCTCGCGGACACTGGCGGGCGGCAGGCGACCGTCATATATTCCGTCTGCGGTCTGCGCTTCCCGACAGGATCCACAATCCCCGGGGCCTTACTCGATCCTAAGGGAGCTGTCCCTGGCCGGGCCCGTGGGTCCGGACATACGGCGCCCACCTACTTTGTAGGTTCCCGGGATCGTACCATTCCATCGGTCGTCGTGGATCGCATCCTTCCTCCTGCCTTCGCCGGCGACATTGCCGGCGCTGCTTCTTCAAATTCCGCCGCGTTTCCCGTAATCAGCCCCTGACGAAGATGATCGGAGGCGTGATGGTCAGCGCGGAAAAGGCACGGCTGAGGCTCGAGACGCTGGCGCGGCGTGATGCCCTGCCGGCGGATCAGCGCATCGAGAAAAGCCTGCTCGTCGCCGAGCACGGCCAGCGCGAGCTCGCCGTCGCGCCGGGCCAGGTCGTCTCCGGCTTCATGCCGATCCGGTCCGAACCCGATATCCGGCCGCTGATGGCCGTTCTTGCGGAGCGGGGAGCGCGGCTCTGCGTTCCCGTCATCCTCGACCGGCAGACGATCGTCTTCCGCGAGCTCGTGCGCGGCGCGCCGCTCGTCGCGTCCGGCTTCGGAACCGTCGGGCCGGGGCCGGAGGCGGCCCTCCTCGATCCGGAGCTGATGCTCGTGCCGCTCGCCGCCTTCGACGGGTCCGGCAACCGGATCGGCTATGGCGCGGGGCACTACGACCGGGCGATCGGCCGGCTGCATGCGAAGGGCCTGCGGCCGCGGCTCGTCGGCATCGCCTTCGACCTGCAGGAGATCGCCGCCGTCCCCATCCACGACCACGACCGGGCGCTCGACGCGGTACTGACGGAGAGCGGCTTGCGCTCGTTCGCCGCTCCTTTATAGAAGGCGCATGCGCCTTCTCTTCCTGGGAGACATGGTCGGACGCTCCGGGCGGACTGCCGTCTGGAACCGGCTTCCGGGCCTCGTCTCCGACTTCAAGCTCGACTTCGTCATCGTCAACGGGGAGAACGCCGCCGGCGGCTTCGGGATCACCGAGGACATCTTCCTGCAGACGCTGAACGCCGGCGCCGACGTCGTGACGACCGGCAACCACGTCTTCGACCAGCGCGAGGCGCTCGTCTTCTCCGACCGCCACGACCAGTTCCTGAGGCCGGCAAACTATCCGCGCGGAACGCCCGGCCGCGGGTCGGTGCTGCAGGCGACGCGCAGCGGCGCGCGCGTGCTCGTCGCGAACCTCATGGGTCGCGTCTTCATGCATCCGGATCTCGATGATCCGTTCAAGACGGCGGAGGCGATCCTCGAGGCATGCCCGCTCGGAGAGCAGGCAGATGCCGTCGTCTTCGATTTCCACGCCGAGGCGACGAGCGAGAAGCAGTGCTTCGGCCACTATGTCGACGGGCGCGCGAGCCTCGTCGTCGGCACCCACACCCACGTGCCGACGGCCGACTGCCAGGTCCTTTCGGGCGGCACGGCCTATATGTCGGATGCCGGCATGTGCGGCGACTACGACTCCTCCCTCGGAATGGACAAGGAGGAGCCGATGGTGCGCTTCGTGACGAAGGTGCCGCGCGGGCGTTTCGAGGCGGCGTCCGGTCCGGCGACCGTCTGCGGCGTGGGCGTCGAGATTTCCGATCGGACCGGGCTTGCCGAGGCGGTCGCGCCGCTTCGGCTCGGGCCACGGCTCTCCGAAACGGTTCCGCCCTTCTGGGCGTAGCAGGCGGGTTCGCGCCGGTTCGTCAGAAGGTCAGCTGGCGCGTCACGCCGACGTCCGGCTCGGTGTCGGTCAGGTTCGCCTTGGCGATCTGCCAGCCGAATTTCAGCGTGCTGTCGGTCGAGGCCCAGATGTGGCCCTGGTCGAGCTTCATGGCGAGCATCGTCAGGTTCGGGTCGTTCTTGCCGCCTTCGAACCAGGCGTCGACGACGGAGTTCCAGAAGCGGTCCCGGATCTCCGGGTCGAGGCGCTGCTCGATCCGGCCCGAAAGGCAGGCGTGGTAGTCCTGGCTCTTGCCGACGAGGCAGAGGACGCCGGGCGCGCCCGCCCCGACGCTGCGGGCGAGATCCGTATCCTTCTTCGTGTAGAACCAGACGGTCTTCGTCGTGCGATCGAGCTCCGGCGCCATCGGCTGCATCGCGCCGGCGCCTTCGACGCCGAGCATCACCGCATGGACGCCGTCGATCTCGTCGAAAAGCTGGTGCTCGGGATCGGCGCGGGCTGCCTTGAGATCGGCCATCGTCTGCTCCTTCATGCGCCCGAGCGACCTCGGGGCTTTGGTGGGCTCGGCTGCATAACGCCTGCCCCGGGTGTGCGTTCCGTCTTTCGAAAGCTGCGGGGGCGCCTCAGCGCAGCCATCTGGACGATCGGACGCGCCTTGCCTATAAGGCGTGCAATCTCGAAAATCGCGATCGCCGAAGAACACCAGAAGGGGTGCCATGGCCGGCCATTCACAGTTCAAGAACATCATGCACCGCAAGGGGCGCCAGGACGCGGTGCGCTCCAAGATCTTCTCCAAGCTCGCCCGCGAGATCACGGTCGCGGCGAAGATGGGCACGCCCGATCCGGCGATGAACCCGCGCCTTCGCCTCGCCGTCCAGAACGCCAGAGCGCAGTCGATGCCGAAGGACAACATCGAGCGCGCGATCAAGAAGGCGGCCGGCGGCGACGGCGAGAACTACGAGGAAGTGCGCTACGAGGGCTACGGCCCCGGCGGCGTCGCCGTGATCGTCGAGGCGCTCACCGACAACCGCAACCGCACCGCCTCGAACGTACGGGCGGCCTTCACCAAGGCCGGCGGGGCGCTCGGCGAGACGGGTTCCGTCGGCTTCATGTTCGATCGCGTCGGCGAGATCGTCTACAAGCCCGAGGCGGGCGACGCCGACAGGGTCATGGAGGCGGCGATCGAGGCCGGCGCTGACGACGTCCAGTCGGACGAGGACGGCCACACGATCATCTGCGCCTTCGAGGACATCGGCGAGGTGTCGAAGGCGCTGGAGGAGAAGCTCGGCGAGCCGGAATCGGTGAAGCCGATCTGGAAGGCGCAGACCGGGACGCCCGTCGACGAGGAGAAGGCCGAGTCGGTCATGCGGCTGATCGGCGTGCTCGACGACGACGACGACGTGCAGAACGTCTACGCCAACTTCGAGGTCTCCGACGAGGTCATGGCTAAGCTCTCGGCGTAAAGGCCAGCGTGCTTGGCTGGCGAGGCCGTCGGTAAGAACCTCTCGCCGTCTTCTCCGTCACCCCCTGTGCCTGTCACAGGGGGAGTCCATTCCGCGACCCGCTGTGAGTGCCGTCGTGCGTGTCCCGGAGTTTCGACCGGAACGGTGTGGATTCCTGTGACAAGCA
>JBQCEN010000051.1:0-5179 GCA_051960215.1 Pararhizobium sp.
CTACGGCGACATGAGCGATGTGGACCGCAGGGCCACCCTCGCGGCTTATGCCGCTGGTGACCTGCGCGTCGTCGTCAACGTTGCGGTCCTAACCGAAGGTTGGGATCACCCGCCGACCAGCTGTGTCGTGCTGCTGCGGCCGAGCTCCTACAAGTCGACCATGATCCAGATGGTTGGGCGGGGCCTGCGCACGGTCTCGCCCGAAGAGCATCCGGGCATCGTCAAGACCGACTGCATCGTGCTCGATTTTGGTACCTCGACGCTGCTGCATGGATCGCTGGAGCAGGACGTTGACCTGAACGGCCATGAGCCCTCCGGCGAGGCGCCGACGAAGGATTGCCCCGACTGCGGCGCCGTCGTGCCGCTCGCCACCACCGAGTGCCCGCTGTGCGGCCATCTTTGGGAGCGCGCCGAGGGTAGTGAGGCCGCCCCGATCGGCGACTTCGTGATGTCCGAGATCGACCTCCTGAAGCGTTCGAGTTTCCGCTGGTGCGATCTCTTCGGCGACGATGCTGCGCTTGTCGCCAACGGCTTCAACGCCTGGGGCGGTGTCTTCTTTCTGCGTGGCCGCTGGTATGGCGTCGGCGGCCTGCAGAAGCAGCGGCCGCATCTGCTGGCGCTGGGCGAGCGCACTGTGTGCCTCGCGGCAGCCGACGATTGGCTCAACGAGCATGAGAGCGACGAGAGCGCCCACAAGACGCGTCGCTGGCTGAACGAGCCTCCGACAAGCCGGCAACTCGCATTCCTGCCGGCCGAATACCGGCAGGACTTCGGGCTCACCCGCTACCAGGCCTCGGCGTTGCTGTCCTTCCGCTTCAACCGGGATGCCATCCGCTCCCTCGTCTTCGGGGCCGCCGACGCTGATCCCGACGCACTGATCGGAGCAGCGGCGTGATGGAGGGTGCTCATGGTCACGCCCGTCTCCGATCGCCTGCGGCTCTGGCATCCGCGTGGGACGCTCTGCGCCGTGTGTCGGCGGCCGCCCCGTGGCTTTGGCTGGTCCGACCCGGTGCGGGGAAAGCAGCCGCGCCCCACAGTGTGGTTCTGCTCGATGGCTTGCCAAGGCTTCTGGACGCGCTTGGCGCGGGAGCGCTGGGCCATGGTTGACCTCACCGAACACGAGACGGCGGCGATCCGCGCCGCCATGAAACCGCTCGCCGAAATCATGGAGGAGATCGGCTGGCAAGCGCGCCTCTCCGACCTCTCAGAGGCGCAGGTGCTGACGCTCATCGAGGTCGCCGTCGGCGGCTTTCAGGACGCCATGCACGGCATGGCGGCGAGCGTCGATGCGGAGGTGCCGTTCTGATGCTCGACTACAATCACCGCGCCACCTGCGCGGAACACATCAACACGGTCATCGACCAGGCGATCGTCGCTGAACGAGCGGCAATCCCGCCACGAACCTATCTCGGGGGCTCTCGCCTCGGACACACCTGCGAGCGCGCCCTGCAGTTCGAGTTCGCCGGAGCTCCGAAGGACGAAGGCGCTGATTTCGGCGGGCGGACACTGCGAATCTTCGAGATCGGACACGCCCTCGAAGACCTCGCGATCCGGTGGCTGCGCGGCGCCGGGTTCGATCTCTACACCCGCAAGGGCAACCACCCGGACGGAGAGCAATTCGGCTTCTCTGCCGCGGGCGGGCGTATTCGCGGGCATGTCGACGGGATCATCGCCGCCGCACCAGAGCCGCTGCAGATCAAGGTTCCGGCGCTCTGGGAATGCAAGACGATGAACGCGAAGAACTGGCGCGACACCGTAGCCAGGGGCGTAGTCCTGGCAAAACCCACCTACGCGGCGCAGCTCGCGCTCTACCAGGCCTACATGGAAGCGCAGGTACCGGGCATCTCCGCCAATCCGGCGCTGTTCACCGCCATCAACAAGGACACGGCCGAACTCCACCACGAGTTTGTACCATTCGACGCAGGCCTCGCCCAGCGCATGAGCGACCGCGGCGTGCGGATCCTGCAGGCAATGGACGCAGGCGAACTGCTCCCCCGCATCGCCACGACACGCGATTTTCACGAGTGCCGGATGTGCCCGTGGGCGAATCGCTGCTGGGGGCTGCCGGCATGAGTGAGAACAAGGTCGTCTCCCTCGATGCATGGCGGGATTTCAACGACGCCGCCCCGCAAGCCGATCCCTTCGACATCGAGCCGGATCTCGCGCAGATCGCCGTCTTTCTCGACGTCGTCTTCGGCTATTGCGACGGCTGGGTGCCGCTGCGGGGCTTCGTCGACAAGGGCCAGGGCATCGACGGCCGTCCCCATAATGCCTGGATCGAGATCGGCGACAGTTTGCTGGAGAAAGCGACCGCCTTCGCCGGCTGGGCAGCGCGCGAGGGCGCGGCCTTCTATGTGGTGCCGGGGACGGTCGCTGAGACCGGCAAGGCGAAGGCCGCCGACGTCCGGCAAATGCAGACCGTTCTGGTCGATCTCGACGCGGGCGACGTCACAGCCAAGCTCGATCATCTCATCCGGCATCTCGGCGAACCGACGCTGCTCGTTGAAAGCGGCGGCCGCACGCCGGATGGTCTGGACAAGCTCCATGTATGGTGGCGCCTGAGCGAACCGGCCGAGGGCGAGGACATTGCGCTCCTTTGTCGGCTGCGCGGCGACATCGCGGTCAAGGTCGGCGGCGACACCCATTTTAGATCGGCTCACCAGCCCATCCGTTTGGCCGGTTCGGTTTATCACAAGGGCGGTTTCAGACGGCTGGTCAACATCCGCCGCCACAGCCCTCGGGTCGAGGTCCATCTGGGCGATTTCGCCGAACTCGTCGCGGACATGCCGCCGCTGCCAGGTGTTGGTTCGGAGCCCGGACCGGCGACCGACAAACCGTCGATCGACGAGATTCTGAAGACGCCGGTCCGCGAAGGTGGCGCGGACGACTGGTCGCGCTTTCAGGGCGCAAGCGCCGCGATCGGTCACTATGTGCGAATGGCCCACGAAGGCCGCATGAGCCGCGATGAGGCCTGGGAGGCGATCTGCCAGTACAACGCCGCCCAGCTCCGTCCCAGCTGGCCGCTCGACCGACTCGCCTCGGAAGCGCAGCGCCTCTGGCGCCTGCACGAGGAACGCCATGGGCCTGCGCTCGAACGGCTGTCCGCCCCACCCATGTCGGCATTGCCAGCCTTCAAACTCGGCGCGCTGCTCGATGATCTGAGCCCGATGCCGGAGGACATCATAGCGCCGCGGTTGCTGACGCCGGGCGGGATGCTGGTGCTCGGCGGCGCGCCGAAGGTCGGCAAGAGCGACTTCCTCATCAGCCTGCTCGTTCATATGGCAGCAGGCGTGCCGTTCCTCGGTTTCGCGCCTAGCCGCCCGCTGCGGATCTTCTACCTGCAGGCCGAGATCCAGTACCATTACCTCCGGGAGCGTCTCCAGGCCATCCGGGTCGATCCCGCCCTCCTGGCTACGGCGCGCGACAATCTGGTCGCCACGCCCAAGGTGCGCATGCTGCTCGACGCCGGCGGCGTCGCTCTCGCCGTCGCTGCCGCCCGTGCTCATTACGGACACGGCGCACCCGACATCCTCTGCATCGATCCGATCCGCAACCTCTTCGATGGTGGCCCGGACGGAGGTGGCGAGAACGACAACACGGCGATGCTCTTCTTCCTGCAGGAGCGCATCGAAGCATTGCGCGACGCTGTCGCGCCCGATGCCGGCCTGATCCTTTGTCACCACACGCGCAAGATCACCAAGAAGCAGCTTGTCGAGGATCCGTTCATGGCGCTCTCGGGCGCCGGATCGCTCCGCAGCTTCTACAGCTCCGGCATCATCATGCACCGGCCCGACGAGGAGCGCCCGGAGCGGATGTTGCATTTCGAGCTGCGCAATGGGCCGGGCATCGAGCCCATGGTCGTCGACAAGGCCGGTGGACGCTGGGTCGAGATCGACCGCTCCGGGGAACGGATCGTCCGGCGCGAGTTTGGCGAAAAGCTCGACGCCGAGCGCGTCCGCAAGCACGACGTCATCCTTCAATTGCTCTTCGATGAAGCGCAGGCCGGGCGGCTCTACACGGCGCTGCAGTTCGCTGAGAGCTTCGAGAACCGCGCTGGGCTCGGCGGCAAGGACACGATCCGCGACCGGATCAGCGTGCTGTCGACCAAGGGATTCATCAAGTTCGTACGCGACGGCGCACCCTTCGGCCTGCCCACCTCCAAGTCGAAGTTCGGCTATCTCTGCGTTGAGGACATGGTGTTTCCGACCGGTGACGAGACGGCCGATGTTGAGACCGGCGAGGTCATTCCTGAGCGGATTCCCGTCCTTCCCAGCACGTACAAGTGCCCCCAGACCGGGGCCGCACTGCCGGTCGAGAACCCTGGCATCTGGGTCTATCCGGAGGGCGCCGAATGATCGCCCTCCACCGATACACATCATGCGCAGGCTTGCGCAGCTTCAAGTTGGGGAGGTTGGGAAAGCGGCGCCCAACTACCTGCGCTCCCTTCCGCACTGCCGCCTGCGGTTGCGCGGCGTCAAGTTGGGAAGACCTCTCCCAACTACCTGCGCTGCTGCTCGTACAGCTTCGATGGGCTGCGCAGGTTCAAGTTGGGGAAGCGGTGGCTCCCCAGCCCATCCCCAACTTGAAATTTATCAACGTTATCAGGGCCTCACTTGGCCTTCCAAGTTGTGGGGGTGAAAGCCACCCCCTTCAGGGGTGGGGGAGAACGCCGCAGGCGGGTTCTCCCTCGCCCACCCCCAGGGGCTTCGCGTGCGCATGGCGTGCCGGACCTCTCATTCCCGACAGAACACGAGAAGGATCAACCCGCATGAACATGCATCCATCACCCGTCCCTGTAACCGACCTCTCTCCCATGCACGTTGCTTCCGCTTCTGCCGGCAGCACCATCCTCGCTCTCGACCTTGGGACCACCACCGGCTGGGCGAGCCTTGTCAGCGGGATCGTTCACAGTGGCACCGCGACATTCCGGACCGGGCGCTATGACGGCGGCGGCATGCGGTATCTGCGATTCCAGCACTGGCTCGAACAGCTGGCTGACGATAGCGGCGGATTGGCCTCGATCTATTTCGAGGAGGTCCGGCGTCACATCGGGACCGACGCCGCCCACCTCTATGGCGGGTTTCTGGCAACGTTGACGTCCTGGTGCGAGCGCGAAGGCGTCGCCTATCAAGGCGTACCGGTCGGCACCATCAAGCGGTTCGCCACCGGCAAGGGAAAC
>JBQCEN010000052.1:0-17134 GCA_051960215.1 Pararhizobium sp.
GTTCGAGCCGCGCATGCCGAGCTTGTCGAGCTTCTGCGCCGTCGAGAAACCCGCCATCTCCTTCTCGATCAGGAAGGCGGTGATGCCCTTCGATCCCGCCTGGGGATCGCTCTTGGCGTAGACCACGAGCGTCGAGGCGTCGGGGCCGTTGGTGATCCACATCTTGTTGCCGTTGAGCACGAAGCGGTCGTTCCGCGTCTCCGCCCTGAGCTTCATCGAGACGACGTCGGAACCCGAGCCGGGCTCCGACATCGCAAGCGCGCCGACATGGGCGCCGGAACAGAGCTCCGGCAGGTATTTCCGCTTCTGCTCCGGCGATCCCCAGCGGTTGATCTGGTTGACGCAGAGATTGGAGTGGGCTCCGTAGGAAAGCCCGACGGAGGCAGAGGCGCGGGAGATTTCCTCCATCGCCACGACATGTGCGAGATAGCTCATGCCCGTTCCGCCGAACTCGGGATCGGCTGTCATGCCGAGGACGCCGAGCTCGCCCATCTCCGTCCAAAGATGCATCGGGAAGGCATTCGACGTGTCGATCCCGGCGGCGAGCGGGGCAATCCGTTCCTGCGCGAAGCGGTGAACCGTCTCCCTCAGCGCCTCGACCTCTGCGCCGAGGCCGAAGCCCATGCCTGTCTGGAACATGCTGTCTCCCCGCGCTCACCGGCCGCCCGCCACTGCGGAGTCAAACCGGCCGCGCCCTCACGTTTCGTCCCATTGCCGGCCGGCCACGCCGAGGACGTTGCCATGCGGCTGGACCACGCAGAAGCGGTGCCCGGTCGGCGCCTCCATCAAGACACTATGGTCGAGGACGCCGAGCTTGCGGGCGCCGATGCGCTCAAGCCGGCGGATTTCCGCCTGGATGTCGTCGGTCTCGATGTCGAGTTCCACGGAGGGGCTGCCGCTGACGCCACGCACCACCATGGCGACGTCACCCTCCGGATCGAAAAGCGTCGCAAGGTTCCGCTCTTCGTCCATCTCGCACGGGTGGCCGAGAGCCTCAGACCAGAATCCCGCCGCATGCTCCACATGATCGGTGTGGCACTCGATGACGATGCATCCCAGGCGGCTTCGGTGCGGCATCGCATCCTCCTCGGCTGCGGCCGACGGGCGGCCGGCGGGGATTATGGCGGCATTCCTCCGCGCGCGCCAGCCTCGCGAAACGCCAGATGCGGCGCCAGCGCAGCGCCGACGCATCGCGGCGACGGCAGCTTAATGGACGAGGCCGGGGAAGAGGCCGAGAATGCCGATGATGATCAGGTAGATGGCGACGATGAAATTGAGAAGTCGCGGTGCGATCAGGATGAGAACGCCGGCGATGAGCGCGATCAGCGGGCCCATGGCGAAGTGAAGGGTGACTGAATGCATCGGCTGCTCCTCACGATCTTCCGGACTGCGTGGAAAGAACGCGGCGACGCTGATTTTGTTCAACAACCGCGCGTTCCGCCGGTACCCTTGTCACGGGCAAAACCGCGATATATTCCTTCAGATACATCGAAGATGGAGGATCCGATGCAGCGGAGAGGCTTCATAAGGTACGCCCTTTGCGCATCACTTGCCGTGTCGCTCGCCGGCTTTTCGGCCGGGGCGAGCCGCGCCGCCGACCGGGAGCCGGTGGTCTTCGCCGCTGCGAGCCTGAAGGACGCGCTGGACGCCATTAACGCCGCCTATCGGCAGAAGACCGGCAAGTCGGTGCGCATCTCCTTCGCCGGCAGTTCGACGCTGGCACGGCAGATCGAACAGGGCGCGCCAGCCGACATCTTCATTTCCGCCGACCTCGACTGGATGGACTATCTCGCGAAGAAAGGGATGATCGACGAGGCGACGCGGACCAACCTTCTCGGCAACCACATCGTACTCGTCGCGCCGAAATCCTCCGACGTCCATGTGACGATCAAGAAGGACTTCGACCTTGCGGGCGCGCTCGGCGGCGGAAAGCTGGCGATGGCCGATACGAAGGCTGTGCCTGCGGGGCGCTACGGCAAGGCGTCGCTCCAGAGCCTCGGCGTCTGGAAGCAGGTCGAAGGCGACATCGCCCAGGCCGAAAACGTGCGCGCGGCCCTGCTCCTCGTCGCGCGGGGCGAGGCGCCGCTTGGCATCGTCTATGCGACGGACGCCGTCGCCGAGAAGGACGTCAAGGTCGTCGGCCGCTTCCCGGACGACACGCATCCGCCGATCATCTATCCGGCGGCGCTCGTCAAGGGCAGCACGAACGCGGACGCGAAGGACTTCTTCGCCTATCTGAGGACCGATACCGCCCGAAAGCTCTTCGAAAAGCAGGGTTTCTCGGTCCTCGCGGCCTCCCCGTCCAACTGATGCCCGGCTGGCTTCACCTGACGGGCGAGGAGTGGCAGGCGGTCGAGCTCAGCCTCAGGGTCGCCTTCTTTGCCATGCTGTGGAGCCTGCCCTTCGGCATCGCCACGGCCTTTCTGCTCGCGCGCGGCCGGTTCTTCGGCAAGGAGATCGTCAACGGCGTCGTCCATCTTCCGCTCGTCCTGCCGCCGGTCGTGACAGGCTATATCCTGCTCCTGCTCTTCGGCCGGCAGGGGCCGCTCGGCGCCTTCCTCGAGCGGACCTTCGGCATCGTCTTCGCCTTCCGCTGGACCGGCGCGGTCCTCGCCTGCGCCATCATGGGCTTCCCGCTGATGGTGCGGGCGATCCGGCTGTCGATCGACGCGATCGACCGGCGGCTCGAATCGGCGGCGGCGACGCTCGGGGCGAGCCCCCCGATGATCTTCCTGACCGTCACGCTGCCCCTCAGGCTGCCCGGCATCACCGCCGGGCTCATCCTCTCCTTCGCCCGGTCGATGGGCGAATTCGGCGCAACCATCACATTCGTCTCCAACATCCCCGGCGAAACACAGACACTGCCGACCGCGATCTACAGCTTCATCCAGGTACCGGGCGGCGACGCGGCGGCGCTGCGGCTGACGCTGATCTCCCTGGTGATCTCGATGGCGGCGCTGCTCGCCTCCGAAATACTGGCCCGGCGCGCCGCCGCACGGCTCGGTGGCTGATGGCGATCGCGCTTGCCATCCGGCACCGGCAGGGCGCCTTCGAACTCGACGCGGCGTTCGAAGGCGGCAACGGCCTGACCGCTCTTTTCGGCCCCTCCGGCTCCGGCAAGACGACCCTCGTCAACGCTATTGCCGGGCTCCTCCGGCCCGACCACGGGCGGATCGCCTTCAACGGCGAGACCTGGGTCGACACCGACCGGCGGCTCTTCGTCCCGCCGCACCGGCGCCGCCTCGGCTACGTCTTCCAGGAGGGCCGGCTCTTCCCGCATCTGACGGTACGCCAGAACCTCACCTATGGCCGCTGGTTCCAGAGGACGCCCGGCGGTGAGAGCCTCGGCCATGTCGTCGATCTCCTCGGTATCGGCCATCTCCTCGACCGCCGGCCGTCTTTCCTCTCGGGAGGCGAGAAGCAGCGGGTCGCGATCGGCCGCGCGCTGATGGCGAACCCGCGCCTTCTCCTGATGGACGAGCCGCTCGCCGCCCTCGATGCCGAGCGGAAGGCGGAAATCCTGCCTTATGTCGAGCGGCTGCGCGACGAGAGCCGGCTGCCGATCGTCTATGTCAGCCACTCGGTCGAGGAGGTGTCGCGGCTCGCGAGCTCGATCGTCGTGCTCGCGCAGGGCCGCGTCGTCGCCACCGGCCCGGCCCGTGAGGTGCTGAATCGCGGCGACACCTTTGCAGAGGACGCGGCCGAAGCCGGTACGCTGATCGAATCGGCCGTGGCGCGCCACCGGACCGACGTCGGGCTCAGCGAACTTGCCTCGCCCGCCGGCACGATCCGTACGCCTCTGATCGACGCGGCGGTCGGCACACCGATCCGCATCAGGATCCGGGCGCGCGACGTGATGATCGCGACAGCCGAGCCGCAGGCCCTGAGCGCGCTCAACGTGCTCCAGGGCACGGTGGACGGTTTGGCCGATGCGGGCGGGCCGGTCGTCGACGTCAAGGTGCGCTGCGGATCGGAGATCATCACCGCGCGGCTGACGCGCTACTCGGTCGGCCATCTCGACCTGCACGTCGGACGATCCGTCTTCGCGATCGTCAAGTCCGTGTCCTTCGACCGCCACACGCTCTTTGCGGCCGCCACACCGGCGGCGGCAGCGGACGCCGACGCGCGGCGATGAGCGATCAGGCGCCCTCTTCCTCGCCGGCCCGGCCGTCGTCCGGACGAAAAGAGGGGTCGAGAGCCGCGCCGAGACGCCGGATGTCGTCCGTGAGACGTGCGGCGACGTCGTCCTCCATCCGGCGGTAGGTTGCGACGAGATCGGCGCCGAAGGCGGTCAGCGCCGCACCGCCGCCGCGCCGGCCGCCATGCTTCTTGTCGACGACGGGTTCCAGGAACATGCGGTTGAGGCTGTCACAGAGGAGCCAGGCGCGGCGGTAGGACATGCCCATCGCCTCGCCGGCGGCGCGGATCGAGCCCTTCTCGCCGATGAGCTGGAGCAGCCGGATCTTGCCCGGCCCAAGCTGCGCGCCCGTGTCGAAATCGAAGCGGAGGGTCACCCGTGTCATGGCGGCGACCCTACAGATTTGGATGAGTCGTGCAACGCGCGGTCGCGCCGCACGAGGAACGGCGTCGTCAGAAGCCGACGAGGGGATGCGGCACGTAAGGCTCCTCGAGTGCCTCGATCTCCTCGGCGTCGAGCGCGAGCGACAGCGCGGCGACGGCATCGTCGAGATGATGCGGCTTCGAGGCGCCGATGATCGGCGCCGTCACGCCGGGCCGCGTCAAAAGCCAGGCCAGCGCCACCTGGGCACGCGACACGCCGCGTTTCCCGGCGATCGCGCCGACGGCTTTGACGATCTTTCGGTCGGAATCCCCCGTGTTGACGTAGAGCCGGCCGCCGAAGGCGTCGCTCTGCTGGCGCTCGCTGGTCGCGTCCCAGTCGCGCGTCAGCCGGCCGCGCGCCAGCGGGCTCCACGGCAGGACGCCGATCCCCTGGTCGCGGCAGAAGGGCAGCATCTCCCGCTCCTCCTCGCGGTTCAGAAGGTTGACGTGGTCCTGCATGCTGACGAACTGCGTCCAGCCATGGGCCCGGGCCGTAAAGATCATCTTGGCGAACTGCCAGGCGAACATGGACGAGGCGCCGATGTAGCGCGCCTTGCCGGCCTTCACCACGTCGTGCAGGGCCTCGAGCGTCTCCTCGATCGGCGTCTTCGGGTCGAAACGGTGGACCTGGTAGAGGTCGACGTAGTCGGTGCCGAGGCGGCGGAGGCTGTTGTCGATCTCCGAGAGGATCGCCTTGCGCGACAGCCCGGCACCGTTCGGCCCCTCGTGCATCCGGCCATGGACCTTCGTCGCGAGCACGATCTCGTCGCGCTTGCAGAAATCCTTGAGCGCCCGCCCGACGATCTCCTCGGACGTGCCGTCGGAATAGACGTTGGCGGTGTCGAGGAAATTGATGCCGAGGTCGAGCGCCTTCCGGATCAACGGGCGGCTGTCCTCCTCGCGCAGCGTCCAGGAATGATTGCCGCGCTCGGGAATGCCATAAGTCATGCATCCAAGGCAGATGCGAGACACCTCCATACCGGTCGATCCCAGTCTCACATAGTCCATGGCCAACGTCTCCTTGGGAACCATTCATTCGTCACTTGAAATGCGTCCGCTCCGGCTGCCGCGACGGCGGACAGGGGCAAGATAGCGCCGGCAGAGCGCGCGTCCACGTCCGCGCTCCGGCGCTGCAACTCATGAGCCGCAGCCAGTGCGCCTTCGCAACAATGTTTGCAAATACCCGGGAACATCAACGGAATCGCCATGTTCGACGCCCGGCGGTGCGGATTCGTTTTGCGACCACCGAGGCCGTCCTCCCCCTTCGTGGCCGCCCGATCGGCCCGGATCCGCACCGTCGGGTGGGACGCATGCACCGGAGAGCCGATGCTGAAACATGGCCCAGTCGGACCGCGCGCGGCGCATCTGTGCGTCGACATGCAGGAGATGTTCGCCCGCGAGACCGAATGGCAGGTGCCGTGGATGCCGCGCATCCTGCCGGAGGTCGTGAGGATCGCCGAGCGTCATCCGGCGGAGACCATCTTCACGCGCTTTATTCCTGCTGCAGAGCCCGGCGAAGGCGTCGGCACCTGGGCCCGCTACTATCGGAAATGGGCTGCGATGACGCTTGCGGAAGCGGGCGGCGACGTCGTCGACCTGGCGACGCCGCTGCGCATGTTCGTCCCGCCGGCGGCGGTCTTCGACAAGGCGGTCTATTCGCCGTGGATGAATGGCCGGCTTGCCAGCCACCTGGCGGACCGCGGCATCCATACGCTCGTGATAACGGGGGGCGAGACGGATGTGTGCGTGCTCGCCACGGTGCTCGGCGCGATCGACCACGGTTTCCGCGTCGTCATCGCGACCGATGCCGTCTGCTCATCGGCCGATGCGACGCACGATGCGCTGATGACGCTTTATGCGGACCGGTTCGCGGAGCAACTGGAGACGGCAGAGGTGGACGAAATTCTCGACGCCTGGCCAACCGCCTGACCTGGCGTCACTCGCGCCTGGTGCTGTACCGGCTGTCGTTCGTGAAGGTGGAATCGCCATTTTCCTTCTTCGACAGCGCCTTCGGATCGGCACTCATCACGCCTTCCTTGTCGCCGCCGTGGCGCGTCTGCTTGAATTGCGGCTTTGCGTCGTCCTGCGGGCGCGCTCCCGAGCCGCCTGGTTTCCCGTCTTCCGCCATCTCGACGCTCCCTGGAATCCGAGCCCGCGCCCGTCATGGGCGCGGCCTCTCGTGGTGCCCAACCCCGGGAGGCGCGATTTGTTTCGCATCCGCGGGGCTGTGCAACGCCGGCGCTGGCCGCTAAAAGATCGTCGACGCCGGGCAGCGAGAACGGGAGACACGGGACCATCATGACGACACAGCCTTACACCGGCGTCTGGCCGGTTGCGCCGACGCCCTTCACCGAGACCGGTGCGCTCGATCTCGACGGCCAGCGCCGCGTGCTCGACTGCATGATCGACCAGGGCGTCGACGGCATCTGCATCCTGGCGAACTATTCCGAGCAGTTCCTGCTGTCCGACGAGGAGCGCGCGACGCTGACGCGGCTCTGCCTCGAGCATGTCGGCGGACGCGTGCCGATCAATGTCACCTGCTCGCATTTCTCGACGGCGATCGTCGAGGCGCGGGCCCGGGAGGCCGCTTCCCTCGGCGCCGCCATGATCATGCTGATGCCACCCTACCACGGCGCGACGGCGATGATCGACGAGGCGGCGGTGCTGTCGCACTTCGAGCGGGCAGCCGCGGCGGCGGACATTCCCGTCATGGTGCAGGATGCGCCGCTTTCGGGCGTCGCGCTGCGGGTCGCCTTCCTCGCCGAGATGGCGCGGAAGATCCCCAGCCTCTCCTATTTCAAGATCGAGACGCCGCAGGCCGCTGCAAAGCTGCGCGCGCTGATCGAGGCGGCGGGCGAGGCGATCGAAGGTCCCTTCGACGGCGAGGAGTCGATCACGCTGATGGCCGATCTCGAAGCGGGGGCGACCGGCACGATGTGCTCGGCGCTCCAGCCGGACCTGATCAAGAAGGTCGTCGCCACCTTCGCTGCCGGCCGGCACGACGAGGCGGCCGACCACTACGCGGCGATCCTGCCGCTCATCAACTACGAGAACCGCCAGTGCGGCCTGCGGGCCTGCAAGACGGTGATGATGGAAGGCGGCGTCATCAAGTCGGACCACGTCCGCCACCCGCTGGCGCCGCTCCATCCGGCAACGCGCGAGGGCCTGCTGAAGCTTGCCCGCCAGGCGAAGCCGCTGGCGCTCACCTGGGGACGGTGAGCAAGCGAACGCTGCACGAAGTCGAACGGACTGCTCTCTGACCCTTCGTCACGCTCAGGCTGTCTCCACCCGTCCGCCGTCATGGTCGGCCTTGTGCCGACCATCTACCGACGCAGGTCATCCGAAAACGTAGCAGATCCTCGGGACAAGCCCGAGGATGACGTCGGCGGATGGGTTGGCGCCGCGTTGGGATGCCGTGATGCGACAGGACGCCGCGCATGTCCACCAACAGGCCGCGCTCCCACTCCCGCCCCTTCAGCCAGGACGCCGCGTCAGGCAGCGCGACACGGCGTCCGACCAGCCGGCAAGCCGCCGCCGGCGCTCGCCCGCGTCCATCTTCGGCTCGAAGCGCCATTCGAGCGCCCAGTGGCGGGCGAACGCCTCCATGCCCGGCCAGACGCCGGCGCGATGGCCGGCGAGCCAGGCCGCTCCCAGCGCCGTCGTCTCAAGGATCGCCGGCCGGTCGACCGGCGCGTCGAGGATGTCGCTCAGGCGCTGCATCGTCCAGTCCGAGGCGACCATGCCGCCGTCGACCCTGAGGATCGTGTCCTCCGCCGTGGCGTCCCAATCGCCCTGCATGGCGTGCAGGAGGTCGCAGGTCTGGAAGCAGACCGATTCGAGGGCGGCACGGGCGAATTCGGCAGGGCCGGTGTTGCGCGTCAGGCCGAAGACCGCGCCGCGGGCTTCCGCATCCCAATGGGGCGCGCCAAGGCCGACGAAGGCCGGCACGAGATAGACGTCCTGGTTCGGATCGGCCCTGGCGGCAAGTTCGCCGCTCTCGGATGCGGTCGAGATGACGCCGAGGCCGTCGCGCAGCCACTGGACGGCCGCACCCGCCACGAAGATCGAGGCTTCGAGGGCATAGGTCGTCTTGCCGTCGAGGCGGTAAGCGATCGTCGACAGAAGCCGGTTCTGCGACCGCACGAGCGCGTCGCCGGTGTTCAGGACGGCGAAGCATCCAGTGCCATAGGTGGATTTCATCATGCCCGGCGTGAAGCAGGCCTGCCCGATCGTCGCCGCCTGCTGGTCGCCGGCGACGCCGAGGATCGGCACTTCGGCCCCGAAAACCTCCGCCGAGAGGGTCCCGAAATCGGCGGCGCAGTCCTTGACCTCGGGCAAGGCCGCCATCGGCACGCCGAGGATGTCGCAAAGCTCCTCGTCCCACCGGTTCTCGACGATGTCGAAGACCAGCGTGCGCGAGGCGTTGGTCGCGTCGGTGACGAAGCTGCGGCCGCCGGTCAGCCGCCAGATCAGGAAGCTGTCGACCGTGCCGAAGCAGACCTCGCCGGCTTGCGCGCGTTCACGCAGGTCTTTCACGTTGTCGAGCAGCCAGGCGAACTTGGTGCCCGAGAAATACGGATCGAGAATGAGACCCGTCTTCTTCGAGAACAGCGCCTCGTGGCCATCCTCCTTCAGGCGGCTGCAGAGAGCTGCGGTGCGTCGGTCCTGCCAGACGATGGCGTTGTGGACCGCCCTGCCCGTCTGCCGGTCCCAGGCGACCACCGTCTCACGCTGGTTCGTGATGCCGATCGCATCGATATCGGCCATCGTCACGCCGGCCGCATCGAGCGCGGTTCCGATCGACCAGACGACGCTCTCCCAGATCTCCTCCGGATCGTGCTCCACCCAGCCGGAGGCCGGGTAATGCTGCGGGAATTCCTTCTGCCCGAGCCCGATGATCTTATGGTCGGCACCGAAGACGAGCGCGCGGCTCGAGGTGGTGCCCTGGTCGATGGCGAGAATGGTGCCTGTCATGCGAAACGATCTTTCCGGAGGGGCAGATCGACCGCAGCCGACCCGCAAACGAATACCGGGACCCGAAGGCCCCGGCATCGCATTGTCAAGCGCTCAGTTCTTGGCTTCCTGCGACCAGCTCTTGACGAGCTCGTCGTAGTCGACCGTGACCGGCTTTTCCTTCTCGTTGGCGAGCTTCGGCTGGGGCGCCAGGTTGCCGTGCTCCTTGGCATCCTTCACCCAGTAGGCCATGTCGTGCTCGTCGTTGAGCTTCGGCCCCTTGTCGCCCTGGATGCCCGCCCTTTCGAGGCGCTCGAGCACGCTCTCCTGGGCCGCGCAGAGCGCGTCCATCGCCTCCTGCGGGGTCTTCGCGCCGGCCGCCGCGTCGCCGATGTTCTGCCACCAGAGCTGCGCGAGCTTCGGGTAGTCCGGAACGTTGGTGCCCGTCGGGGTCCACTGGACGCGCGCCGGCGACCGGTAGAACTCGATCAGGCCGCCGAGCTTCGGCGCCCGCTCCGTGAAGCTCTTGTCGTGGATGGTGGAGTCGCGGATGAAGGTGAGGCCGGTCTGGCTCTTCTTGACGTCGACCGTCTTCGACGTGACGAACTGGGCATAGAGCCAGGCCGCCTGCGCCCGCTTGGTCGGCGTCGACTTCATCAGGGTCCAGGAGCCCACGTCCTGATAGCCGAGCTTCTGGCCCTGGTGCCAGTACGAGCCGTGCGGCGACGGGGCGACGCGCCACTTCGGCGTGCCATCTTCGTTGACGACCGGCAGGCCGGGCTTGGCCATGTCGGCGGTGAAGGCGGTGTACCAGAAGATCTGCTGGGCGATGTTGCCCTGCGCCGGCACCGGTCCGGATTCAGAGAAGGTCATGCCCTGCGCTTCCGGCGGCGCATAGTTTTTCAGCCAGTCGAGATACTTGACGACCGAATAGACGGCCGCCGGGCCGTTCGTATCGCCGCCGCGCGCGACGCACGAGCCGGTCGGCTGGCTCTTCTCGTTGACCCGGATGCCCCACTCGTCGACCGGCTTGCCGTTCGGCAGGCCCTTGTCGCCGTTGCCGGCCATCGACAGCCACGCGTCGGTGAAGCGCCAGCCGAGCGACGGGTCCTTCTTGCCGTAGTCCATGTGGCCATAGACCTTCTTGCCGTCCATCTCGCGGCCGGTGAAGAACTTGGCGATGTCCTCATAGGCCGACCAGTTGACCGGCACGCCGAGGTCGTAGCCGAACTGCTTCTTGAAGTCGGCCTTGTTCTTCGGGTCCGTGAACCAGTCGTAGCGGAACCAGTAGAGGTTTGCGAACTGCTGGTCGGGAAGCTGGTAGAGCTTGCCGTCCGGCGCGGTGGTAAACGACAGCCCGATGAAGTCCTTGAGGTCGAGCATCGGGTCGGTGACGTCCTTGCCCTCGCCCGCCATCCAGTCGGTCAGGTTGCGCACCTGGCCGTAGCGCCAGTGCGTGCCGATGAAGTCGGAGTCGTTGACCCAGCCGTCATAGAGGTTCTGACCCGTCTGCATCTGCGTCTGGATCTTCTCGACGACGTCGCCCTCCTGAATGACGTCGTGGATGACCTTGATGCCGGTGATCTTCGAGAACCACGGCGCAAGCGTCTTCGATTCATAGGAATGGGTCGTCAGCGCCTCCGACACGACATGGATCTCCATGCCCTGATACGGCTTGGCCGCGTCGACGAACCACTGCATCTCCTTTTCCTGGTCGGCACGCGACAGCGTCGACATGCCGTTGATCTCCTGGTCCAGGAACTGCTTGGCCTCATCCATCCCGGCAAAGGCATGTCCCGCCGAAGCAAGCAGGATCATCGCCGTCGTTGCTGTCAAAACTTGTCTTCGCATAAAGTCCTCCCTTGCAAAGCACACGCTGACGTGAAGCGTCCGCCCCCATGGCGGGCGCCGGCATTCCACCTGCCTAGACGAACCGGAACACGCCGATGGCGTAGACGACCGACAGGGCAAGCGACCACCACAGGCTGGGCCCCACGAGGCCGAGCCATGCGAGATTGATGAAGGCTGCGCCGAGCAGCGAGACGAAGAGCCGGTCGCCGCGCGTCGTCTCGAAGCGCAGCACGCCGACCCGCGGATTGCCGCCCGGCGAGACGTATTCCCAGACGCCCATGCCGACGAGGAGCGCCGCGATGACGATGAAGAAGATCGCGGTCGGCCAGGTCCAGGCCATCCAGGAGAAGTTGGTGTTCATCGGCCGCCCTCCTCAGACCCGGCCCAGGGCGAAGCCCTTGGCGATGTAGTTTCGGACAAAGTAGATGACGAGCGCGCCGGGGATCAGCGTCAGCACGCCGGCGGCGGCAAGCAGGCCCCAGTCCATGCCGGCGGCCGAGACCGTGCGCGTCATGATCGCCGCGATCGGCTTGGCGTCGACGGTCGTCAGCGTGCGGGCGAGCAACAGCTCGACCCACGAGAACATGAAGCAGAAGAAGGCGGCGACGCCGATGCCGCTCGCGATCAGCGGCACGAAGATCTTCAGGAAGAAGCGCGGGAACGAATAGCCGTCGATATAGGCGGTCTCGTCGATCTCCTTCGGCACGCCCGACATGAAGCCCTCGAGGATCCAGACCGCGAGCGGCACGTTGAAGAGGCAGTGCGCCAGCGCCACGGCGATATAGGTGTCGATCAGGTGGAAGGCGGAATAGAGCTGGAAGAACGGCAGCGCGAAGACCGCCGGGGGCGCCATGCGGTTCGTCAGCAGCCAGAAGAAGACGTGCTTGTCGCCGAGGAAGCGATAGCGCGAGAAGGCGTAGGCTGCGGGCAGCGCGCAGGCGACGGAGATCACCATGTTGATCAGCACGTAGCTGATCGAGTTGATGTAGCCGGAATACCAGGACCGGTCGGTGAAGATGATCCTGTAGTTCCGGAGCGTCGGCTCGTGCGGATAGAGCGTCAGCGAGGTGACGATCTCGTGGTTCGTCTTGAAGCTCATGTTGATGAGCCAGTAGATCGGCAGGAGCAGGACGATGATGTAGAGCGTCGGCACGAGCCAGGACCAGCGCGCCTGCTCGCCGCGCCGGCGCATCCGCCGCGCCAGGGCATCATTTCCCTGGCCGGCCGCAACGCCGGGGGCCGGTGCCCGTTCGCGCAGCGACGTCTCGCCCGCCGTCGCCTGCAGTGATTTCGTCGGGCCGTTCATCTCACTGCCTCGCATCATAGTTCGTCATGACCGTGTAGAAGACCCATGACAGGAGAAGGATGATCAGGAAGTAGATCAGCGACATCGCGGCCGCCGGGCCGAGGTCGAACTGGCCGAGCGCCATCTTCACGAGATCGATCGACAGGAAGGTCGTCGAGTTTCCCGGGCCGCCGCCGGTGACGACGAAAGGCTCCGTGTAGATCATGAAGGAGTCCATGAAGCGCAAAAGCACGGCGATCAGCAGCACGCGGTGCATCTTGGGCAGCTGGATGTAGCGGAAGACGGACCAGCGCGAGGCGCCGTCGATCTTGGCGGCCTGATAGAAGGCGTCGGGGATCGAGACGAGACCGGCATAGCAGAGAAGCACGACGAGGCTCGTCCAGTGCCAGACGTCCATGGCGATCACCGTCAACCAGGCATCGACGGGGTTGGATACGTAGTTGTAGTCGATGCCGATCGCGTCGATGTAATAGCCGAGCAGGCCGATGTCGGTGCGGCCGAAGACCTGCCAGATCGTGCCGACGACGTTCCACGGGATGAGCAGCGGCAACGCCATCAACACGAGGCAGACGGGCACGCCGATGCCGCGACGCGGCATGTTGAGCGCGATGAAGATGCCGAGCGACACCTCGATCGCGAGGATGACGAATGAGAAGACGAGGTTGCGGCCCATCGCGCTCCAGACGCGCGAGGAATGCAGGATCTGGTCGAACCAGGACGTGCCGGCCCAGAAGAAGACGTTGTTGCCGAAGGTGTCCTGCACCGAATAGTTCACGACCGTCATCAGCGGGATGACCGCCGAGAACCCGACCAGCACGAGGACCGGGATCAGCATGAACCAGGCCTTGTTGTTCCAGGTCTTGTCCATCGCTCAGGCTCCCGTCTCGACGCGCCAGGAATCGGCGTAGAGGTTGATGCCGGCCGGATCGAAGACAACGTGCGGCTCGGCCGGAATCTCGAGATCCTCCGGGATGACGGCCGCCACCTCGTGGCCCTCGACCACGGCGCGGACGACCTTGTGGCGGCCGAGGTCCTCCACCTTCGCGATCGAGGCCGGCAGGCCCTCGCGGCCGAGGCGGACATATTCCGGGCGGATGCCGAGCTCGGTGCGGCCGGAAAGCTTCGTCTTCGGCGGGCGCGGCAGCGCGATGACCCGGCTGCCGAGGCGCGCCTGCGCCCCGTCCAGCGTCACCGGCATGACATTCATGCCGGGCGAGCCGATGAAATAGCCGACGAAGGTATGCTGCGGCCGCTGGAACAGCTCCTCCGGCGTGCCGATCTGGACGATCTCGCCGTCATACATGACGACGACCGTGTCGGCGAAGGTCAGCGCCTCGGTCTGGTCGTGGGTGACGTAGACCATCGTGTAGCCGAAGCGGCGATGCAGCTGCTTGAGCTGCGTGCGCAGCACCCACTTCATATGCGGGTCGATGACCGTCAGCGGCTCGTCGAAGAGGATGGCGTTGACGTCGGAACGCACGAGGCCGCGGCCGAGCGAGATCTTCTGCTTCTGGTCGGCCGTCAGCCCCCGCGCCTTGCGATGCGCCCGGTCGGCAAGACCGATCATCTCGATGATCTCGTCCACCTTCCGCTTGACCTCCGCCTCCCGGACGCCGCGGTTGCGCAGCGGAAAGGCAAGATTCTCGTAGACCGTCATCGTGTCGTAGACGACGGGGAACTGGAAGACCTGAGCGATGTTGCGCTCGTGGGTTGAGAGGTTCGTCACGTCGCGCCCGTCGAAGAGGATGCGCCCTTCGGACGCCTTCAGCAGGCCGGAGATGATGTTGAGCAGCGTGGTCTTGCCGCAGCCGGACGGCCCGAGCAGCGCATAGGCGCCGCCGTCCTGCCAGCTGTGATCGACTTCCTTCAGCGCATAGTCGGCCGGCGAGCGCGGGTTGGCGGTGTAGGCGTGGCGGATATGGTCGAGATCGATGCGCGCCATCGGGCCCTCCTCAAGCGGCCTGCCGCATGGCCGGCGGAACGGCCTTGCCGTTGCCGTCGAAGACCATGACGTGGCGGGGGTCGATGAAGACGTCGATCACGTCGTCGGCGTCGAAGTTGTGGATGCCGGTCGTCAGCATCACCCAGCGCATGTCGGCGAAATCGACGTGGACGAAGCTTTCCGAGCCTGTGATCTCCGTCACCGAGACCTTGACGCGGACGGACGGAGCGCCCGGCGCCTGCGGCTCCAGCGACAGGTGATGCGGCTGGAAGGCGACGGTGTAGGTGCCGTCAAGTTCCCCGACATACTGCGGCGGGACCGGCAGGCGGACGCCGCCGTCGACGATGAACGCGCTGCCGTTCTTGTCGAGGACGATCGTATTCAGCGGCGGATCGGCGAAAGTCCGCGCCGTCAGGAGGTCCTTCGGCCGGCGGAAGACCTCGACGGTCGGACCGAACTGCGTGACGCGGCCTTCGGAGAGCGTCGCCGTGTTGCCGCCGAGAAGCAGCGCCTCCGTTGGTTCGGTCGTCGCATAGACGAAGATCGAGCCCGTTTCCGCGAAAATCCTCGGCAGTTCGGCGCGCAGTTCCTCGCGCAGCTTGTAGTCGAGGTTGGCGAGCGGCTCGTCGAGGAGCACCAGGCCCGCCCGCTTGACGATGGCGCGCGCGAGCGCCGTGCGCTGCTGCTGGCCGCCGGAGAGGTTGAGCGGCGTGCGGCCGAGGAACGGCGTCAACCTGAGAAGCTCCGCCGCCGCCTTCACCTCGCGATCGATCGTCGCCTTGTCGGCGCCCGAAAGCCTGAGCGGCGAGGCGATGTTCTCGTAGACCGTCATCGCCGGGTAGTTGATGAACTGCTGGTAGACCATCGCGATGTTGCGCTTCTGGACGGGGACCCCGGTGACGTCCCTGCCGTCGAAATGAACGCTGCCGCCGCTCGGCCTGTCGAGGCCTGCCATCAGCCGCATCAGCGAGGTCTTGCCGGAAAGCGTCGGACCAAGGAGGACGTTCAGCGAGCCGCGTTCGAGCCTCAGGCTCGTTTCGTGAATGTGCGTTTCGGCGCCCACGACTTTCGTGACGTTTCTGAGTTCGAGCATCCTTCTCCCCTCTCAGGCCTTGCTCGCGCGCGCGCCGGGCCCGGCGACCACCGGCCGCCGCGCCGCCTGCATGAAGCGGTCGATCGCCTCGAGCGCCTCCGGGCGGCGGATGTGGAGGCCGAGCTTCGTCCGCCGCCACAGGACGTCCTCCGCCGTCCGCGCCCACTCCGCCTCCATCAGGTAGCGGACCTCCGCCGCGTGAAGCCCCGAGCCGAAATCCGCCCCCATATCGGCCATCGAGCGCGCTTCGCCGAGGATCATCCGCGCCCGCGTCCCGTAGAGCCTGACATAGCGGCGCGTAAGCGCAACAGGCAGAAAGGGGTAGTCGCGCGAAAGCGCGCCGACCTGATCCTCGTAGCCTGTGACGCCGAAATCCCCGCCCGGAAGCGGCGTGCTGCCCGTCCATGCGCGGCCGCGGGGACCGAGCGCCTGGGCGATCCTGTCGAGCACGGCTTCCGAAAGGCGGCGATAGGTCGTGATCTTGCCGCCGAAGACGTTGACGAGCCGCGGCTCGTCATCCGAACCTTCCGTCTTGAGGACGTAGTCGCGGGTCGCCTCCTGCGCCTTCGACGCGCCGTCGTCGTAGAGCGGACGAACGCCGGAATAGGCCCAGACGATGTCGTCGCGCCGGACGGGCTCGGCGAAATAGGCGCTCGCCGCCGTGCAGAGATAATCGATCTCGGCGTCGGAGATGCGCACCGCCTGCGGATCACCCGAAAAATCCTCGTCCGTCGTCCCGATCAGCGTGAAGGCGTCCTGGTAGGGGATCGCAAAGAAGATGCGGCCGTCGGCGTTCTGGAAGAAATAGGCGCGCGGATCGTCGTACTTGCGCCTGACGACGATGTGGCTGCCCTTGACGAGCCGGACATTGCGATGGGCGTTGCCGCCGAGCGTCGTCTCGAGGACCGCGTCGATCCAGGGCCCCGCGGCGTTGACCAGCAGCCGCGCGCGCACCAGGCGGCGCTCGCCCGTCGCCGCGTCCTCCGTCGTCACCGACCAGGCGCCCTCCCCGCGGCGTGCCGAGACGACGCGCGTGCGGGTCATGATCTCGGCGCCGCGGTCGGCCGCGTCGCGCGCATTGAGGACGACGAGGCGGGCGTCGTCGACCCAGCAGTCGGAATATTCGAAGGCCT
This sequence comes from Pararhizobium sp., assembly GCA_051960215.1. GTDB lineage: Bacteria > Pseudomonadota > Alphaproteobacteria > Rhizobiales > Rhizobiaceae > Pararhizobium_B. The sequence goes on from JBQCEN010000052.1 coordinate 16,839, forward strand.
TCGTGAAGAGCGGCTTCAGCGGCCGGGCCGCCTGGTCGCTCTGCATGTCGAGGACGCGCGTCGGCGGCAGACGCTTCCGGCCGCCGATATGGTCATAGAGGAAGAGGCCGAGGCGCAGCAGCCAGGCCGGGCGGAGGCCCTTCTGGTACGGCAGGACGAAGCGCAGCGGCCAGATGATATGCGGCGCCAGCGCCCAAAGCACTTCCCGCTCCAGCAGCGACTCCCGCACGAGGCGGAGCTCGTAATGTTCGAGGTAGCGCAGGCCGCCGTGGATCAGCTTCGTCGATGCGGAAGAC